>NZ_JBJGYS010000003.1:0-330899 GCF_054050115.1 Geodermatophilus sp. SYSU D00708 | reverse complement strand
GGCTCGCGGGGGTTGACCCCCCCGGCGGGTTAGCCCCCCCGCGACCACACCGCCCGGTGCCCCCCCCGCTCGGCGGTCTCAGCTGGGGTCCTGGCCCTCCCCGGAGTCCAGCCCCGTGGCCGCGGGGCTGAGCAGCCCGCGGCGGCGCAGCAGCGGCGTCGGGTCGGCGTCCCGGCCCCGGACGGCGCGGAAGGCCTCCAGTGGGTCGACCGACCCCCCGACCGCCAGCAGCCGCTCGCGGAAGACGTCGCCGTTCTCCCGGCGCAGGCCGCCGTTCTCCCGGAACCACTCCACGGTGTCGGCGTCGAGCACCTCCGACCAGATGTAGGAGTAGTAGCCGGCCGCGTAGCCGCCGGCGAAGACGTGCTGGAAGTACGTCGTTCGATAGCGCGGCGGGACCAGCGCGTAGGCGACGCCGGCGGCCTCCAGGGCGGCCCGCTCGAACTCCGCCGGGTCGCCGACCTCCGTCTCCGGGGTGATGCGGTGCCAGGCCTGGTCGAGCAGGGTGGCCGCCAGGTACTCCAGCGTCGCGAACCCCTCACCCCACAGCCGGGCCGCCTCGATCGCCTCGACCACGCCGGCCGACAGCGGCTCCCCCGTCTCGACGTGCCGGGCGTAGTTGCCGAGCACCTCCGGCCACAGGGCCCACATCTCGTTGACCTGGCTCGGGAACTCGACGAAGTCGCGGGGCACGCTGGTGCCGGCGAACCGGGGGTAGGTGACCGCCGAGCTCAGCCCGTGCAGCGCGTGGCCGAACTCGTGGAAGAGCGTGTCGACCTCGTCGAGGGTCAGCAGCGTCGGCTGCCCGTCGGCGCCGCGCGTGACGTTGAGGTTGTTGACCACCACGGGCTTGGTGTCCAGCAGCCGGGACTGGGTGACGAACGAGCTCATCCACGCGCCGCCCCGCTTGCCCTCCCGCGCGTAGTAGTCGCCGAGGTAGAGGCCGACGGTCTCCCCCGCCTCGCCGGTGACCTCCCAGACACGGACGTCGGGGTGGTAGCCGGCGAGGTCCGGCCGCGGGGTGAAGCGGTACCCGTACAGCAGCTCGGCGGCCCGGAAGACGCCGTCCACCAGCACGCGCTCCAGCTCGAACCAGGGCCGCAGGGCCGCGGTGTCGACGGCGTACCGCTCCGCCCGCACCCGCTCGCTGTAGAACGCCCAGTCCCACGGCGCGAGGTCGGTCACCCCGTCGGCGGCGGCGACCTCGGCCAGCACGGCCGCCTCGGCCTGCGCGTTGGCCAGGGACGGTCCCACCATCCGGGCGAGCATCCCGTCGACCGCCGCGGTGGTCCGCGCGGTCGAGTCGGCGAGCACCAGGTCGGCGTGCGTGTCGAAGCCGAGCAGCCGGGCCCGCTCGGCCCGCAGCCGGGCGATCCGCGCCGCGATCGGGCCGTTGTCGTGCTCGCCGTCCGACGCCCGGTCCACCGAGGCCTCGAAGACGCGGCGGCGGAGGTCGCGGTTGCGCAGCTTGGCCAGCACCGGCTGGCCGGTGGGCAGCAGCAGCGGCAGCAGGTGGCCCTCGACGCCGCGGTCGCCGGCCGCGCGGGCGGCGGCGGCCACCTGCTCCTGCCCCAGCCCGTCGAGCTCGGCGGCGTCGGCCACGACCACCGCCGCGGCCTCGGTCGCGACCTGGAGGTTCTGGCCGAACGTCGTCGACAGCGCGGACAGCTCCCCGTTCAGCTCCGAGAGCCGGGCCCGGCCGGCGTCGTCCAGGCGGGCGCCGGAGAGCACGAAGTCCAGGTGGTAGCGCTCCACCAGCCGGACCGCCTCGGCATCCAGTCCGGCCTCGTGCCGGGCGGCGTGGACGGCGTCGATGCGGGCGAACAGCGCCGGGTCCAGGCGCAGGGCGTCGGCGTGCGCGGACTCCAGGGGCGCCAGCTCGCGCTCGATCTCCCGCAGCCGGTCGGAGGAGACCGACGAGGCGAGGTTGTGGAACACCGCCCCGGCGCGGCGGTAGAGCCGCCCGGACCGCTCGAGCGCGACCACGGTGTTCTCGAACGTGGGCGGCTCCGGCGAGCCGACGACGGCGGCCACCTCGGCGCGCTGCTCGGCCATCCCGGCGAGCATCGCCTCGCGGCAGTGCTCCAGGGTGGTCGCCGCGAACGGCGGCAGCTGCAGCGGCAGCGGGGACGGCGCGAGCAGCGGGTTGTCGGCGGAGGGGACGGCGGGGGCGGTGTCGACGGCGCTCATCGGCGCCCACGATGTCACTGCGGTCCTCCGGACCGCACCGCGGCCACGTGCCGTCCCCGGCCGCTGTCGAGCCCCAGACCCCCGTCCCCGCTCGGGGAGCCTCCGGCCCCCACCCGCAGGAACCGCACCGCGGCCACGTGCCGTCCCCGACCGCCGTCGAGCCCCAGACCCCCGTCCCCGCTCGGGGAGCCTCCGGCCCCCACCCGCAGGAACCGCACCGCGGCCACGTGCCGTCCCCGACCGCCGTCGAGCCCCAGACCCCCGTCCCCGCTCGGGGAGCCTCCGGCCCCCACCCGCAGGAACCGCACCGCGGCCACGTGCCGTCCCCGACCGCCGTCGAGCCCCCTCCCCGTGTCCCGGTCGGGAGACCCTCCGGGCCTCCGCGACCGGTCCACCTCACCTACTCGCGGTGCGTTGGTAGAGCCGCACCGACAGGGGCACGAACACCGCCAGGATCACCGCCGTCCAGATCACCGAGTAGAGCACCGGGTTCTGCAGCGGCCAGGCGTCCGGCACCGGGGCGCCGGGCACCGTGTTGCCGAACAGCTCACGGGCGGCCTGCACGACGGCGGACACCGGGTTCCACTCCGCGAAGGTCCGCAGCACCGCGGGGAAGGTCTCCAGCGGCACGAACGTGTTGGCCACGAACGTCAGCGGGAAGATCACGATGAAGCTGGCGTTGTTGACGACCTCCGGGGTGCGGACCAGCAGCCCGACGACCGCCATCAGCCACGAGATGGCGAAGGCGAACACCAGCAGCACCAGGAACCCGGCGATCGCCTCGCCGACCGACGAGTGGATCCGCCAGCCGACGACCAGCCCGGTCAGCGCCATCACCACGATGGAGACGGCGTTGAGCCCGAGGTCGGCCACCGTGCGGCCGACGAGCACCGCCGACCGCGACATCGGCAGCGACCGGAACCGGTCGATGAGCCCCTTCTGCAGGTCCTCGGCCAGGCTCGCGCCGGTGATGGTGCTCCCGAACACGACCGTCTGGGCGAAGATCCCGGGCAGCAGGAACTCCGCGTAGCTGATGCCGTCGGGCAGCAGGATCGCCCCGCCGAACACGTAGCGGAACAGCAGCACGAACATGATCGGCGACAGCGTCGCGAAGACGATCAGGTCCGGCACCCGCTTGACCTTGATCAGGTTGCGGCGGGTGATCGTCAGGCCGTCGGAGAGGGCCACGCCCAGCGCGCTCATCGGGCACCTCCCCCGGACCGCGCCGGCGCCCGGTCGGCCCCGGTGCCGTTGCCGTCGTCCTCCGCGGCGGCGTCCTCCGCCGCGTGGCCGGTGAGGGTCAGGAAGACGTCGTCGAGGTCGGGCCGGCGCAGGCCGACGTCGAGCACCTCGATGCCGCTGCCCTCCAGGAGGCCCAGCGCCGTGGCCAGGTCGTCGGTCCCGCCGCTGACCGGCAGGGAGAGCCGGCGGGTCGACTCGTCCAGCCGCGGCTCGTCGACCGCGAGCACCCGCAGCCGGCCGACGGCCTCCTTGAGGTCGCCGGCGTCGCCCACGGTCAGCTCCAGCCGCTGCCCGCCGACCTGCGCCTTGAGCTCGTCGGCGGTGCCGCGGGCGATCACCCGCCCCCGGTCGATGACCACCATCCGGTCGGCGAGCCGGTCGGCCTCTTCCAGGTACTGGGTGGTCAGCAGGATCGTCGTCCCGCCGCCGGCGAGGTCGGCGATGAACTCCCACATCGACAGCCGGCTGCGCGGGTCCAGCCCCGTGGTGGGCTCGTCGAGGAAGAGCACGCGCGGCCGGGCGATCAGCGAGGCGGCGATGTCCAGCCGCCGGCGCATGCCGCCCGAGTAGGTCTTGGCCGGCCGGTCGGCGGCGCCGGTCAGGTCGAACCGATCGAGCAGCTCGCCCGCCCGCACCCGGGCCTCCCGGCGGCCGAGCCGGTACAGCCGGCCGACCATCTCCAGGTTCTCGAACCCGGTGAGGTACTCGTCGACGGCCGCGTACTGCCCGGTCAGCCCGATGGAGGAGCGCACCGCGTCGGCCTCCCGCACCACGTCGAGCCCCACCACCTCCGCCCGCCCGGCGTCGGCCCGCAGCAGGGTGGTGAGGATGCGCACCACCGTCGTCTTGCCGGCGCCGTTGGGCCCGAGCAGCCCGAGCACCGCCCCCTCGGCCACGGTGAAGTCCACCCCGTCGAGTGCGGTGGTCGCGCCGAACCGCTTGACCAGCCCCTCGACGACCATCGCGTCGCTCATGACGGGCACGGTAGGTGCGAGGTGCGACACTCCCCGACCGGTTTTCCCGCGCCGGCGTCCGCCCTCAGCCGGTGGTGACCGCGTAGCCGGCGTCGGCCAGCCGGCCGAGGACCTCCTCGGCGTGCTCGGGACCGCGGGTCTCCAGGACGACGAACACCTCGACCTCCCCGAGGTCCAGGCGGGTCGCCGTGCGCTCGTGCTCGACCTCCAGCACGTTGGCGCCGGTATCGGCCAGCTCGGTGAGCACCGCCGCCAGCGACCCCGGGCGGTCGGGCACCCGCAGCCGCAGCCGCAGGTACCGGCCGGCCGCCGCCATGCCGTGCTGCACGACCTTCAGCAGCAGCACCGGGTCGATGTTGCCCCCGGAGACGACGGCCACCACCGGCGGTCGGAAGGCCGCGGGGTCGGCCAGCACGGCGGCGACGGCCGCGGCTCCGGCCGGCTCGACCACGAGCTTGGCCCGCTCCAGGCAGAACAGCAGCGCGCGGGAGAGGTCCTCCTCGCTGACCGTGCGCACCTCGTCGACCAGGTCGCGGACGTGGGCGAAGGTGAGCTCGCCCGGTGCGCCGACGGCGATGCCGTCGGCCATCGTCGCCATCCCGGCGAGCGCCACGGGCCGGCCGGCGGCCAGCGACCCGGGGAACGCGGCCGCCGCCTCGGCCTGGACGGCGACCACGCGCACGTCCGGACGGCGGGACTTCACCGCCGCGGCGATCCCCGACACCAGCCCGCCCCCGCCGGTGCAGACGACGACGGTGGAGACGTCCGGGCACTGCTCGAGCACCTCCAGGCCCACGGTGCCCTGGCCGGCGATGACGTCGGGGTGGTCGAACGGGTGGATGAACACCGCGCCGGTGCGCTGCGCGTGGTCGACCGCCGCCGCCATGGCCTCGGTGAGGTCGTGGCCGACGAGACGGGCGTCCGCGCCGTACCCGCGGGTGGCCGACACCTTGGGCAGCGGAGCCTGTGCCGGCATGAACACCGTGGCGCGGATGCCGAGCAGCTGCGCGGCCAGCGCGACGCCCTGGGCGTGGTTGCCGGCGCTGGCGGCGACGACGCCGCGGGCCCGCTCGTCCGCGCTCAGGCGGGCCAGCCGGGCGTACGCGCCGCGGATCTTGAACGAGCCGGTGCGCTGCAGGTTCTCGCACTTGAGCCACACCGCCCCGCCGGCCCGTTCCGCCAGCGCGCGGGAGTGCTCCAGCGGCGTGTGCCGGACGACGCCGTCGAGGAGGGCGGCCGCGGCGTCGACGTCCGCCCCGCTGACCAGAGGCACCCGTGCTGCGACCACGGGAGCGATCCTCGCAGGCAGGAGCCGCCGAACGGGTGCCCCCACCGGCAGCGGCGTCGTACCGTGGCTGGGGTGACGGACCCGGGCACCACAGCCTCCGCTCCCCCCGCCCCCACGACCCTGGGCGAGCTCCGCGACGGCGGGGCCACCTTCCGGCCGGTCAAGGCCGAGATCCGCGCCAACCTGCTCACCCGCCTGGGCGCCGGCGAGCCCACGCTCCCCGGCATCGTCGGGTTCGAGGACACCGTGGTCCCCGAGGTGGAACGCGCCCTCATCGCCGGCCACGACCTCGTGCTCCTCGGCGAGCGCGGCCAGGGCAAGACGCGGCTGATCCGCACGCTGGTCGGCCTGCTCGACGAGTGGACGCCGGTGCTGGCCGGAAGCGAGCTCAACGAGCACCCGCTGCACCCGATCAGCGTCTGGGCGCACCGGCAGATCGCCGAGCACGGCGACGCGACGCCGGTCGGCTGGCTGCACCGCAGCGAGCGCTTCGGGGAGAAGCTGGCGACGCCGGACACCAGCGTCGGCGACCTCATCGGCGACGTCGACCCGATCAAGGTCGCCGAGGGCCGCACCCTGGGCGACCCCGAGACGGTGCACTACGGCCTGGTGCCGCGCACCAATCGGGGCATCTTCAGCGTCAACGAGCTGCCCGACCTCGCCGAGCGGATCCAGGTGGCGCTGCTCAACGTGCTCGAGGAGCGCGACATCCAGATCCGCGGCTACCGGGTGCGGCTGCCACTGGACCTGCTGCTCGTGGCCAGCGCCAACCCCGAGGACTACACCAACCGCGGGCGGATCATCACCCCGCTCAAGGACCGCTTCGGCGCCGAGGTGCGCACCCACTACCCGCTCGAGCTCGCCGACGAGATCCGGCTGCTGCACCAGGAGGCGCACACCAGCTGGCTCGGCGGGACGGGTGCTGGACCGCAGGGCACCGCGGCGGGCGACGGGCACTTCGACGCGCCGGTCATCCCCGAGCACCTCGCCGAGATCGTCGCCCGCTTCGCCCGGCTGGTGCGCGAGTCCAGCCACGTCGACCAGCGCTCCGGGGTCAGCGCCCGGTTCGCCATCGCCGGGCTGGAGACCGTCGCCGCCTCCGCCGTCCGCCGGGCCGCCGTGGCCGGGGAGACCCGGCCGGTGGCGCGGGTGGTCGACCTGCCCAGCGTCGTCCCGGCCAGCCGCGGCAAGGTCGAGTTCGCCGACGCGGGCACCGACCCGGACGACGAGCGGGAGCTGGAGATCCTCGAGCACCTGCTGCGCCAGGCGACCGCCCAGACCTTCCGCGCCCGCTGTGCCGGCCTGGACCTCACCGGCCTGCAGGAGCACTTCACCGGCGGGGAGACCGTCGAGTCCGGGGAGCTGGTGCCCGCCGCGGCGCTGCTGGGTCAGCTCGGCACCATCCCGAAGCTGGCCGAGCTGCTGGGCCGGCTGGGCGTGCCGGAGGGCGAGCAGTCGGCCGAGCAGGCCGCCGCCGCGGTGGAGTTCGCGCTCGAGGGGCTCTACCTCACCCGGCGGCTGGCCAAGGACACCGACGGCCCGCGCACGGTCTACGGGGCCTGACCATGACCTCGCGCCGCGGTCGCGGCCACCGCTACTCGAGATGGCACGGCGGGCCCGACCCGCTGGCCCCGCCCTACGACCTGGGCAGCGCTGTCGACGAGATCGGCGACTCGGTGCTCGGCGGCAGCGGGGTCCGCGAGGCCCTGCGCGAGCTGCTGCGCCGGGGCATGGACGGCCGGCGCGGCCTGGACGAGCTGCGCCGGTCGGTGCGCGACCGGCTGCGCCAGGCCCGCCAGGCCGGGCGCATGGACGGCACCCTCCAGGAGGTCCGCGAGCTGCTCGACCGGGCCCTGGAGGCCGAGCGGCGGGAGCTGTTCCCCGACCCCGACGACGCCGCCCGCCTGGCCGAGGCCGAGCTCGACGCGCTGCCGGAGGACACCGCCGGCGCCGTCCGGGCGCTCAAGGACTACGACTGGCGCTCGCCGGAGGGCCGGCAGGCCTACGAGCAGATCCAGGACCTGCTGCGCCGGGAGGTGCTCGACAGCTCCTTCGCCTCGATGAAGCAGGCGCTGCAGAACGCCACCGAGCAGGACATGCAGGCGGTCAAGGACATGGTCGCCGACCTCTCGCAGCTCATCGACGCGCACAACCGCGGCGAGGACACCGACGAGCAGTTCGCCGAGTTCATGGACAAGCACGGGCAGTTCTTCCCGGACGACCCGCAGTCCATCGACGAGCTCATCGACTCCCTCGCCCGCCGGGCCGCCGCGCAGGAGCGGATGATGGCCGGGCTCTCCGCCGAGCAGCGCGCCGAGCTGGCCGACCTGATGGCGCAGACCATGGCCGACATGGGCCTGGCCAGCGAGATGGCGCACCTGCAGGACGCGCTCCGCCAGGCCCGACCCGACCTGCCGTGGGGCCAGCGCGGGCAGGTGCCCGACGGCGAGCAGTCGCTCGGCCTGGGCGACGCGACCAGCGCGGTGGCCGAGCTCGCCGACCTCGAGGCGCTGTCCAACCAGCTCTCCCAGGGCTACGCCGGCGCCTCGCTGGCCGACGTCGACGAGGAGCTGCTGGAGCGGGCGCTGGGCCGGCCGGCAGTCGACGACCTCGCCGCGCTGCGCCAGCTGGAGCGGGAGCTGGAGCGCCAGGGGTACCTGAACCGCTCCGACGGCAAGCTGGAGCTCTCCCCCAAGGCGGTCCGCCGGCTGGGGGCCACCGCGCTGCGGCGGGTGTTCGCGAAGCTCGACGCCACCGGCCGCGGCGACCACGACATGGCCGACGCCGGCGCCGCAGGGGAGCTGACCGGCGGCAGCCGCGAGTGGCAGTTCGGCGACGAGCAGCCGCTGGACGTCGTCCGGACGGTGAAGAACGCGGTCCTGCGCACCGCGCACGAGCCTCGTCGTCGAGCCCACCCCACCACCCCCGGCACGACCAACGACCGGCACGTCCGGATCGCCGTCGAGGACTTCGAGGTCGCCGAGACCGAGCGGCGCAGCGGCGCAGCGGTCGCCCTGCTGGTCGACCTCTCCTACTCGATGGCGCTGCGCGGCACCTGGGGGGCGGCCAAGTCCACGGCGATGGCGCTGCACTCGCTGGTGACCACCCGCTTCCCGCAGGACGCGATCCAGATCATCGGGTTCTCCTCCACCGCGCAGGTGCTGCGCCCGGAGACCCTCGCCGAGCTGTCGGTGGACACGCTGCAGGGCACCAACCTGCAGCACGGGCTGATCCTGGCCCGCCGGTTCCTCGCCCGGCACCGGGACGCCGAGCCGGTGGTCCTGGTGGTCACCGACGGCGAGCCCACCGCCCACCTCGAGGACGACGGGACGCCGTTCTTCTGCTGGCCGCCGATGCCGGAGACGATCGCGCGCACCGTCGCCGAGGTGGAGCGGGTGGCCCGGTCCGGGGCGACGATGAACGTCTTCGCCCTCGACCCGGAGCCCGGGCTGGTGCACTTCGTCCACGACATCACCCAGCGGGCCGGCGGCCGGGTGTTCACCCCCGACAGCGAGCGGCTCGGCGAGTACGTGGTCGCCGACTACCTGCGCACCCGCCGGGGCCGTCGGGCCCGCTGAACGGCGTGGACAGCACCACCGTGACCGTCGAGGAAGTCGGCCTCGACGTGGTCCTGCCGCTGCGCAGCGCCGTCCTGCGGAACGGCGGCCCGGCCGGCATGCCCGGGGACGACGACCCGGCGACGGTGCACCTCGCGGCGCGCAGCGCGGACCGCGAGGTGCTCGGCGTGGCCCGCCTCTCCCCCGCGCCCTGCCCGTGGCGCCAGGCGCGCGCCCCGTGGCAGCTGCGCGGCATGGCCACCGATCCCGCCGCCCGCGGCACCGGCGTCGGCCGGGCCCTGCTCGACGCCGCAGTCGCCCTGGTCGCGGCGCGCGGCGGGGACCTGCTGTGGTGCGACGCGCGGACCACGGCCGCGGGCTTCTACGAGCGCCAGGGGTTCACCGTGGTCGCCGGCCCCTACGACAAGCCCGGCATCGGGCCGCACCTCGGGATGCTGCGGGAGCCGGGCGGGCGCTGAGTTCCGCGGCCGGACGGGGTCTGCACCGCATGACCGAGTACGTGCGGACCGCGGACGGCGTGCCGATCGCCTACGACCGGGAGGGCGCCGGCCAGCCGGTGATCCTGGTCGACGGTGCCGGGCAGTTCCGCGCCGTCGACCCCGACACCCGCGCGCTGAGCGGCGAGCTGGCCGCGCGCGGCTTCGACGTCGTCCACCACGACCGGCCGGGCCGCGGCGACAGCGGCGGCGACCCGCCGTTCGGGCTGGCCGGGGAGGTGGCCGCGATCCGGGCCCTGCTCGGCGTGGTCGGCGGGCGCGCCTGGCTGTACGGCAGCTCCTCCGGCGGCGCGATCGCCCTCGCCGCCGCGGCGGAGCTCCCCGGCGTGCAGCGGCTGGTGCTCTGGGAGGTGCCCCTCGACGACGAGGAGGGCACCACCGGCGCGGAGTACCTCGCCGCCGTCCGGGCGCTGGTGGCCGCCGACGACCGGGAGGGGCTCTGGCGGCTGTGGACCGAGGACATGCCCCCGGAGTGGTTCGAGCAGATGCGCTCCGGGCCGCACTGGCCGCTGTTCGAGCGGATGGCACCCACCCTCGAGGCCGACGCCGAGGCGCTGGCGTGGACGCAGTCCGCGCCGCGGCGGCAGCTGTGGGCCTCGGTCACGATGCCTACGGCGGTGCTCCTCGGCGCGTCCACCTTCCCGTTCATGGCGGCCGCCGCCGAGTCGATCGTCGCGGCCCTCCCCTCCGCCGAGCGCGCCGAGATCCCCGGCATCGCGCACCGCTGGCGGGCGGCCGACCTCGCCGCCTGCATCGCCGGGTACCTGCCGGACCGGGTCACCGGCGCACCGGTTGGGCGCCACTCGAGCTGATCCCCGGGATGTCCCCGGCGCGGAAGGCGTCGACGAACAACCGGTGGTCCTCCTGGGTGCGCCGGGCGTACGCCGCGGCGAACGCGACGACGTCCTCGGTGAACTCCTCGCGGCGGTCGCCGACCATCGCGGTGATCGCCTCCTCGGTCTGGAACGACACCAGCGTGTGGTCGCTGTCGACGTCACCGACGCAGTGCACCTTCGCCGTCGCCCGCCCCAGCTGGGTCATGACCGGCGCGATCTCCTCGGGCTCGGTGAGGTCCTCCCAGTCCAGGTCGACCTCGTAGGGCGAGAGCTCCTGGACGACGAACCCGACGCCGTCGATCTCGGTGTGCCCGAGGAACTGCGAGGCGTTGGCCTGCAGCGCCCGCTGGCTGACCGCCGTCCGGTGGCCCTCGTGCTCGAAGTAGCCGCGGATGGCGGGGTCCCGGACGATCCGGCTCGGCGCCGGCACGTTGCCCTGCTTCAGGGAGAGGACGACGTCGTTCTCCAGAGCCTGGTCGTACCCCTCGATGAGCACGTTGTAGGCGGGCAGCCCGGCGCTGCCGATGCCGAAGCCGCCCGTGGCGACGACGTCCTTCACGTCGTAGGCGACGTCCCGCCGCCGGCGGGGCGGGTACACCGTGTCCCGCCACCGGTCGAGGGCGGCGAGCACCCGGTCGCGCTCGGCGTCCTCCAGCCGGCGGTTGCGGGGCCCCTCGGCGAAGCGCCGCTCGAAGTTCTCCACCACGGTCATCCGGTCCAACAGCGCCTGCCGGGTGCGCGCCGTCGTCCGCAGGATGGCCTCGTGCACGGCACCCTCGGTGTTCTCCTTGACCAGGGCGAAGGTCCGGTCGTCGTCGAGCCGGGTGAACGCCGCGACCTGGTCGAGGTAGGCGTGCAGGTACCGGCGGAGCAGGTCGGCGATGACGTCGTCCCCGAGGGCCTTGCGCCAGGCCAGCAGCGCGAAGCTGGCGGTGAACCGGCGGAGGTCCCAGCTGACGTGCCCCAGGTAGGCCTCGTCGAAGTCGTTGACGTCGAAGACGATCCGGCCGGCGCCGTCCATGTAGGTGCCGAAGTTCTCGGCGTGCAGGTCGCCCTGGATCCACACCCGGCTGGTCCGCTCGTCGCACCAGCGGTCCTCCTGCTCGGCCATGTCGGCGTAGAACAGGCAGGCGCTGCCCCGGTAGAACGCGAACGGGTCGGCCGCCATCTTGCGGAACTTGGTGCGGAAGGCGTCGGCGTCCGCGGTCATCAGCTCGGAGAACGCGTCGACCAGCACGTCGACGATCTGCCGGGAACGGTCACCGCTGACCCCTGCGAGGGAATGCGCCATGGGGGGACCGTAGGGGGCGGTTAACCTGCGGGACAGGCGATCGGCGCAGCTGGCGGACGGGGTGGCGGTGACTCGAGCGGGCACGGCATGGCGACTGGCCACCGGTGCGGCCTACGGCGGCGGCGGGCTGGGGCTCGCCGGGGCCGGGCTGGTCGCCCTGCTGCGGACCCAGGCGCGCGCCGCCCGGCGAAAGGTCGAGGCACGGACGTCGAAGGCCGACCCGCCCTCCGGCAACGGCGTCTACGGCCGCGGCCGCGGCAAGCCGATCGTCCTCGCCGTCCTCGGCGACTCCAGCGCGGTGGGGCTGGGCGTGGAGCGGGCCGCCGAGACCCCCGGCGTGCTGTTGGCCGCCGCCCTCGCCGAGCTCGCCGAACGGCCGGTCCGGCTGGTCCGGCTGGCCGTCTCCGGGGCGGAGTCCTACGAGCTCGAGGAGCAGGTCGACAAGGCCCTCGTCGAGCAGCCGGACGTCGTGACGATCATGATCGGGGCCAACGACGTCACCAGCCGCACCCGCCTCTCCACCTCGGTGCGGCACCTGCGCGACGCCGTCCGCCGGCTGGTCGAGTCCGGCGCGGAGGTCGTCGTCGGCACCTGTCCGGACCTCGGCACGATCCGGCCGATCGGCCAGCCGCTGCGGCTGCTGGCCCGTCGCTGGAGCCGGCAGCTGGCCGCCGCGCAGACCATCGCCGTGGTCGAGGCCGGCGGGCGGACGGTGTCGCTGGGCTCGGTCCTCGGCCCGCGCTTCGCCGAGGACCGCGGCCTGTTCAGCGTCGACGAGTTCCACCCGAGCGCGGCCGGGTACGCCGCCGCGGCCGCGGTGCTGCTGCCCTCGGTCGCCGACGCGCTCGGCGTCTGGCCGGCGGCCGCCGACCGCGGGCTGCGGAACCTGCGCCGCGACACCGTCCGTCCGGTCGCCCGGGCCGCCGCGCGGGCCGCGGGCCGCACCGGCACGGAGGTGCAGGCCACCGCGGTCCGGGGCTCGGACACCGGCCCGCGCGGACCCTGGGCGCGGCTGCGCCGCCGTCGCCCGCCGGACCTGCCGACCCCCGAGCAGGCCGAGCGCGCCGCCGAGACGCCGATCGCCTGACCGACCGCGGCGGGAGCATCGCAGCGCCGGCGGGCGAGGATCGGACCGGCGCGCGGAGGTCGGGCAGTGGACACGGCTGACCGGCACCGCGCGGGCGTTACCGGGGAGTAGGTTCGGGGCGACCCGACGTCCGGCGTCCCCCGTCGGATCCGCCTCATCGTGGAGGACCCATGCCCGAAGCCGTCATCGTCGCGACCGCCCGCTCCCCCATCGGGCGCGCGTTCAAGGGCTCGCTCAAGGACCTGCGGCCCGACGACCTGACCGCCACGATCGTGCGGGCGGCGCTGGAGAAGGTGCCCGCGCTCGACCCGACCGACATCGACGACCTGATCCTGGGCTGCGGGCTCCCCGGCGGGGAGCAGGGCTACAACATGGCCCGCGTGGTGAGCGTGCTGCTCGGCATGGACCACCTCCCCGGCACGACGGTCACCCGCTACTGCTCGTCCTCGCTCCAGACCACCCGCATGGCCATGCACGCGATCAAGGCCGGCGAGGGCGACGTGTTCGTCTCGGCCGGCGTCGAGATGGTGTCCCGCTTCGCCAAGGGCAGCAGCGACTCCCTGCCCGACACGAAGAACCCGGCGTTCGCCGAGGCCCAGGCTCGGGTGGCCAAGACCGCCGAGAGCGGCGCCGACTCCTGGACCGACCCGCGGGAGAACGGCGAGCTGCCCGACATCTACGTCGCCATGGGGCAGACCGCCGAGAACCTGGCGCTGCTCAAGGACGTCTCCCGGCAGGAGATGGACGAGTTCGCCGTCCGCAGCCAGAACCTCGCCGAGCAGGCCATCGCCGACGGCTTCTGGGCGCGCGAGATCACCCCGGTCACCACGCCCGACGGCACGGTGGTCAGCACCGACGACGGCCCGCGCCCCGGCACCACGCTCGAGGGCATCGCCGGGCTCAAGCCGGTGTTCCGCCCCGACGGGCGGGTCACCGCGGGCAACGCCTGCCCGCTCAACGACGGCGCCGCCGCGGTCGTGGTCATGAGCGACACCAAGGCCCGCGACCTCGGGCTGACCCCGCTGGCGCGGATCGTCTCGACCGCGGTGACCGGGCTGTCGCCGGAGATCATGGGCTACGGCCCGGTGGACGCCTCCAAGCTGGCGCTGCAGCGGGCCGGCATGAGCATCGGCGACATCGACCTGGTGGAGATCAACGAGGCGTTCGCCGCGCAGGTCATCCCCAGCTACCGCGACCTGGGCATCGACATCGACCGGCTCAACGTGCACGGCGGGGCGATCGCCGTCGGCCACCCGTTCGGCATGACCGGCGCCCGCATCACCGGCACGCTGATCAACGGCCTGCAGACCAAGGACAAGACCTTCGGCCTGGAGACGATGTGCGTCGGTGGCGGCATGGGCATGGCGATGGTCCTGGAGCGGCTCTCCTGAGCGGCTGACCCGACGATCATGGCGCCGTGACCACGCGGCACCGCCCTCAGCCGGTCACGGCGCCATGATCGCGGCGGGGACGCTCCCGGCGGCGGGGACCCCCCTGAACGGCCAGTGGCCCGGCCCCCTCGCGGGGACCGGGCCACTGTCAGGTGGTGCGGCGGTCTGCTCAGTCGTTCTGCAGGTAGGACAGCAGCCGCAGGATCTCCAGGTACAGCCAGACGACCGTCACGAGCAGGCCGAAGGCGATGTACCAGGCGAACTTGGCCGGCGCGCCGCGGCGGATCGCCTCGTCGGCCATGTCGAAGTCGAGCAGCAGCGAGAACGCCGCCACACCGATCACGATGACGCTGAACAGGATGGCGACCGGGCCACCGCTGCGCAGGCCGAGGGCGTCACCGCCCACGAACAGGCTGACGACCAGGTTGACCAGGATCAGCGCCAGGACGCCGAACATCGCGCCGACGATCCACCGGGTCAGCTTCGGGGTGACCCGGATGGCGCCGGTCTTGTAGACGACGAGCATGCCGGCGAAGACACCGAAGGTGCCGATGACCGCCTGCATGACGATGCCGGGCCAGAGGTTGTTGAACGCCTCGCTGATGGCGCCGAGCGCGATGCCGTACAGCGCGCCGTAGGCGAGGGTCGCCGCGGGGTTGGCGATCTGCTTGAACGAGATCACCAGGCCCAGCACGAACGCCACCAGGACCGCGGGCAGGGCCAGGCCGAACGCCAGCTCCTGCGGGAGCAGCGCCCAGGTGGCGGCGGCCGCGAGCACGGTGACGAGGAAGGACAGCCCCGTCTTCTGGACGACGTCGTCCATCGTCATGTAGCGCGTCGTCGACGGCGCGTACGGGGACCGGGCGTACGGCGACGGCGCGGCGTACGGGTCCTGCGTCGGGGCGCCGTACTGGGGGGCGCCGTACTGCGGTGCACCACCCCACTGGCCGTACTGCTGGCCGTTGCCGGCAGCGGCGTTCGCGAAGCCCCGTCCGAAGACCGGGTTGTGGCTGGGCATCGTCATCTCCTCGAGGTGACCGGGCGGTTCGTGGGGTCAACGGTGCTCGACTCCACTCGGTCAGGTCAACGCCCGAGCGGCCCTGCGCGTTCCTGGGAGTTCCCCGGGCACCCGGACGAGGGGGTCGGACGTGCCCCCGGTCGGGTTCGAACCGACACTGGGACCCTTTTAAGGGGCCTGCCTCTGCCGATTGGGCTACGGGGGCTGCGTCGCCGGAACGCTAACCCCGTCGGGCGGCGCCCACCGCGAGCAGGGCCCGCAGGGCCGCCTCGACCGCCGGAGGACGCCGCCGCGGCACTGCGCGGCGACCGGTGAGACCGGTCAGCTCGCCTGCGCCGAGCCCGACTGCGCGCGGTCGGCCGCCGACGGCGGGGGCAGCTGGCCGGCGCGGCCGGTGTTGGCCGCCGCGACGAACTCCCGCCGCGGGTCCTGCAGCTGGCCGAGGGAGATGACCTCGCGGCGGAACACCGCGGCGAGGGTCCAGTCGGCGACCACCCGCGCCTTGCGGTTGAAGGTCGGCACCCGGCTGACGTGGTAGCTGCGGTGCATGAACCACGCCGGCCAGCCCTTGAGCTTCACGCCGTAGACCTGGGCGACGCCCTTGTGCAGGCCGAGGCTGGCCACCGACCCGGCGTACTCGTGCCGGTAGGGCACCGGCTGCTCGCCGCGCAGCGACAGCACGATGTTGTCGGCCAGCCGCTTGGCCTGCCGGACGGCGTGCTGCGCGTTGGGCGCGGTGGTGGCGGCGGGGTCGTCCTTGGTGACGTCGGGGACGGCGGCGAGGTCACCGGCCGACCAGGCGTCCTCCAGCCCACGCACCTGGAGGGTCGGCTCGCACACGACCCGGCCGCGCTGGTCGAGCGGCAGGTCGGTGCGGGTCAGCATCGGGTTGGGCTTGGTGCCCGCCGTCCAGACCAGGGTGTCGCTGTCGAACTCGTCGCCGTCGCTGAGCTGGACGTGGCAGTCGCTCACGGACTCCAGCCGGGTGTTGAGCCGCACGTCCATGCCCCGGGCGGTGAGCTGCTTGACCGTCCAGGCGGCCATGTCCAGGTCGACCTCGGGCAGGATCCGCCCCATCGCCTCGACCAGCACCCAGCGCATGTCGGCCGGGGACAGCCGCGGGTAGTAGTGCTCGACCGCGTACCGGGCCATGTCCTCGAGCTCGGCGAACGCCTCGACGCCGGCGTACCCGCCGCCGACGAAGGTGAAGGTCAGCGCCCGGCGGCGCACCTGCGGGTCGTCGGTGGAGCTGGCCGCGTCGAGCCGCGCGAGCACGTGGTTGCGCAGGTAGATGGCCTCGCCGACGTTCTTGAACCCGATGCCGTGCTCGGCCAGCCCCGGGATGGGCAGCGTCCGCGCGACCGAGCCGGCCGCCATGACCAGCACGTCGTAGGAGAGATCGAAGGGCTCCCCCTCGATGGGCGCGATGCTGGCCCGCCGGTCGGCGTGGCTCAGGCCCGTGACCGCGCCGGTGATGACCCGGCACCGCGGCAGCGTGCGGCGCAGTGGCACCACCACGTGGCGGGGCTCCACCGAGCCGGCCGCCGCCTCCGGGAGGAACGGTTGGTAGGTCATGTGCGGCTGCGGGTCGACGACGACGATCTCCGCCCGCCCCCGAGAGAGCCGCTTCTGCAGCCGGAGGGCGGTGTAGAGGCCGACGTAGCCGCCGCCCACGACCAGGACCACGGGTCGCTGCGCCATGGGGGGAGCCTAGGGGGCGGACGGCGGTCCCGGCACCGTCGCGGCGACTTCGGTGGCCCGGGACAGCACCGCGTCGAGCATCGGCTCGGTCAGCTTGCCGGTGAAGGTGTTCTGCTGACTGACGTGGTAGCTGCCCAGCAGGGTGAGCGGCCCGCGCGGCCCCTCGAGGGTCACCTCGACGCCGTGCCCGAACGCCGGCCGCGGGCGGGGCAGCCGGTAGCCGGCCGCGGCGAGCACCGGCCACAGCGCCGTCCAGCCGAAGCCCCCGAGGACGACGACGACCCGCAGCCGCGGCAGCAGGGCCAGCTCCCGGGCCAGCCACGGGGAGCAGGTGTCCCGCTCCTCCGGCGTCGGCGCGTTGGCCGGCGGCGCGCACCGGACGGCGGCGGCCACGCGGACGTCGCGGAGCTCCAGCCCGTCCCCGACGTGGGTGGACGTCGGCTGGTTGGCCAGCCCGGCACGCCACAGCGCGGCGAAGATCCAGTCGCCGCTGCGGTCGCCGGTGAACACCCGCCCGGTGCGGTTCCCGCCGTGGGCGGCGGGAGCCAGCCCGACGACGGCGATGCGGGCGTCGGCCGGGCCGAGACCCGGAACCGGGCGGCCCCAGTACTCCCACTCCCGGAACGAGGCCCGCTTCACCTCGGCCACCTCCTCCCGCCAGGCCACCAGCCGGGGGCACGCCCGGCAGCCGGAGACGCGGCTGTCGAGGACGGCGAGGTCGCGGGCGCCCCGCGCTGCGCGGACCACGCCGGCGGGGCTGCGGGTCACGGGGAACCCGGCGGCGTCGGTGACCACGCGCGTCAGTTGACCATCCGGGGAGGCGCCCCCGTGGACCGGGGCGGCATGATCACCTTCGTGGCCCGGAAGAAGACGCAGAAGTCGCCGATCACCTGGAAGCTCCTGGGCACCGGCATGGCGGCCGGGACGGGGATCGCCGTCCGCAGGCTCACCGACGCCGGCTGGTACGCCGTCCGCGGCTCGACCCCGCCCCGGAACCCCGCCGCGCCCGGTGTCGGCTGGGGCGAGGCCCTGGCGTGGGCGGCCGTGTCCGGCGTGGCCGTCGCGGCCGGCCGGCTCGCCGCGGCCCGCGGGGCCGCGGCCGCCTACGAGAAGCTGACCGGCAAGCTGCCGCCCGGCGTGAACAGCGAGAGCCCGCGCCCCTGACCCGGCGCGCAGCGGCCCCGAGAAGCCGGCGCAGTTTCCCCCTTTCGGGGTTCGTCAGCACTCCGCCCCCCACCTAGCCTCAGTTCGGTCAGCGACCGGGACCGGCGACGTGCCGGCGCGTGGGTGAGGAGTGTGGACGTTGGACACAACGGTGTCTCTCGCCGGGCACGGTCCCGGCACCGCTGTCCCGGCCGAGGAGGTCGGGCGCGCCGAGGACACCGCGCCGGCCCGGGCTCCGGAGTCCCCGGGCGCGGACCGGGGTCCTGCGCCCGCCGGCCGGCCCCTGCCGCCGACGGCCCACCTGCGGTACGCCCGCGACCAGGCCGCCTTGGACGCCCTGGCAGGTGCCTGGGACGACCTGTGGGCCCGCTGCCCCTCCGCGACCCCCTTCCAGACGCACGCGTGGACCAGCGCCTGGGCGCGGGCCTACGTGCCGGCCGGCCGGCTCGTCGTCGTCACCGTGTGGGACGGCGACGTCCTGGTCGCCGCGGCGGCGCTGCACCGGGTCCGCCGCGGGCTGGTCCACGTGCTCGCCCCGCTGGGCGGGGACCTCTCCGACCACACCGACGTCCTGGTGGACCCGGCGGTGCCCGACGCCGGGCCGCGGCTGGTGCAGGCGCTGCTGCAGGTGCCCGGCTGGCGCCTGGTCGACCTGCCCGAGGTGCTCCCGG
Organism: Geodermatophilus sp. SYSU D00708; assembly: GCF_054050115.1. Classification (NCBI taxonomy): domain Bacteria; kingdom Bacillati; phylum Actinomycetota; class Actinomycetes; order Geodermatophilales; family Geodermatophilaceae; genus Geodermatophilus; species Geodermatophilus sp. SYSU D00708. The sequence continues at coordinate 311,971 of NZ_JBJGYS010000003.1, read as the reverse complement.
ACGGCGCTGCCCAGCGCTGGGCGGAGGACTGGCCGGGCCGGGTGCGGCGGGCGACCGGATCGGTGATCCTCGAACTGCCGGCGCTGCCGGTGGCGGAGGTCCTCGCCCGCGTGCCGGCGCGGACCGCCGGGACTCTGAAGCGCAAGCTGCGCAAGATCGAGAAGCTCGGTGTACAGCGCACCGAGGTGACCCCGGCGGCCGTCCCGGGGGCCGTCGCCGACCTGATCCGGCTGCACGAGGCCCAGTGGGCCGGCCGCCGCGGCAACCCCGAGCACCTCACCGACCGGTTCCGGCGCCACCTCGCCGAGGCCGTCGCGGCGATGATCGAGCGGGACCAGGCGGTGCTGGTCGAGTACCGCCTGGACGGCCAGGTGATGGCCAGCGAGGTCGACCTCGTCGGGCACCGGCAGCTGGCGTACTACCTCGCCGGCATCTCCCCGGAGCTCCGGCAGCACATGGACACCGCCGTCCTCCTGGTCAGCGGCGCCCTCGAGCGGGCCGCGCGGCTGGAGAAGCAGGAGTACTCCTTCCTCCGCGGGGAGGAGGACTACAAGCTCCGCTGGCGTCCGGACGAGGTGACGACCACGCGGATCATGCTGGCCCGCCCCGGGCTGCTGGGCTCGGCCGGCTACCTCACCGGGACCGCCGTGTGCGGGGGCGCCCTCGCGCTGGCCCGGCGGGCGCTCCGCGGCCGGGCACGTGAGCTCGCCCGCACCGTCATGCACGGCCTGCGCACCCTCCGCGCCCGCACGTAGCCCCCGGACGGCGCGGCCCGCGCCCGCGGGTCAACGCCCGGCGAGCCCCAGCGCGATGCCGTCGAGGATGTCGTGCTCGCTGACGACGACGTCGTCGAGGGCGAAGGCGTCCATGACCACCCGCAGGACCAGGGAGCCGGCGCCGATGACGTCGACCCGGCCGGGGTGCATGACCGGCTCGGCCGCGCGCCGCTGCCGCGTGGCGGTCAGCAGCCCCGCGGTCACCGAGCGGACGGCGGAGACGGGGATGCGCGACCCGTGGATGGCGACCGGGTCGTAGGCGGGCAGCCCGAGCGCCAGCGCGGCGACCGTGGTCACCGAGCCGGCCAGCCCCACCAGCGTCGCCGCCTCGCCGACCGGCACCACCGCGGCCACCTCGGCGAGCGCGGCGCGGATGTCGGCCTCGGCGCGCTGGATCTCGTCGGCCGTGGGCGGGTCGCCGTGCAGGTGCCGCTCGGTCAGCCGGACGCAGCCGACGTCGACGGAGCGGGCCGCGCGGACGCCGCCGGCGTCCCCGAGGACGAACTCCGTGGACCCGCCGCCGATGTCGACGACCAGGTAGGGCGCCTTCGGGGCGGGCTGGCCGTGCGCGGTGACCGCGGCGTCCAGTGACGCGGTGGCGCCGAGGAAGGACAGCCGCGCCTCCTCGTCGCCGGGGACGACGTCGGGGAGCTGGCCCAGCGTGGCCACCACCATGTCCTCGAAGTCGGCGCGGTTGGCGGCGTCCCGGCTGGCGCTGGTGGCCACCATGCGCACCGCCGTCGCACCGAGCTCGCGCGCCTGCGCGGCGTACTGGGCGAGGACGACGCGGGTGCGCTCGATCGCCTCGGGCGCCAGCCGCCCCGTGGCGTCGACCCCCTGGCCGAGCCGGACGACCTCCATGCGGCGCAGCAGGTCGGTGTGCGGCCCGTCGGGCGGGACGTCGGCGACCAGCAGGCGGATGGAGTTGGTGCCGCAGTCGATCGCGGCCACACGGGTCACTTCTGCTCCTCCTGGGGGGCGCAGGGGCCCTGGGCCCACCACTCCCCCATCTCGGCCACCGCCCGGTCGCCGATCGGGTTGACCCCGGGGCCCGCGGCGAGCGCGTGACCGGCGAGCGCGTGCAGGCACTTCACGCGGTCGGGCATGCCGCCGGCGGTGTTGCGGGTGGGCAGCTCGCCGAGAGCGTCGCGCTCGGCCAGGTAGGCCTCGTGGGCGGCGCGGTACCCCGCGGCGAGCTCGGGGTCGGTGCCCAGGTCGGCCTGCCACTCACGCATCCGGCCGGTGGACTCCAGCCGGCTGGCCGCGGCGTTGGCCCGGGGGCAGGTCAGGTAGTACAGCGTCGGGAACGGGGTGCCGTCCTCCAGCCGCGGCGAGGTCTGGACGACGTCGGGCTGCCCGCAGGGACAGCGGTGCGCCACGGCACGCAGGGCCCGCGGCGGCCGGCCGAGCTGGCGGGCGACGATCTCGCGCTCCTCCGGGCCGACCGGCTCCCGGACGCTCCGCCCGGGCGCACTGGGCTGGTTCACTCGGCGGGCTCCTCGTCCCCGTCGGCCACGGCGACCGACTGCAGCAGGGCGTCGTACCAGGGCAGCTCGTCGTCGGCCGGCTCGGGGACGGTGCCGGCGTCGCCCTCCACGGCGTCGCCGTCGACGACGACGACCAGCCGGTCACCGGGGAGGACGTAGGTGAGCCGCTCCCGCGCCTGCCGCGCGGTGTAGTCCGGGTCGGCCTGGCGCTCGAGCTGGGCCTGCAGTTCCTCCGCCCGCCGGTCGAGGGCGGTGCCCTCGGCGGCCAGCCGGGTCAGCTCGGCGCGGCCGGCGAGGAACTGGCGGACCGGCCCGGCCAGGGTGAGCGCGAGCAGCAGGACCAGCCCCCCGAGCACCACCGCACGGCCGGTGAACAGCGGCCGCCGCGGCGTGGCCGAGCCGGTGGCCGACCGCGGCGAGCGGCGTCCGGGCCGGCGGGCCTCCGGCCGGCTGCCCGCACCGGAGCGGGAGCCGGCCGGGACCGGGCGGGACGCGGCGTTCGACAGCGGGCGCCCGGTGGAGCGACGCCGGACGGGCGGGACCGCTCCCGAACCGCCCCGGCGGCTCCGCGGAGCGCTCATCGGCGCAGGGACCTCATCGGCCGCCGAGCCGCGGGAACGCCGCGGCACCCGCGTATCGGGCGGCCTCGTCCAGCTCCTCCTCGATGCGCAGCAGCTGGTTGTACTTCGCCACCCGCTCGCTGCGCGCCGGGGCGCCGGTCTTGATCTGCCCGCAGTCGGTCGCGACGGCGAGGTCGGCGATCGTGGTGTCCTCGGTCTCGCCCGAGCGGTGGCTCATCATGCAGCGGTAGCCGTTGCGGTGGGCCAGGTTGACCGCGTCGAGCGTCTCGGTGAGCGTGCCGATCTGGTTGACCTTCACCAGCAGCGCGTTGCCCGCCCTGCGTGAGATGCCGTCGGCCAGCCGCGCCGGGTTGGTGACGAACAGGTCGTCGCCCACCAGCTGCACGCGGTCGCCCAGCGCCGCGGTCAGCGCCACCCAGCCGTCCCAGTCCTCCTCGGACAGCGGGTCCTCGATGGACACGATGGGGTAGGCGTCGACCAGTTCGCCGTAGTAGTCGGTGAGGTACTCGGCCGACCGGGTCTGGCCCTCGAAGTCGTAGCCGCCGTCGCCGTGGAACTCGGTGGCGGCGACGTCCAGTGCGAGGGCGATGTCGGTGCCGAGGCTGTAGCCGGCCTTCTCGACGGCCTCGGCGATGAGGTCGAGCGCGTCCCGGTTGCTGGGCAGGTCGGGGGCGAAGCCGCCCTCGTCGCCGAGCCCGGTGGACAGCCCGCGGCCCTTCAGCACGGCCTTGAGCGCGTGGTAGGTCTGGGTGCCCATGGCCAGCGCCTCGGTGAAGGTCGCCGCGCCGATGGGGGCGATCATGAACTCCTGCACGTCGACGTTGCTGTCGGCGTGGGCACCGCCGTTGAGGATGTTCATCATCGGCACCGGCAGCAGGTGCGCCGACGGGCCGCCGACGTAGCGGAACAGCGGCAGCCCGGCGGACTCGGCGGCGGCCTTGGCCACCGCGAGGCTCACGCCGAGGATCGCGTTCGCGCCGAGGCGCTCCTTGTTCGGCGTCCCGTCCAGGTCGAGCAGCCGCTGGTCGATGAGCCGCTGCTCGGCGGCGTCGTAGCCGACCAGCTCGGGGCCGATGACGTCGAGGACGTTGTCGACGGCCTTGCCGACCCCCTTGCCGCCGTAGCGCTCACCGCCGTCGCGCAGCTCCACCGCCTCGAACGCGCCGGTGGAGGCGCCACTGGGGACCGCGGCCCGGGTGATCGTCCCGTCGTCGAGGGCGACCTCGACCTCCACGGTGGGGTTTCCGCGCGAGTCGAGGATCTCCCGCGCGCCTACGGCGTCGATGCTGGGCACGAGGGGCAGCCTAGCCAGCCCGCCACCGCCCGGGGGCGCGCCCCGCTCAGGAGCCGGTGCGCTCCCCGGCTGCGGCGTCGAGTTCGCCGGCGTAGCGCCGGACCGCCTCGCGCAGCGCGTCCTCGACGTCCCAGCCGCGCTGGGCGGCGCCGCTCACCACGGCCAGCAGCCGCTCGCCGAGCTCCTCCGGGCTGCGGGCGGAGAGCTCCGCCGGGTCGGGCACGGGCAGGCCGGCCCGGCCGGCCCGTCGCACCAGCGCCGCCCCCCAGGACGCGGCGGGCTGGGACCGCGAGACCCCCTCGGTGGGCGACCGGCGCTGCTTCTCGGCCTGCTTGATCTCCTCCCAGCCGGCCTCGACCTGCGCGACGTCGCGGGGCCCGGCGTCGCCGAACACGTGGGGGTGCCGGCGGACCAGCTTGTCGACCAGGTCGCCGGCGACCGCGTCGACGTCGAAGCGCCGGGCCGGGTCGGCCTCGGCGGCCACCCGGGCGTGGAACACCACCTGGAGCAGCACGTCGCCGAGCTCCTCCCGCATCGCGACCGGGTCGTCGTCGACGATCGCGTCGTAGGCCTCGTGCGCCTCCTCGAGCAGGTAGCCGCGCAGCGAGGCGTGGGTCTGCTCGGCGTCCCAGGGACAGCCGCCCGGCGAGCGCAGCCGGTCCATCACGGCGACCACGTCGAGCAGTCGCGCCCCCGGCGGGAGCGGGGTGCCGTCGACGATCTCGGGGGCGCCGACGTCCTCCCCGGTCACCAGGGCGACGACGTCGTCGGCCGCGGCGGCCGCGGCGGCGGCGTCCGGGACGTCGTCCACCGCGACGCCCGCCGACCGCAGCGCCGCGGCGGTCGCGGCTGCGGACGGGAGGGCGACGACGCGGCGACCGCCGGTGACCGCCCGCCAGCCGGCGGGTCCGAGCAGGCCGGGGAGGACGGGGCTGACGGTGACGGCGAGCGCGACGGGCACCCGGTCAGTCTCCGGCAGGGGCCGCAGGGGTGCCGTCCGCGTCGTCCAGCAGGTCGACGACCCCGCTGTCGTCCGGCACGATCTGCCCCTCGTCCAGGACGCCGAAGCGCGGGTTGACGTCGATGTCGAGGCCGTCCCGGACGTCGGCGACCAGCTGCTGCGCGGCCGAGTCGGCCTCGGCCTGCGCGGCCTGCTCCAGCTGCGGCCGCACCTCCTCGAACGACGGGGCCACCGGCTCACCGACGAAGACGACGAGGACGCCGGGGAGCTCGCTGACGGTCGTGCTGAAGGCCGTGTTCGGCGCGGCGGCGGTGACCTGGTCGGCGATGACCGTCGGCACCTGGTCGGGGCTGCGCGGCTGCACCTGCGGGAGCGTCGTGTCACCGGGGTACTGGGCCGCCACGGCCGGGTACGCGGCGGGGTCGGCCTGCAGCGTCGCCACGGCGGCGTCAGCGGCGGCCTGGTCGGGCACGGTGACGTAGCCGAGCTGGACCTGGGAGAGGCCGGGCAGCTGTTCGGCGTAGTCGGCCCGCAGCTCCTCCTCCGACAGGCCGGAGTCGACGCCCTCCTCGGCCGCGATCGCCTGGCGCACCATCTGCTGCCGGACGGTCTCGAAGACGTCGGCCCGGCCGACCCCCTGGGCGGCGGCCTGGGCGTAGACCTGCTCAGGGTCCTGGTCGCCGATGAGCTCGTCGATGCGGGCCTGCACGTCGGCGTCGTCGACGGTGACGCCGTACTGCGCCGCCGCCCGCGCGTAGACCTCGGCCTGCACCAGCCGCGTGAGCACCAGCCGGGTGAACTCGTCCTCCCGGCCCTGGGTCGCCGCGGCCAGGTCGGCGTTGGACAGGCGCTCGTCGACCGCCGACTGCAGTTGGGCCACGGTGACCTGCTCGTCCCCGACGTAGGCCGCGACGTTGGGTGACGTCCGGCAGGCGGCCAGTGCCGCCATCGCGGCGAGGCCGACGGCCAGGGTCGTGGTCAGGCGACGTGTCCGCACGTCTTGCGAGGGTGCCACAACAGGTGTGACCCACCGCGCAGGTGGAGTGGATCCGTCCGCGTCACGCGCACGGGTCCACTCCACCTCAGGAAGCCGCGGCGATGACCCAGCCGCCTTCCGCGCCACGGTCCGCTCCTCGCTCGCTGGCGCTCGCTGCGATGCTCCCGCGGCTGTCAGGCGGCGACCGGCTGCTCCAGGACCGCCGTCAGCAGCGAGTGCAGGTTCTCCAGCAGCGCCACGTCGCGCAGCGGCGTCCGCCGGTCGGGGCCGACCGGCACCTTGAGCGAGATGGTGTCGACGGCCGCCTTGTAGGTCGCGCCGTCGGCCAGCCGGGCCAGGCGCATCTGCTGGGACTCGCGCAGCGGGACCGGCGAGATGCGGATGGCGCGGCCCTGCAGCGACACCTCGGTGATGCCGAAGCGCCGCACCGCCGCCCGGAAGCGGGCGACGGCGAGCAGGTTGAGCACCGGCGCCGGCGGGGTGCCGTAGCGGTCGGTGAGCTCGTCGAGCACCGCCTGCGCCTGCTCGTCGCTCTGCACGGAGGCCACCTTGCGGTAGGCCTCCATCCGCAGCCGCTCGCCGGGCACGTAGTCGTGCGGCAGGTGCGCGTCGACCGGGAGGTCCACCCGGACGTCGGCGGGCTCGGCCGGGGCCTCCTCGCCGGACAACTGCGCCCGGTAGTCGGTGACCGCCTCGCCGACCAGCCGGACGTAGAGGTCGAAGCCCACCCCGGCGATGTGCCCGGACTGCTCGCCGCCGAGCAGGTTGCCCGAGCCGCGGATCTCGAGGTCCTTCATCGCCACGGCCATGCCGGCGCCGAGGTCGGTGTTGTGCGCGATCGTGGTCAGCCGGTCGACCGAGGTCTCGGTCAGCGGCCGCGACGGGTCGTAGGTGAAGTACGCGTAGGCCCGCTCGCGGCCACGGCCGACGCGACCGCGGATCTGGTGCAGCTGCGAGAGGCCGAAGGTGTCGGCGCGGTCGACGATCAGGGTGTTGGCGTTGGGGATGTCCAGGCCCGACTCGATGATCGTCGTCGCGATCAGGACGTCGTACTCCTTCTCCCAGAAGCCGACCATGATCCGCTCGAGCTCGTGCTCCTTCATCTGCCCGTGGCCGACGGCGACGCGGGCCTCGGGCACCAGGTTGCGGATCTTCGCGGCGGCCTTGTCGATCGACTGCACCCGGTTGTGGATCACGAACACCTGGCCGTCGCGCAGCAGCTCGCGGCGGATCGCGGCGGCCATCTGCTTGTCGTCCCACGCGCCGACGTAGGTCAGCACCGGGTGCCGCTCCTCCGGCGGGGTCAGGATCGTCGACATCTCGCGGATGCCGGTCAGGCTCATCTCCAGGGTGCGCGGGATCGGGGTGGCCGACATCGACAGGACGTCGACCGCCGTCCGCATGGTCTTCAGGTACTCCTTGTGCTCGACGCCGAAGCGCTGCTCCTCGTCGACGATGACCAGGCCGAGGTCCTTCCAGCGGGTCGTCGGCTGCAGCAGCCGGTGGGTGCCGACGAGCACGTCCACCTCGCCGCGGGCCAGCTCCTCGAGGATCTGCCGGGTCTCGGCGTCGGACTGGAAGCGGGAGAGCACCTGCACCTTCACCGGGAACTGGGCGAACCGCTCGGAGAAGGTCTTGAAGTGCTGGTTGGCGAGCAGCGTCGTCGGCACCAGGACGGCGACCTGCTTGCCGTCCTGTACCGCCTTGAACGCCGCCCGGACGGCGATCTCGGTCTTCCCGTAGCCGACGTCGCCGCAGATGATCCGGTCCATCGGGACCGGGTTCTGCATGTCGGCCTTGACCTCGTCGATCGCGGCCAGCTGGTCGGGGGTCTCCTGGAACGGGAAGGCGTCCTCGAGCTCGCGCTGCCAGACCGTGTCCGGGCCGAAGGCGTGGCCCTTGGTCGCCATCCGCGCCGAGTACAGCCGGATCAGCTCCGCGGCGATCTGCTTGACCGCCCGGCGCGCCTGGCCCTTGGTCTTCTGCCAGTCGGCGCCGCCGAGCTTGGACAGCGCGGGCGCCTCCCCGCCGACGTAGCGGGTGAGCTGGTCGAGGGCGTCGGTGGGCACGAACAACCGGTCCGGCGGCTGGTTCCGCTTGGACGGCGCGTACTCGACGATCAGGTAGTCGCGCTGCCCGCCGTTGACCGTGCGGCTGACCATCTCGATGTAGCGGCCGATGCCGTGGTGCTCGTGGACGACGAGGTCGCCGGGCTGCAGCTGCACCAGGTCGACGGCGTTGCGGCGGCGCGCCGGCATCTTGACCGCGTCGCGCATCGTCGTCCCACGCGAGCCGGTGAGGTCGTGCTCGGTGAGCAGCGCCAGGCCCACGCCGGGGAAGGCGAAGCCGGCCTCCAGGTTGCCCTGGGTGACGTGGGTCAGCCGCGGCTCGGGGGCGGTGGCGATGTCGGGGACCAGCCGGGTGCCGAGATCGGCCTCGGTGAACTGGTCGGCGGCGCGCTGTGCGGGGCCGGGCCCGGCGAAGGTGACGACGACCCGCCACCCGTCGCGCTGCCAGCCGCGCATCGTGTCAATGGCCTTCGGCACGTCGCCGGCGAAGCGCTCCACCGTCGTGGCGTCGAGGGTGACGTGGGTGTCGTCGTCCTCGCTGCTGAGGGTGAAGGCCCCGGTGGTCCACCACGGCAGACCCCGCCCGCGGGCGGCGGACTCCACGTCGGCGAGGTCGCGGAAGGACGACGCCCCGAGGTCCAGCGGCGCCTCCCCGGCCTCGGCGGCAGTGGCCCACGACGCGGCGAGGAACTCCTCGGCGGTGCGGACCAGGTCGGCGGCCCGGCTGCGCACCCGCTCGGGGTCGCAGACCAGGACGTGGGTGCCCCTCGGGAGCAGGTCGGTGAGCAGCTGGAGGTCGCCCTCGATCAGCGCCGGGGTCAGCGACTCCATGCCCTCGACGGCGATCCCCTCGGCGAGCTTGCCGAGGACCTCCAGCAGGGCGGGGTGCTCGACGGCCAGCGCCGCCGCCCGCGCGCGCACCTGGTCGGTGAGCAGCAGCTCGCGGCACGGCGGGGCCCACAGCCGGTCGGGGCGCTCGTCGAGGGATCGCTGGTCGGCCGCGGAGAAGTAGCGCAGCTCGTCGACCTCGTCGCCCCAGAACTCCACGCGCACCGGGTGCGGCTCGGTCGGCGGGAAGACGTCGAGCAGGCCGCCGCGGACGGCGAACTCGCCGCGCTTCTCCACCAGCTCCACGCGGGTGTAGGCGGCGTCGGCCAGCGCGCGGGCGACGTCGTCGAGCTCGGCGGTGTCGCCCGGCCGCAGCTCCACCGGGGTGAGGTCGCCGAGCCCGGGGGCCAGCGGCTGGAGCACGCTGCGCACCGGTGCGACCAGCACGTCGATGGTGCCGCCCACGCCGGGGTGCGTGAGGTCGCGGAGCACGGCCAGCCGGCGGCCGACGGTGTCCGCGCGCGGGGACAGCCGCTCGTGCGGCAGCGTCTCCCACGCCGGGAAGACCTCGGTGCGCCGGTCCGGGAGGAAGCAGCGCAGCTGGTCGGCGACGGCGTCGGCGTCCCGCTCCCCCGCGGTCACGACCAGGACGGGGACGCCGCCCTCACCGCCGGACGCCGCCAGCGCGGCGGCGACCAGCGGTTGCACCGACGGCGGTGCGGTCACCGCCAGCTCCGCGGTCCCGGCAGCGGCCACGACGCGGGCCATGCCGGGGTCGGTGAGGACGACGTCGAGCACGCCGCGCAGGGTCACGAGACCGTCTCCTGAAGCTCCGGGCCACGCACGTCGCGCCGGGTGCGCGGGGGGCCGGGTCCCCAGGTTAGTCCGCGGGGAGGACGGCTGCCTCCGCCGCAGGTCAGGACATCAGGGCGTGGGCGGCCGGGGCCGGCGTCACGATGGCGGCGAGCGCCTTGCGCAGGAACGAGCTCGAGGTGTGCATCGTGTAGGGGAAGTAGCGCACCTCGACGCCCACCGCGGCGAAGTCGCGCTCCAACTTCTCGCCCTTGGGGGTCCCGCGCCAGTCGTCGCCCTTGAAGATGACGTCGAAGCGGACCTCGCGCCAGGTGTCGATCTTGTCGGGCACGACCTCGGCGTGGACGTCGTCGACGAAGCGCAGCGAGCGCACGATCTCCAGCCGCTCGGCGAGCGGGATGACCGGCAGCCGGCCCTTCGTCTGCAGCAGCATCTCGTCGGAGACGACCCCGGCGATCAGGTGGTCGCAGTGCTCGGCGGCGTGCTTGAGGATGTTGAGGTGCCCGACGTGGAACAGGTCGTAGGCACCCGGCGCGTAGCCGATGACGGTCATGGGATCCCCCGATCCTCCCGAGGCGCAGCGTCCCGCGACGGGCCGCTCGCCAGATCACGCTGAGTGACACAGGAGCGACATCCGTGGCGCTCGACTGCGCGAACACCGGGAAAAGTAGCCCAGCGCGATCACGCATGGTGAGGTCCGCGGAGTTCTTCACCCCTTCGGGCGGCCCTCATCGGCGCCGGTGACCGGGGGCGTCCACCCGGCGCCGGGCCGGTGCCCCCCGGAGGGGTGACACCGTCTCCTCGGCCGGCTCCGGGGCCCCGACCTGCGGGTTATGTTCGCCGCTCCGACTGGGGGACGTGTCCCGCGGGCGCACGCCGGACCGGCGGTCCCCGCCCGACGGGACGCACGCGGGCAGGGAGCACACGGGCATGGAGCTGATCGACTACCTCACGGCGCTGCGGCGGCACTGGACCATCTGGGTCGGCGCGACGCTGGTCGGCGCGGTGGCCGCGCTGGTCGTCTTCGCGCAGACGCCGAAGACCTACGAGGCCACCGCCACCGTGTTCGTCTCGGTCTCCCCCTCCATCCCCAACAGCGCCTCGTTCGTGCAGCAGCGGGTGACCAGTTACCCCGAGCTCGTCGCCAGCGAGGCCGTGCTGGCCCCGGTCCGCCGGGAGCTGGCCCTCGACGACTCGCTGGCCGACCTGCGCGCGCGGGTGTCGGCGGTCAACCCCCCGGACACCACGCAGCTGCACGTCACCGTGAGCGGGCCCGACCCCGACGAGGTGGCCGCGATCGCCAACGCCGTCGCCGACCGCTTCGCCGACGTCGTCGAGACGCTGGAGACCCCGTCGTCGGGCGACGAGCCGGTGCACCTCACCGTCGCCGACCCCGCCGTCGCCCCGACCTCGCCCGTCGCACCGGTCCTGCTCCACCTGCTGGCGCTGGGGGCGCTCGCCGGCCTGCTCCTCGGCCTGGCCGCGGCGATCGTCCGCAGCCGCATCGACACCACGCTGCACACCGGGGACGACGTGCGCCGCGTGTGGGGCGAGGACGACGCGACCGAGCTGGTCGTCCAGCCCTCCGGCCGGGCCCAGCGCAGCGTGCTGACCGGACAGTCGGCCACCGTGCTCGCCCGCCGGCTGGAGGCGCGGGCCGAGGAGCGGCCGGTGCGCGTCGTCCTGCTCTCGCCCTCGCCGTCGGAGACGCAGACCGCCCGCGCCCTCGCCGAGGAGGTGGCCGAGGTGCTGCGCGACCGCGGGGTGAGCGCCGCCGTGACCGGTCCGGAGTCCGTGGGCGCCCCGGTCGCCGACCGCGGGCCGCGCGTCCGCCTGGAGGTCGGCGACCCCCTGGCCGCCGTGCGGGTCTGGAAGCACGTGGCCGAGCACCACGACGGCGTCGTCCTCGTGGTGGCCGCTGGGCGGGTCGACGGCGAGGAGCTGCGCGAGCTGCGCGGCATCCTGCGCTCGGCCGGCATCGCACCGCTCGCCCTCGCCCTCGTCCGCCCGCGCCGCCGGCCGCTGCGTGCCGCGGTGAAGTCGCGCGCCGCGGAGCCGGCGCCGGTCGCCGAGCGGCCCCCGGCCGCCGGGCAGAAGCGGCCCACGGTGAGCGGCTCCGCCCGCGGCTGAGCGGGCCCCAGCACCCCTCGACGACGGCCGGTCCGGGACACACGTCCCGGACCGGCCGTCGTCGTCCCACGCTCCGGTGGGGACGTGTCCTCGCGGGCGGTGTCCGGGGTCGTGGGCGGACCGGCCCACGGGGCCGCCCGGGGGACGGCGGGCTGACGGTGGGCACCGCCGGTGCCGCTACCGGGGCCGGACCAGGCGTCCGCTCGACGGCGGCCGCGGCACCCGCCTCGTGCTCACGGGCCGGCTCCGCCGCCCGAGCCGCGTGCGCCGGGCACCGACGCACCCGGTGGACTCCGGCCCGCGGTGGGGGGAGGGCGACACCGGCTGCCCGGTTCGCCGCGGACGTCGTCGGGGACGCACCCGCAGGAGTACCGCGTGCACCGCGCACCCGGCGAACCCTGCGAGCCCGAGCTCTCCCGGGTCGATGGCGTCCGACCCGGACCCGGTGCTGGGTCAGGTCGACGGCGTCCGGCCCGGCGGGCAGGGCACGGTCGAGCCGCAGGGCACGGTCGACCCGCAGAGCGGGGCCGGGCCACAGAGCGGGGCCGGGCCGCAGAGCGGGGCCGGGCCACAGAGCGGGGCCGGGCCACAGAGCGGGGCCGGGCCGCAGGACGCCGTGCGCGAGCGGACGCGCCGTCGGTCAGCGGGTGAGCGCCCCCGAGCGCGGGGCGGCTGCGGGTCCGGTCGGCGTGGAGCCGCCGTCGTCCGGGTCCTCGGCGGCCAGCCGGCGGCGGGAGCCGCCCTCGGCCAGCAGCGACGCGGCGAGGAAGGCGACGAAGTCCGGCGTCGCGTCGAACAGCCCGCTCTCCAGCACGCTGCGGCCGAGCAGGAAGACCAGCAGCCCGAGGAACAGCGCCCGGTGGACGCGCGGGGCCAGGAGCGCGCCGCGCACGGCCCACAACGCCCAGATCCCCCCGACGAGGAGGCCGAGCAGTCCGGCCTGCACGAGGAGGGACATCCAGCTGCTGTCCAGCGGCTGCTTGTCCCAGTACTGGCCCTTCACCCGGATGATCTTGACCGAGAGGCCGCCACCGAAGGCGAGCTGCCACCGGTCGTCGGCCCAGGTCGTCGCGGCGTCCCAGGCGACGAAGCGGGACTGCACGGTGCTGGTGCCCTCGCCGTCCCGCTCGAGGAAGGAGGTCAGCGCATCGGTGCCGAACACGGCCACCACGGCGCCGACCGCCCCCAGCAGGCCGCCGACGACCATCCCCATCGGGGCGCGGCGCACGTGCAGCGCCATGACCAGCAGCGCGGGCAGGAGCATGAGCAGCGCGGTCCGGGAACCGGTGCACCACAGGACGCCGAGCGCCACGACGGCGACGGCCGCCGTGCCCACGCCGGCCCCGCCCACCGCGATCCGCCACCCGGCGTAGAGCACGACCAGGGAGGCCAGGAGGGCCAGCTCGTTGGGAGCCATCTGCGGGAAGCCGCCGGCGAGCCGGCCGCTGGACAGCGTGGGCAGGCCGGTCACCGCCGCCACCCCGCCGATGACCGCGCAGGCGCGCGCCAGGGCGGCGAAGAACTGCGTAGTCGTGTAGCAGCGCAGCAGCAGCACGACGGTGAGGGCGATGATCGTCACGCGGACGGCGATGACCCCGCCGGCCGTCAGCGGCCCGTGGGTGAGCGCCCCGAGCACCGTGGTGGCCAGCAGAATCCCCAGCGCCCACAGCGTGCCGGTGCCCACCCGCAGGTGCGGGCGGCGCGTGCCGAAGAACGCCACGGTCAGGGCGAGCACGCTCAGCACGCCCTTCGCGACCACGACCGGGTCGAGCGAGCCGGTGAAGTAGGTGCCGCGCCGCCAGCCCACGGTGGTGAGGACGAGCAGCAGCATGCAGCACAGCAGGCGCACCGGCACCGAGGTCGCGGGCGCCTCCCGCTCCCCCGCCCTCACGCCGGCACCGCCTGCGCGGCCGGACGCCGGGCTGCGCGCCGCACCAGGGGGACGACGACCGACTGCCGGACGGCGAGCGCGGTGAGCACCGGGCCGGCGGCGAGCGCGAACGGCACCCAGGCCACCGCGTCCGGCGCGACCAGCACGAGCGCGGCGACGGCACCGAGCGACACGAACTCCACCGCGCGCAGCGCGAGGACCCGGCGCTGCTCCCCGTGCACCGACGCCAGCGACGCGTACGGGAGGAGCAGGGCGGCGCCGGCGGCGTACGCCGTCCAGCCGGTGACGGCGGCCAGGGGCACGACGTACTCGCCGCCGCTCAGAGCCGGCCCGAGCCACGGCAGCAGGACGACGGCCGCCAGCCCGAGCGCGCCGACCCCCGCGACGAGGCCCACTGACGCCCGGTCGGCGACCCGCAGGCCGGCGGACGGGCCCTGGTCGCGCAGGCCGACGTAGTGCGGCAGCAGGAACGACGCGATGCCGGCGATGAGCGTGAGCATCGGCGCGGTGTAGACCCGCGCCGCCTCCAGCGGGCCGTACGCGGCGGCCCCGACCATGCCGACGACCAGCAGCCGCAGCAGCGTGAGCGACCCCGGCCGGACCGTCTGCGCGGCCGCGCGCCAGACCCCGAAGTCGGCGACGGCGCGCAGGCCGGGCCGGCGCCAGGGACCGGCCGGCCGCTCGCCGGCGGGGACCAGCCACCACGCGACGACGGCCGCGGCGGCCTGCCCGGCGAGCAGCGCGACGACGAACGAGCTCAGCGTCACCTCGCCGGCCAGGCCGGCCAGCCCGAGGGCGGCCATCGCCCCGACCAGGCTGGTCCCGTCCACGGCCGGCAGCGCGCCGTAGCGACCGGTGGCCATCAGCAGCCGGCGCAGGGTGTCCTCGACCACGAAGGCCGCGCACGCGGGGGCCAGCAGCAGGCCCGCCCACACCGGCACCAGGCCGCTGACGAGGGCGGCGAGCGCCCCGGCCAGCCCGGCGGCGGTGGAGACCACGACGGTCCAGACGTGCAGGCCGGCCCGCACCGCCCGGTCGTGCCGGTCCAGCACGGTCAGCGAGTCGCCGACCATGCCGCTGCACACCGCCGTCACGAGCACCAGCGCCCCGTAGACGAGGGCGAACACGGCCAGCCCGCCGGCGCCGAGCAGCCGGGCCGCGGTGACCTGCAACGCCAGACCGGCCAGCGCCATCGTCGCCTGCCCGACGACGGCGGTCGTGGCGCGCCGGCGCAGCAGGCGGAGCACGGAGGAGGTCACGGCCGGGCCCGCCTCAGCGGCTCTCGACCGGCGTCGCGCTGCCGGCACGGCGCACCCGGACCTCGTGGCGGAGGAGGCGGGCGACGATGTGGGCGCGGCCGTCGCGCGGGCTGACGTAGCACCGCGGCAGGGTGTGCCGGTCCCCCGGGTCGTAGTCGCCGGTGACGCAGGCGTTGTCGTAGCCGGCGGCGCGGACGGCGTCGGCCGCCGCGGCGTCGTAGGCGCCGTACGGGTAGCAGAACCCGGGCACCTCCGCCTGGAGGACGTCCTCGAGCAGCCGCCGGCTGTCGGTCACCTCGGCGGCCAGCACGTCCGGGTCGGCGCCGGCCAGCCGGGCGTGGCTGACCGTGTGGCTGCCCACCTCGTGCCCCGCGGCGGCCACCGCGCGGACCTGGTCGGCGGTCATGATCGGGAACTGCGGCCCGGTGTCCCACGAGTTGGTGGCGCCCATGTGCCCGGCGACGACGTACACCGTCGCCGTCATGCCGTGACGCCGCAGGACCGGCACCGCGGTGGTGAGGAAGTCCGCGTACCCGTCGTCGAAGGTCAGCCCGACCAGGCCCGCGGCCTGGCCCCGGTCGACGGCGCGGACCAGCTCGGTCTGCGAGACGCCGCGCAGGCCGAGCCGGCGCAGCAGCCGCAGGTGCCGGTCCAGGCGGTCGGGGTGCACGCGGATGCGGTGCGGGTCGGGCTCGGTCGAGGCGCTGATCGAGTGGTACATCAGCACCGCGGGCACGCGCGGGTTGCCGGCGGCGCTCATGCCGCGGCTCCCGACTCGACGGCCGGCTCGGCAGCGGACCCGAGGGCGGTGCCGGGTGCGGGGAGCGGTGTGCCCAGGGCGGCGACGGCGTCGACCAGTTCGGCCGCGTACCGCTCGAGGGCCGACCGCCGCCGAGCGACGTCGGCGTCGGCGAGCGCGGCCTGGCGGAACCGCGGCCAGTCGGCGGCCACCCGGGCGACCGCGTCGGCCCAGGCGCCCGCGTCCCCGGCCGGAACGGCCTGCGCGCTCGCGTACCCGGCGGCGGCCTCCCGCAGGCCGCTGTGGTCGCTGACCACGAGGGGCCGGGCGGCCAGGACCGCCTCCACCGCGGTGTTGCCGAACGACTCCTCGCCCTGGGCCGGCACCAGCACCACGTCGGAATCGGCCAGGTGCGGCCAGACGTCGGCGCGGAAGCCCAGGAACTCCACCCGGTCGGCGAGCCCGGCGTCGGTCACGGCGGCGCGCAGCTCCTCGGCGAACCACTCGTAGCCCGGGAAGACCGAACCCACGACGGTGAGGTGGGCGTCCACGCCGCGGTGGCGCAGCTCCTGCAGCGCGGCGACCGCGACCTGCGGGCCCTTGCGCGGGTTCAGCCGACCCACGAACAGCAGCCGCAGCGGACCGTCCAGCCGCGGCCGGGCCGGCACCGCCTCGGCGGGGCCGCGCACCGCGTTGTGCACCACGGTGGCGCGCCGGCGCAGCCGCGGGGCCACGTCGGTGAGGACGTCGAGCGTGAAGCGGCTGTTCGCGACCACCCGGTCGGACAGCGCCGGGCACAGCGCCATCCCGCGGCGCAACAGCCGGGGCGCCGACTGCTCGGCCTCGTGCACGTGGCAGATCGACCGCCGGCCGGCCAGCCGGGCCAGCAGCGGCCACGAGGGCAGGGTCAGGGTGCTGACGTAGACGCCGGCCGCACCGTGCCGGCGCAGCAGTCGCAGGGCGGGCAGCACGCCGCGGACGGCGTCGGCGAGCAGTCGCAGGGCGCCCCGCGGCCGCAGCGCGGAGTTCCGCAGGACGGGCATGGGGCAGGTCTGCACGCGCACGCCGTGCACCTCGAGCTGCGGCACGAGGGGGCCGGGTGCGGGGACGACGACGGTCACCGTGTAGCGGCCGGCCAGCGCGATCGCCGACTCCAGCAGCATCCGGTCCGCGCCGTAGAGCTCGGCACCCGGGTGCACCACCAGGAGCGGCGGGCGGGTGCCGGGGGTCCGGTCGGTCATCGCGGCAGCCGGTCCATCTCGCGGAACCACTTCCGCAGGGCGAGGACGAGGAAGAGCCCCTCGGCCAGCCCGAGGGCCGCGTAGACCGGCACGAACACCGAGGTGGCCCCGAAGAGCACGAAGGTGCACGCGAGGACGCCGTAGTCGGTGGGCAGCGCCAGCAGCGAGCGGGCGATGCCGACCTGCCGGGTGGGGCCCTGCGCGCGGGTGGCGACGCCGTGCTGGGCGCGCAGTGCCTCGTTGAGCACCATCGCGAAGAAGATCACGACGTCGACGAAGCAGAAGCCCAGCGGGATGAGCAGCACGGCGGGGTCGACGTCGGTGAAGCGGTACAGGCCGATGGCCACGGCCAGGTGCAGGCTCGCGACCTTGGCGGCGTCGACCATGTGGTCCAGCCACTCCCCCGCGGGGGAGCCGCCGCCGCGCAGCCTGGCCAGCTGGCCGTCGGCGGCGTCCAGGCCGTAACCGAGCACCAGGCAGCCGGCGACGGCCAGGCCCATCGGCACCGACGGGGACACCAGGGCCAGCAGCGCGACACCGGTGGCGGTGAACGCGGCGCTGAGGGTGGTGACCTGGTTGGGGGTGCGCCCGGCGGTGAACGCCAGCGCGGCGAACAGGCGGCCCAGCGGCCGGTTCACGAACCGCGAGTAGAGCGGGGCCCCGGCCGCGCCCTTCTGCGCCGCGGACAGGCGGTCCAGCGTCGCCCGCAGACCCGGCCGCGGCACCGGGCCGGTCGAGCGCGGTGCGGCGACGACCGTCGTCCCTCGGCCTCCCTCCCCCACGTCGGCGAGGGCGTTCCGCATGCCGTCCACTGTGGCCTCCCGTGTTGCACCGAGCTGCTCGGACGACACGCCCCGTGCGGATGTGCACGCACCGTGTCATCGCTCCCCGTCAGCATCGCCACGCGCGGGGCCCGCCGGGAGTCCTGGCCCGACGCCCTCACCCGCACGGGTCACCCGGACCCGGCGGCCCGTGGCCCCGGTCACCGCGCAGCGCGAACGCGCGACGACCCGCCGGCGCGGGTGCGCCGGCGGGTCGTCGGGAGGGTCGGGCCGGGGCGGTCAGGCCGCCGGACCGGTGAACAGCAGCAGCGGGGCGCCGGCCTGGTAGCCGACCTCGACGGTGATGAGGTCCCGGACGTCGGTCGGCACGCTGAACACGTACACGCCCTCGCCGGTCGCGCCGGGCTCCACCGTGCCGGTGAACGGCACCCGGGACGGGTCGTCCAGCGGGGAGGCCGGTTCTCGGTCGGCCCCGTAGGAGAGGTTGACCGAGACGCCGTCGAGCGAGACGGCCTCGGAGGTGCCGTTCTCGATGCGCACCGTGAGCCGCAGCGCCGGGCCGGCGACGTTGCCCGGGCCGACCGCGGTGCCGTCGATCGCCTCGACCGAGGCGATGGAGGCGACGATGCCGTTGCCCACGGCCGCGGGGGCGTCGATCGCCACCTCCGGCAGCGAGGGCGGCGGCTCGTCGACGTTGTCGGTGGGCCCGGTCGGCGTCGGCGTCGGCGGCAGCGGCGCGACCGTCTCGTCCTCCGGCGCGCCCGAGGTGGGCGCCGCGCTGGTCGGGGCCGCCGCGGCTGTCCCGTCGCCGTCCGCGCCGCGGGTGACCAGCACCAGCACCAGCGCGACGAGGAGCACGAACGCCACCGCACCGGCGGCCACCAGGCGCCGACGGCGCGGCGCGGGCGGCCTGCCGCCCGCACCCGCCGGAGCCGTGCGCTGCTCGTCGTCCACTGCGTCGCCCCCGCGGCTCACTGCTGACCCGCCGGGAGGTGCTCGTCCGCCGGGGCGGGCGCGGGCACGGGCAGGGGCACGACCTGGGCCAGGTGCGGTCGCCGGACCGGCACCGGCCGGTCGGCGGCGGTGGCCCGCCGGCGGCCGCTGGGCCGCCGCTTCGGGAAGCGGCGCTCGGCCAGCACGCGGGCCAGCTCCTCGTAGCCGGCGGCGACCTCGTCCCAGTCGTAGCCGCGGGCCAGCACGCGGGCGCGCTTCCCGGCGCGCACCGTCCCCAGCGGGTCGGCCTCCACCGCGACCACCTGGCGCGCGACGTCGGCGGGGGTGCGGAAGAAGCGGCCGGTGTCGGCCACGACCTCGCGGTTGAAGTCGACGTCGAAGGCGGTGACCGCCGCGCCGGCGCCGATCGCCCGCAGCAGCGAGGGGTTCGTGCCCCCCACCGAGTGACCGTGCAGGTAGGTGCAGCAGTTGGCGTAGAGCTGGTCGAGCAGCTCCTGGTCCCAGACGCCGCCGAGGAAGCGCACCCGGCCGTCGGCGCGGGCGTGCACGCGGCGGGTGTACTCGTCGGCGTAGGGCGCGGAGCCGACGACGACCAGCGGCTTGCGCGCGGTGCTGGCCGCGTACCCCTCGACGATCACGTCGACGTGGTTCTCCGGCTCGAAGCGGGCGACCACCAGGTGGTAGCCGCGCGGCTCGAGGCCTAGCTCGGCGAGCCGGTCGCTCCCGGGCTCGATCAGCGGCGCCCCGTAGGTGAGCAGCGTGGTGGGCGCGGCGAACGCGTCGCGGTAGTAGTCGGCGATGCCCTGCGCGTCGGCGATGAGCGCGTCGGACCAGCGGACGGCGAGCGCCTCGGCCACCCGGTAGTACCGGCGGCCGATCGGGCCCCACTTGGCCCGCTTCCACTCCAGCCCGTCGACGTGCGTCGCCACCGGGATCCGGGCGGCGCGCAGCACCGGCAGCAGCGGCGAGTTGGCCGCGTTGAAGACGATCGCGGCGTCGGTCCGGTGGGTGAGCAGGTGCCGCACCGACAGCGCGGTGTGGCTCAGCGTCTCCAGCGAGCGCTTCCGCGCGGCGGGCAGGTGCACGAGCTCCATGCCGAGGTGCTCCGCCGGCGGCGGTTCCTCCGTGCCGGGCACGGTGCGGCAGTAGACGACGACGCGGTGTCCCCGGTCGGCCAGCCGGCGGCCGACCTCCTCGACGGCGGTCTCGAAGCCGCCGTAGCGCGCGGGGACACCGCGCGTGCCCACGAGGGCGATGCTCAAGCGGTCCACGGGATCTCCGTTCCTCGGCGTCCGAGCGGATCGGACGACACAGGGGTGCACAACGCACCGGTGCCGTCGCTCCCTGTGAGCATCGACGGCTGCGGGTTCCGGCGGGAGTCCACGCCGGACGCCCTCACCCGCACGAGTCACGTGCGGGTGAGGGCAGTGACCGTCAGTAGGCGCCGGAACGGCCGAGGACGGCGCGCACCGTCTTGGCGAGGATGAGCAGGTCCATCGCCAGCGACCAGTTCTCGACGTAGCGCAGATCGAGGCGGACGGCCTCCTCCCACGGCAGGTCGCTGCGCCCGGACACCTGCCACAGGCCGGTGAGGCCGGGCTTGACCAGCAGCCGCCGGTGCACCGAGGTGTCGTAGCGGGCCACCTCGCCGGGCAGCGGCGGGCGCGGCCCGACCAGCGACATGGTCCCGCCCAGGACGTTGAACAGCTGGGGCAGCTCGTCCAGCGACAGCCGGCGCAGCACCCGGCCGACCGGGGTGACCCGCGGGTCGACCCGCATCTTGAACAGCACGCCGTCGGAGATGTTCTGCGCCATCAGGGCGTCGACCTGGCGGTCGGCGTCGACGACCATGCTGCGGAACTTCAGCATGGTGAACGCCTGCCCGTTCACGCCCACCCGCTCCTGGCGGTAGAGGACGGGGCCGCGGCTGGTCAGCTTGACGGCGGCGGCGATGGTCAGGAGCACGGGGGCGAGAAGGAGGAGCGCGAACGCGGCCGCGGCGCGGTCCAGGCCGCCCTTCACCACCCGGCGCCAGCCCTCGAACCGCGGCTGCTCGACCGACAGCAGCGGCAGCCCCTCCAGCGGGCGGATGTGCAGCCGGGGGCCGGCGACCTCGATCAGGCCGGGGGCGACGAGCAGCTCGATGCCGGTGCCCTCGAGCTGCCACGACAGCTGGCGCAGGTACTGGGCGGCGGTCTCACTGGCCGAGGTGACCGCGATCGTGTCCGCGCCCAGCCGGCCGGCCAGGGCGACGACCTCGTCCAGCCCGCCGACGGGGACGCCGGCGGCGTCGGCCACACGGGCCCGGTCGTCAGGGGTGACGCACGCGGCGACGACGTCCATGCCGGCGAACTGCTCCCGGCGCACCCGGCCGACCAGCTCCAGGACGGCGGTGCCGCGGCCGACGACGACCACCCGCTTGGTGCAGCGGCCGCGGGCGCGGAGCGCCCGCAGCGTGCACCGGGCGGCCCAGCGGCCCAGCAGGGTGACCAGGGTCAGCGCCGGGACGGCGACGACGACCAGCGCCCGGCTGAGGTCGAGACCGGCGGCGTAGGAGACGAAACCCGCCACGGCGAGCAGCAGGAACCCGGCCTTGCCGACCGCCCGGTACTCGTCGCTGCCGGTGCCGAACACCCGCTCCGAGTGGGCGCCGGTCGCCTGCAGCAGCACCGGCCAGACGACGAGGAGCGCCAGGGCGGCCCAGAACAGGGACGTGCCGGGCGAGACGGCGGTCGGCCGGGTGACGAGGACGGCGGTCGCGGCGACCGCGGCGACGACCACCTCGAACACCGTGAGCGCGAGGGAGTACCGGCCGGCCCACGACGGCGGGCCGGACCGCGGCCGGACGCGCACGGCGTCTGCCTCGATGTGGGGCGGCCGGACGGCGGTCCCGAGTCGGATCCTGGAGTGATCGAGCAGCACGGTTCCCCCTGAACGCGCGTGACGGTGTGTAGCCGACGTCACGCACACGAGGGAACGATCAGGTTGTCACCAGCTCTTTTCCCCCGTCGCGACGCTCGGCGACCTCGTCACCATCACACCGCGTCACGAGAGGGTCAATGCGGAGAGTGAGCGTTCACCCGAACGGGAGCACGGAGCGTCACCCCGTCACCGGACGGGGCGAACGGGTCAGCTCCGCGGGTGGACGACGTTCTGCGCCGCCTCCAGGCCCCGGGCGAGGAGCTCCTCGGTCGCGTCGGCCGCCTCGACGAGGAGCAGGTCGAGCTCCTTGCGCTCGGTGGCGGAGAAGTCCTTGAGGACGAAGTCGGCGGCGTCCTGCCGGCCGGGCGGGCGGCCGATGCCGACGCGCACCCGGAGGTAGTCCTTGGTGCCGGTGGACCGGGTGATCGACCGCAGCCCGTTGTGGCCGCCCTCGCCGCCGCCGCGCTTGAGCCGCACGCTGGCGAAGGGGATGTCGAGCTCGTCGTGCAGCACGACGAGGTCGGTGGCCGGGATGGAGTGGTAGTCCAGCAGGCCGCGGACCGGGCCGCCGGACTCGTTCATGTAGCTCGTGGGGCGGGCCAGCACGACGCGGCGGCCGGCCAGCCGGCCCTCGCCGATCAGCGTCCGGGCCCGCTTGCCCTTGCCCGGGGACAGCTTCACACCGGCCCGGGCGGCCAGCTCGTCGAGCACCATCGCGCCGACGTTGTGCCGGTTGCCCGCGTAGGACGGGCCCGGGTTGCCCAGCCCGACGACGAGGAAGGGCCCCTCGGACACCGCAGCAGGGGCGCCGGCCTCGCCGGCGCCCCTGCTGGTCGTGCTGTCGGTCAGCGCCGGACTCAGTTCTCTGCGGACTTCTCGGCGGAGTCCATGGACTCGCCGCTGCCCTGGTCGAGCGGCTCGGGGACGACGTCGCCCTCGCCGGTGCCCGCCTCGGCCGGGGCGGACTCCTCGCGCTCGATGCCGGCCTCGGCCTCGGCCTCGGCGAGCTCGGCCTCGAGGGCCTCGGCGGTGGGCGCACCGAGGAAGCCGATGACGAGCGCCTCGGCGTCGGTGACCAGGGTCACGCCGGCGGGCAGCACCAGGTCGCCCGCGGTGATGTTCTGCCCGGCGGTGTGGCCGGTGACGTCGACCTCGATCGTCTCGGGCAGGTTCGTGGCGTCCGCCTCCAGGGAGACGGTGTTCAGCTGGTGGTTGGGGATCGCGTCGACCCCGGGCTGCCCGACGACGACGATCGGGACGTCGACGGTGGTCCGCTCGCCGCGGTTGACCAGCAGCAGGTCGACGTGCTCGTGGACGCGGGTCAGCGGGTCACGCTGCACGGACTTGGTGAGGGCCAGCTGCTCCTTGCCGTCGAGGACGACGGTCAGCAGGGCGTTGTGCCCGCCGTTGCGCAGCGCCGCGGCGAACTCGCGGGCCGGCAGCGACAGGTGCACGACGTCCTGGCCGTGCCCGTACAGGACGGCGGGGATGCGGCCGGCCCGGCGGGTGCGGCGGGCGCTGCCCTTGCCGAACTCGGTGCGGGCCTCGGCGACGAGGCGGAAGTCAGCCACGGTGGTGTGCTCCTCGGGAGGTGGATCGGTTCTGGAGCCGGCACACGGCGCGGCACACCTCGCAGGGCACACGCACGTCGATCACGGAGTCGGACGAACCGCTCCCTCGCCGGGCAACGCAGACAGGATACCCGGCTCGCGACGTGCCCCGGACGGCAGCCGGGATCGGTCCCGCCGAGCGGGGCCCGGAGGGCTCCCCAGGTGGGGCCGAACCCGCGGAGCGGTCCCCCGGCGCGGGACGGGGAGGGCTCCACGCGTCGAGCGGCCTCGGCGCAGGGGCCCGCGCCGAGCGTGCGAGGCGTGGGGGCGCCGAGGTCCTTCCGGGCACCTGGCCGCGGTGTCGTCCGGAGGACGACGGTCAGGACGCGCCGTCGAAGAGGCTCGTCACCGAGCCGTCCTCGAAGACCTCCTTGATCGCCCGGGCCAGCAGCGGGGCGATGGAGAGCACGGTCAGCTTGTCGAACTGGCGGGCCGGCTCGATGGGCAGCGTGTTGGTCACGATGACCTCGCTGACCCGGCTGTTCTTCAGCCGGTCGACCGCGGGGCCGGAGAGCACGCCGTGGGTCGCGGTGACGATGACGTCGGCCGCACCGGCGTCGAACAGGGTCTCGGCGGCCTTCACGATGGTGCCGCCGGTGTCGATCATGTCGTCGACCAGGATGCAGACCCGGCCCTCGACCTCGCCGACGACACGATTGGCCTTGACCTCGTTCGGGCGCATCGGGTCGCGGGTCTTGTGGATGAAGGCCAGCGGGACGCCGCCGAGCTTGTCGGTCCACCGCTCGGCGACCCGCACCCGGCCGGAGTCGGGCGAGACGACGGTGATGTCCCGCTCACCCCACCGCTCGCAGACGTGCGACACCAGCAGGTCGAGGGCGAACAGGTGGTCGACCGGGCCGTCGAAGAAGCCCTGGATCTGCGCGGTGTGCAGGTCGACGGTCATCAGCCGATCGGCGCCGGCGGTCTTGAACATGTCGGCGACCAGGCGGGCGGAGATGGGCTCGCGGCCGCGGTGCTTCTTGTCCTGGCGGGCGTAGGGGAAGAACGGGGCCACGACGGTGATCCGCTTGGCCGACGCCCGCTTGAGGGCGTCCACCATGATCAGCTGCTCCATGAGCCAGGTGTTGATCGGCGCCGTGTGGCTCTGCACCACGAAGGCGTCGCAGCCGCGTACCGACTCCTCGAAGCGGACGAACAGCTCACCGTTGGCGAACTCGTAGGCCGCCGTCGGCGTCGGGGTCACCCCGAGGTGCCCGGCGATCTCGTCGGTCAGCTCCGGATAGCCACGGCCGGAGAACAGCATCAGGCTCTTGCTCGGTGTCTGCCGGATGGCGCTCATCGGCTCTGCTACCCCTGGTGATCGAAGTTCGTCGCCGTCCGCCGCTCTACTCGGACCCCGTCGTCCCAGTGTCGGGCGCTGTCTCGGCCCCTGCATCCCCGGCCGCCTCCGCGGCCTTGGCGGCGGCCGTCCCGGGACGGCGTCGCTGCACCCAGCCTCCCACATTGCGCTGACGTGCCCGTGCGACGGCCATCGCACCCGGTGGGACGTCGGTGGTGATCACCGACCCGGCGGCGGTGTAGGCGCCGTCCCCCACGGTGACCGGGGCGACGAGCATCGTGTCGGAGCCGATGCGCACGTGGTCGCCGACGGTGGTGTGGTGCTTGGCGACGCCGTCGTAGTTGACGAACACGGTCGCCGCGCCGATGTTGGCGCCCCGCCCGATGGTGGCGTCGCCGACGTAGGACAGGTGCGGCACCTTGGAGTCCTCGCCGACCTCGACGTTCTTGGTCTCCACGAAGGCGCCGACCTTGGCGCCCGCGCCCAGCCGGGTGCCGGGCCGCAGGTAGCTGAACGGCCCCACGGTGGCCTCGGGGCCGATGACCGCGCCGAGGACGTGCGACCGCACGACGCTGGCGCCCTCCCCCACCGCGGTGTCGCGCAGCGTGCTGTCCGGGCCGACGACCGCGCCGGCCGCGACCGAGGTGCTCCCCTGCAGTTGGACGCCGGGCTCGAGCACCGCGTCGGCCTCGACGGTGACGGTGACGTCGACCCAGGTGGTCGCCGGGTCGACGACGGTGACGCCGGAGCGCATCAGGTCGTCGAGCAGCCGGTCGTTGAGGGTGCGCCGCCGGGCGGCCAGCTCGCGTCGGTCGTTGCAGCCCAGGACGTCGACCGGGTCCTCGGCGCGGGCGCCGCCGACGCGGGCGCCCTCGGCGACGAGCAGGCCCAGGACGTCGGTGAGGTACTGCTCACCCTGGTCGTTGTCCTCGCCGAGCCCGGCCAGGGACCGGCGGAGGGCCGCGGCGTCGCCCACGTAGACGCCGGCGTTGATCTCCCGGATCGCGCGCTGCTCGTCGGTCGCGTCGCGCTGCTCCACGATCGCGGTCACCGCGCCGTCGGCGTCCCGGACGATCCGGCCGAGGCCGGTGGGGTCGTCGACCTCGGCGGTGAGGACGGTGAGGACGTTGCCCGCGGTGCGGTGCGCGTCGACCAGCGCGCCGATCGTCTCCGGCCGCAGCAGGGGCGCGTCCCCGTTGACGATCAGCACCGGCCCGTCGACGTCGGGGACGGCGTCCAGCGCGACGGCCGCGGCGTGCCCGGACCCGCGCTGCTCGGCCTGGAACACCGGCCGCGCGTCCGGCGCGACCGCGGCGAGGTGCTCCTCCACCTGCTCCCGGCCGGCACCGACGACCACGACGGTGTGCGCGGCCGACAGCGGCGCGGCGGCGGCCAGCACGTGCCCGAGCATGCTGCGCCCGCAGAGGCCGTGCAGCACCTTGGGCGTGGAGGACTTCATGCGGGTGCCCTGACCGGCGGCGAGGACCACGACGGCGGCGACGGTCGGTGCGGGTGGAACGGTCACGGGTCTCCTCGTGCCTGGAGTGTCACGGTGCGCAGAGCTCAGGGCTGCATCGCTGGGGGACTCGGACTCGAACCGAGACTTCCCGGCTCCAAAGGCCGGCGGGCTGCCGATTACCCCATCCCCCACTGCTGGCGCCGCCGGTCCCCCGGCGGCACGGACGCCGGTCGGCGTCCCCCTGGAGACTAGGGTGCCTCCTCCCCAGCGGTACCGGCCGCCCGCCCGCCGACGGCCACCCGACCGGGCGACGTCGCGGCCCCCTCAGCCGACCAGACGGGCTCCCGGAACCGGCCCGTACACCGCCCGGACGGTGCGGTAGACGCCCTCACCGGCCAGGACGGCGGCCAGCCGCACCGCCGTCTCCTGGTCCTCGGTCAGCGCGGCGATCGTCGGGCCGGACCCGCTGACGATCGCCGCCGCGGCGCCCGCGTCGGTGGCCGCGCGCAGCCCGCGGCGCAGCGCCGGCCGCAGCGACAGCGCGGCCGGCTGGAGGTCGTTGGCGAGCGCGGCGGCCAGCGCGGGCACCGGGCCGCTGCGCAGGGCCGAGATGACCGGCTCCACCGGGTCGAGGTCCTCCCCGTCGGGGACCCGGCCCTCGGCCCGCAGCCGGTCCAGCTCGGCGTAGACGGCGGGGGTGGACAGGCCCTCGCCGGCGATCCCCAGCACCCAGTCCCAGCGCTGCCGCGCGAGCACCGGGGACAGCTGCTCGCCGTGCCCGGAGCCGAGCGCCACCCCGCCGTGCAGGCTGAACGGGACGTCGCTGCCGAGGCGGGCGGCCAACGTGGCGAGCTCGCCGCGGGTGGCGTGGGTGCCCCACAGCGCGTCGAGGGCGACCAGGGCGGCCGCGGCGTCCGCGCTCCCCCCGGCCAGGCCCGCGGCGGCCGGGATCGACTTGTCGATGGCGATGGTGGCGTCGGCCGGCACCCCGGCGCGCTCGGCCAGGAGCTCGGCGGCGCGCCAGACGAGGTTGCGGCGGTCGGTCGGCACCGCGTCGGCCCCGGCCGTCCCCTCCCCGGTCACGGTGACGGTGAGGCCCGTGCCGGGGCGCACGGTCACCGTGTCGAACAGCGAGACGGCGAGGTAGACGGTGCGCAGCTCGTGGAAGCCGTCGGACCGCAGCGGCCCGACGCCGAGGTGCACGTTGACCTTGGCCGGCGCCCGCGCCACCACCGCGCCGTCCCCGGCCAGCCGACCCGGTCCGCCCGGCGAGGACCAGCTCATGCCGGGTCGCCGGGCTCGGTCGCGGCCAGCCGGGCGAAGTCGCCGACCGACAGCTGCTCGCCGCGGGTCGCCGGGTCGATGCCGACGGCACGCAACCGGGCCTCGGCGGCCGCGGGACTGCCGGCCCACCGCGCCAGCGCCGCGCGCAGCCCCTTGCGGCGAGTGGCGAAGGCGGCGTCGACGACGGCGAAGGTGGCCGCCCGGTCGCCCGGCGGCGGTGGCCGGCGCACCAGGGAGACCAGCCCGGAGTCGACGTTGGGCTCGGGCCAGAACACCCGGCGCCCGACGTTGCCCGCGCGTCGCACCTCGCCGTACCAGGCGGCCTTGACCGACGGCACGCCGTAGGCCGGGGCCCCGGGGGCGGCGGCCAGCCGCTCGGCGACCTCGGCCTGGACGAGCACGAGGGAGCGGCGCAGCGTGGGCAGCAGCTCGAGCAGGTGCAGCAGGACGGGCACTGCCACGTTGTACGGCAGGTTGGCGACCAGCGCTGTGGGAGGTGGGCCGGGCAGCTCGCGGACCCGCAGCGCGTCGGCCTCGACGACGGTCAGCCGGTCGGCCAGGGCGGGCAGCCGCTCGGCCACCGTCCGCGGCAGCCGGGCGGCCAGCCGGGGGTCGATCTCGACAGCGGTCACGTGCGCGGCCACCGGGAGCAGCCCGAGCGTGAGCGAGCCGAGTCCCGGCCCGACCTCGAGCACGACGTCCTCGGGGGTCAGCTCGGCGGTGCGCACGATCCGCCGGATGGTGTTGGCGTCGTGCAGGAAGTTCTGGCCGAGCGTCTTGGTGGGACGCAGCTCGAGCTGCTGGGCCAGGTCGCGGATCGCGGCCGGGCCCAGCAGCTCGGAGGCAGGCTCGGGGGGAGTGCTCAGGTCGGTCCGATCAGCTGAAGAGGCGGGGACCGCAGTGCGGCCACTGGCCGGCCCCGGAGCGCTCGTAGAGGATCTGCGCCCGGCGGGTCTGCTCCTCGGCCGACGCGGCGGCGGGGTCGCCCGACCCGCCCACGGCGGCCCAGGTCGCCCGCGAGAACTGGTAGAGGCCACGGTACGTGCCGGTCGAGCTCACCGCGTCCGGCCGGCCGCCGGACTCGCACTTCGCCAGCGCGGCCCAGTTCAGCCCGTCGGCGGTGGCCGGGATGCTGCCCGACGGGGCCGGGCGCTCCTTGGTGCCGACGGTGACCTCCTCGGTGACCGGCTCGCGGGTGACGGTGGTGGACACCTGCTCGCGGGCGGTCTCGACGCCGTCGGTGACGGTGACCCGGAAGGTGGTCGCCTGCTCGCCGTCCTCGCCCGGCTTGGTGACGGTGCGGTCGCCCTCGAAGGCCTCGGGGTCCTGCTTCTCGACCGTCTCGTGCGGGATGGCCGTGGTCTCGGTGACCTCGTCCACCTGGACGCGGAAGACCTGCACGCGCATCCGGTCCATCAGCGCCTGCTCGGCGTAGACGCTGGTGCGGTCGGTCTCGGCGAGGTCGACGCCCTGCTCGGCGAGCAGGTCGCCGGCGGTCGCCGCCGTCGTGGTCACGACCCGCTGCTGGCCGTCGACGACCAGGGTGACGTCCTTGGGCGTGGTGATCGACAGCTCCATGCCGTCGAGCGGGAGGCGCTCGCTGCGGCTGGCCGAGACCTGGAGGTCCTCGGCGCGGTAGCCGAGCTGGTCGAGCGCCTCGTCGACCGACAGCGCGGTCACGTAGACCTCGCTCTCGACGCCGTCCACGGTCAGCTGCAGGGGCCGGGCCCGGTTGACGACGACGGTGTCGCCGTCGGCCACGGTCGCCCCCGCGTCGGGGAGGACGACGTCGTGCGCCTGGGTCTGCAGCCCCTCCTCCTCGAGCACCTCACCGACGGTGTCGGCGTAGGTGCTCACCTCGTGCGCCTGCCCGTCGACGGTCAGCGTCAGGGACTTCTGGGCGGCGTAGTAGGCCACGGAGCCGCCCACGAGTCCGAGCAGGACGAGGGCGAAGAGGGCGAGCTTCAGCGATCGGGGCACGACACTTCCAGGGGTCACGGAACCCGGGCAGAGGGCCGTCCCGCACCCCGGACGGCCGCCGATCAGGAGGGGAGCTCCCGGTCGGTTCGACGCCGCCCGGGTCGGTCCCCACCCCGGCTGGTCACGACACGATAACGACTGGTGCCCGTCTGGCGACGGGGCGAGAGCAGTCAAGCAGAGCGTCGACCTGACGACATGTGGGCACGCCGACACGCACAGTCAGCGACGTGCCGCGTGGGACGGGTGTGACGGATGCGCTGCGTGAGGTCCGCGCGGTGAGCAACACCACAGTGTGGCGCCGCCCTCGACGGGGCAGCGCCGACGGCCTCAGCCGGCGAGCGCGCGGTCCCGGGAGCGCACCGGCCGCAGCCAGGTGAGCAGGAAGACGGCGACCGCGAGCCCCGCGGCGAGCCCGGCGAACCCGCCGGCGACGAGCGCCACGGGGAGCAGGTCCACGCCCTCGGTGACCCGGTCGCCCAGGTCGATGCCGGCGGCCAGCAGCAGGGTCCCCAGCGGCAGCAGCGCCAGCACGCTGGCCGCGGCGGTGACCAGGTGCGCGGTCCAGGTGCGCAGCGCCTCGTCGACGGGGACGTCGGCGCCCTCGGCCGGCAGCGGGCGGAGCACCGCCCGGAGCAGCGCGATCTCGGTCAGCAGCCAGGTGAGCAGCGGCACGACGAGGGCGACCCAGGCCACGGAGTCGGGCAGGCTGTCGCGCCGCCACATCAGCACGGTGGTGAGCACCTCCGCGGCGACCACCGCCCGCATCGTCCAGACCAGCAGCGGGGAGATCTGCTCGGAGCGCCGCGGCCGCCGCGCGGGGGAGCTGAGCCGCCAGCGCGGCCGCGGGCGGGTCACCTCGGCCAGGACGACGCCGACCAGCAGCCCGATGACCAGGGCCGGCGCCCACAGGAAGACCGACGCCTCGGCGAACAGCACGATGCTGACCCCGATGCCGACCAGTCCGACCAGCCAGCCCAGCGCGCGGATGCGGCGGCCGTGCTGCGCCTGGCGCTGCAGCGTGGCGGTGCCCTCCGGGGTGGGCGTCGCGAAGTCCACGGCGGCGCCCGCGACGGCGCGACGGCCGGCGGCCAGCGCCCAGGCGCGCGCGAGCAGGACACCCGGGACCAGCACGGCGATGAACAGCACGACGGCGATGAGGCGGCCCACGCCATCAGTGTCCACTCTTCTCCTGGGAGCGGGAGAGCCGTCCTCCCCGCGCTCAGCGAGCAGCCGGTGCGCCGTCCTCCCAGGGTCCGAAGACCCGCTCGGCGGTGGCGGTGAGCGCGGCACACAGCTGCGGCAGCTCGGTGCCGGTGACCTCGGCCAGCGCCCGGACGGTCAGCGGCACCATCCGCGAGGCGTTGGGCCGGCCGCGGTGCGGCATCGGGGTGAGGAACGGGGAGTCGGTCTCCACCAGCAGCTGGTCGAGCGGTGTGAGGGCCGCCGCCTCGCGCAGGTAGCCGGCGTTGCCGAAGGTCAGCGTGCCGGCGAAGGAGAGGACGTAGCCCCGCTGCACGCAGGCCTTGGCGAAGGCGGCGTCCCCGGAGAAGCAGTGGAAGACGGTGTGCTCGGGAGCGCCCTCGTCCTCGAGCACGCGCAGGATCTCCTCGTGCGCCTCGCGGTCGTGGATGACCAGCGCGACGCCGCGGTCCTTGGCGATCCGGATGTGCGCGCGGAACGACGCCTCCTGCGCCGCCCAGCCCTCGGGCCCGGTGCGGAAGCGGTCCAGCCCGGTCTCCCCCACCGCGCGCACCCGCGGCAGCCCGGCGAGGCGGTCGATCTCGGCCAGCGCCTCGTCGGTGGCCGCGCCGTCGCCGGCCTCGTTCGGGTGCAGGGCGACGGCGGCGAGCACGTTCGGGTGCCGGGCGGCGAGCTCGGCCGACCACCGCGAGGAGCCGACGTCCACCCCCACCTGCACCAGCCGTGGGACACCGACCGCCGCGGCGGCGGCGATCTCGGCGTCCACGGCGTCCTCGTCCGGACGGCGGTCGCTGTCGAGGGCGATGTCCAGGTGCGTGTGGCTGTCGACCGCCGGGGACGGCAGCGGCTCCGGGGACGGCGGCGGCTCCCCCCGCCGGTTGGCGCGGGCGCTGGCCGAGCGACTCACTCCTCGCCCTCGAGCCGGCGCAGTTCCTCCTCGACGATCGACTCGTCGAGCTTCTTGAACACCGGGGTGGGCGGGGACAGCGGCGTCCCCGCCTGCAGCGGCCGGGAGGCCCAGACCGCCTGGGCCGACGCGTAGTCGCCGGTGATGACCGGGTAGGGCGAGCCGTCGTCGAGGTCGGTGACCTCGTCGACGCGCGGGGCCGGCGACCACACGCCGGTGCCACCGAGCAGCTCGTGGATCTTCTGCGCCGAGTGCGGGAGGAACGGCGTGAGCAGCGCGTTGCAGTCGCTGACCGCCTGCAGCGCGGTGTGCAGGACGGTGTCCCGGCGGGCCGGGTCCTCCTTGAGCTTCCACGGCGCCTGGTCGGACAGGTACTTGTTCGCCTCGCCGACGACGCGCATCGCCTCGGTGGCGGCGGCCTTCTGCCGGTTGCGGGAGAGCAGCTCGCCGATCGGGCCGAACGCGCCCTGCGTCGTGGCCAGCAGCGCGCGGTCGGCGTCGGTCAGCTCGCCCGGCGTGGGGACGGCGCCGACGTTCTTGGCCGCCATCGACACCGAGCGGTTGACCAGGTTGCCCCAGCCGGCGACCAGCTCGTCGTTGTTGCGGCGGCGGAACTCCGACCAGGTGAAGTCGGTGTCCTGGGTCTCCGGCCCGGCGGCGGCGATGAAGTAGCGCAGCGCATCGGCGTCGTAGCGGGCCAGGAAGTCCCGCACGTAGATGACGACCTGCCGGGAGGAGGAGAACTTGCGCCCCTCCATGGTGAGGAACTCGCTGGAGACCACCTCGGTGGGCAGGTTGAGCCGGCCGAGCGACCCCGCCGTGCCGCCCTTGTCGCCCTCGCCGTTGTAGCCGAGCAGCTGGGCGGGCCAGATCTCGGCGTGGAAGACGATGTTGTCCTTGCCCATGAAGTAGTAGGCGTCGGCGTCCGGCGTCTGCCACCACTGCCGCCACGCGTCGTCGTCCCCCGACCGGCGGGCCCACTCGATCGACGCCGACAGGTAGCCGACGACGGCGTCGAACCACACGTAGATGCGCTTGTCGGGGCGGTCGATCCAGCCCTCCAGCGGCACCCGCACACCCCAGTCGATGTCGCGGGTGTAGCTGCGCGGCTTGAGGTCGGTGAGCAGGTTCTTGGCGAAGTTGAGGACGTTGGGGCGCCACCCCGAGCGGCTGTCCAGCCAGGTGCCCAGCGCCCTGGTGAAGGCCGGCAGGTCGAGGAAGTAGTGCTCCTCCTCGACGAACTTCGGCGTCTCGCCGTTGATCCGGCTCACCGGGTTGATCAGGTCGACCGGGTCGAGCTGGTTGCCGCAGTTGTCGCACTGGTCGCCGCGGGCGCCGTCGTAGCCGCAGATCGGGCAGGTGCCCTCGATGTAGCGGTCGGGCAGGGTGCGCCCGGTAGACGGGCTGATCGCGCCCAGCGTCGTCTTCGGGAAGACGTACCCGTTCTTGAGCAGCCCGAGGAAGATCTCCTGGCTGATCGCGGCGTGGTTGGCCGTCGTCGTCCGGGTGAACAGGTCGTAGGACAGCCCCAGCGACTGCAGGTCACCGACGATGACCCGGTTGTTCCGGTCGGCGATCTCCCGCGGGGAGACGCCCTCGGCGTCGGCGGCGACCGTGATCGGCGTCCCGTGCTCGTCGGTGCCGCTGACCATCAGCACCCGGTCGCCCACCATGCGGTGGTAGCGGCTGAAGACGTCCGAGGGGACGCCGAAGCCGGAGACGTGGCCGATGTGCCGCGGACCGTTGGCGTAGGGCCAGGCCACGGCGGTCAGGATGTGCCGATCACTCACACGTCAACAGTACGGAGCGCCGTCCACCCGGCTCAGCGCTGGCTGGTGCCCGCCGTCGCCGCGCCGCCGGGCGTCTCCGGCGGGGTGGGGGTGACGAGAGCGATCGTCAGCAGGGCCAGGCCGATCACGCCGACGGTGGCGGCACGCAGGGCAGGGTGCGCCGGTGCCGGCTCCGGCGGCCGGGTCGAGGCCCGGGGCCCGGCGGCCACCCAGGCCACGGCCGTGGGGGCGCCGGCGAGCAGCAGCTTGCCCACCGGGACACCGAGCGCCATCAGGGCCAGGGCCGGCCCCGGGAGGGACGCCGGCAGGCCGTCGAGCAGCGGCGTCCCGAGGCTGAGGCCCAGCAGGACGGCGAGCAGCCCGATCTCGGCGGTGGCCACGCCCGTGTGGAGGCGCCGCCCCGAGCCGTCGGCGAGCAGCACTCCGCCGCCGGCGCAGAGCACCACCCAGCCGGCCAGGACCAGCAGGACGACGGCGACGACCAGCCCGGAGGGCCGCAGCGGGGACAGCAGCAGGCCGTCGAGGCCGGTGAGCGCACCCGCGACCAGCGCCACGGCCTCCACCCCGGCGACCCCGGCGGCGGCCACGACCGTCACCGGCGGACGGCGCCGCGCCGGCGCCACCGGCGCGACGGTGGGGCGGGGGTCGAGGACGGTGCTCGCCACGGGGCTGCTCTCCCTGGCCGGGGACGACGGTCACCGGTCGGGTCGGCGCGGGCGGGAGCCCGCTGAACGCCCGCGGGGAGGGGCCTCACCCCTCCGGGGGAGTCAGCGGCGGGCGATGTTCTCGGCGGCCGGCAGCCGCTCTCCGGTGGCCATCCGGCTGCGTCGACGGCCGTACACGAAGTACATGCCGATGCCGAGCAGCATCCAGACGAGGAAGCGCAGCCAGGTATCGGTGGGCAGGTTCGCCATGAGCCACAGCGAGGCCAACGCCGAGACGATCGGCAGGACCGGCACCCACGGCACCCGGAAGGACCGGTGCAGGTCCGGACGGGTGCGCCGCAGCACCCAGACGCCGATCGACACGAGGAAGAAGGCGAAGAGCGTGCCGATGTTCACCAGCTCCGCGAGCGCGGTGAGCGGGACGAACCCGGCGAGCAGCGCGACCACGATCCCGGTGGCGATCGTGATGCGGTACGGGGTGCCGTACCGGTGGTGGACCTTCGCCAAGCCGGGCGGCAGCAGGTGGTCACGGCTCATCGCGAACAGCACCCGGGACTGACCGAGCATCAGGATCATGACGACCGAGGTGAGCCCGGCCAGCGCGCCGAGCGAGATGATGCTCGAGAAGACCGGCATCCCGTTGGCCGAGAACGCGCCCGCGAGGGGTGCGGTCGCGCTCAGCTCGGTGTAGTTCTGCATCCCCACGACCACCAGAGAGACCGCCACGTAGAGAGCGGTGCAGATGGCCAGCGAGCCGAGGATCCCGCGCGGCATGTCCCGCTTGGGGTCCCGGGTCTCCTCGGCGGCGGTCGCCACGATGTCGAAGCCGATGAAGGCGAAGAACACGATCGCCGCGCCGGCCAGGACCCCGCCCCAGCCGTAGAGGCCGGGGCTGAACCCGGTGAGCACCGAGATCAGTGGCGTGTGCAGCCAGCCGCCCTCCCCCGCGGGCGCGGGCTCGGCCGGCGGGACGAACGGCGAGTAGTTGTCCGCCGTCACGTAGAAGAGCCCGACGACGATCACGAGCAGGACGACGGCCAGCTTGATGGCCACGATGATCGCGGTGACCCGCGAGGAGAGCTTGATCCCCAGGATCAGGACGCCGGTCATCACCAGCGTGATCGCGATCGCCGGGATGTTCACCGTCGCCGTCTCACCCGCGATCGACGACGGCAGCGGTGTGCCGACGTCGCCGAGCAGCTGGTTGAGGTAGCCCGACCAGCCCACCGAGACCGTGGCGGCGCCCAGGGCGAGCTCGAGCACGAGGTCCCAGCCGATGATCCACGCGATGAACTCGCCGAAGGTCGCGTACGAGAACGTGTACGCCGACCCGGCCACCGGCACGGTGGAGGCGAACTCCGCGTAGCAGAGCGCGGCGAGACCGCACACCACGCCGGCGATCACGAAGGAGATCGCGACCGCGGGGCCGGCCTGGTCGCGGGCGACGATGCCGGTGAGCACGAAGATGCCGGTGCCGATGATCACCCCGACCCCGAACACCGTGAGGTCGAGACCCGACAGGTTCTTCTTGAGCCGGTGTTCGGGCTCGTCGGTGTCGCGGATGGAGTCCTCGACGGACTTGACCCGACGCGTGTTCGCGGCCACGGCGCCTCCTCGCGGTCCACCGGCCGACCCGGCCGAGCTCCTCCCGGCAGCGTGACACGGGTGCAGCGAGCCTGCATGCCTACGCTGACGTGCTGGACGGGACAGGAGGAGGAGCCAGGGATGACCGGCACGGAGATCCCCCGCAGCACGCCGGGCGGGCCGCTGCCGGAGCCGCCGACGCTGCGACCGCGTCCGGCGGGACCGCCGCGGGCGACGCCGAGCCGGCCCGACGGCGTGGGCCCGGTCGTCGACTGCGCCGTCTACGTCGACGGACGCCGGCAGGCCCCGGTCGACCCGGAGGAGGCGCTGCAGACGGCGGTGGCCCAGGGCGGTTTCGTGTGGCTCGGGCTGTACGAGCCCACCGAGGAGGAGCTCGGCCGGATCGCCGAGCGGTACGGCCTGCACCCGCTGGCGGTGGAGGACGCCGTCTACGCCCACCAGCGGCCCAAGCTGGAGCGCTACGACGACGCCCTGTTCATGGTGCTCAAGACCGCGACGTACGTGGAGCACGACCGGCTCACCGCGACCAGCGAGGTCGTCGACACCGGCGAGGTCATGGTCTTCCTCGGCCGGGACCACGTGATCACGGTCCGGCACGGGGAGCACGGTCAGCTCGCCGACCTGCGCCGCAGCCTGGAGGAGCAGCGCGAGCTGCTGTGCCTTGGTCCCGCCGCGGTCCTCTACGCGGTGGCCGACCACGTCGTCGACGACTTCGTGGACGTGGCCGGTGCGGTCGAGGAGGACGTCGACGAGCTCGAGGCGTCGGTGTTCAGCGACCGGCGCACCGACGACATCGGCCGGCTCTACCAGCTCAAGCGCGAGCTGATGTCGCTGCGGCGGGCGGTGTCGCCGCTGGAGGTCCCGCTGCAGCGGCTCGCCGAGCGGCAGATCGACGTGATCCCGCAGCCGATGCGGTCCTACTTCCGCGACGTCCAGGACCACGCCATCCGGGTGCGCGACCAGGTCGCCGGCCTCGACGAGCTGCTGACCTCGATCCTGCAGGCGTCGCTGGCCCGGACCTCTCAGGCCGACAACGAGGACATGCGCAAGATCTCGGCGTGGGCCGGCATCATCGCCGTCCCCACTGCGATCGCCGGGATCTACGGGATGAACTTCGAGTTCATGCCGGAGCTGCACTGGCGCTTCGGCTACCCGCTGGTGCTCCTGGTGATCATCGGCGCCTGCGTGCTCCTGTACCGCGGCTTCAAGCGCAACGGCTGGCTCTGAGGGCTCCTCGGGTCCGCTGCCGCTCGGATTCGCGGTGTGTGCACACTCCGTCATCGGGTGAGCGCCGCCCGGATCGTCGCCACGAGCTGCGCGGGACGGTGCAGGTCCGATGCGGTGACGAAGACGACCGTCCAACCCGCCGCCTGGAGTCGGTTGAGGCGCCTCCGGTCCTTCGCGAACTGGCCGGGCTCGGCGTGCCAGGCGCCGTCGTACTCGACGGCGATCCTGAGCTCGGGCCACGCGAAGTCGACCCGGGCGACCTCGTGCCCCTCGTGCCGGACGACGTACCGGGCCACCGGCGCCGGCAACCCGCTGTCGACCACCAGGAGGCGCAACCGGGTCTCCTGCGGCGACTCGGCCCAGCCGTCCGCTCGGCGACAGGCCCGTCGGACGCGGGCGGACGCCGCACCTGGGACGTCGACCCGAGCGCGGATCGACCCGAGGTCGACGAGTCCCGCGACGGCCACGCGGTCGATGGCGACGACGGCGTCGTCCGGAGCGAGCACCGCCGCAGCCCGGACGGTCGCCGACTCCGGCGAGAGGAGACGCACCCGGTCCAGCACCCGGACGTCGTCCGGGTCCAGCGGCAGTCGCCGGACCCGGACGCCGGGGATGCGGCGGGGATGCGCTCCCGGCCCCAGGACGACCTCCACGTCGTCCCGCTCGTCGGCGAGTTCCACGCCCCACAGGACCGCGGCGCTCAGGCCCGAGACGACCGCACCGGGGAGGAGGACCCGAGCCGCGGCTCGGGCACGCAGCCGATGCGAGTCGGGCACCCGCGCGTCGACGTAGACGTCCCGGTGGACCCGGCGACAGGACGGGCCGCGCAACGCCGCGGGAGTGAGCAGGCCGCGGTCCACCACGTCGGTCCCGCGGAAGACGCGGCCTCGCAGCGATTCGGGGAGAGGGGTCGCGGGTGGCATGCGCGCACGCTCGCCCAGCCGGCCCGCGCGGCCTCTCCCGTCGTCCACAGCGAACGTCTTGTGCACACATCGGCCTCCAGGCGGGCGTCGGACCGCGCTGTGTGCACACGACGCTAGGGCGCGAGGATCAGGCCTCGGGCTTCGCGGCGAGGACGGCGTCGTAGACGGTGCGCCGCGGCAGCCCCGTGCGGACGACGACGGCGCGGATGGCGTCCTTGCGGGTGGCGCCGGCGGCCTCCTCGTCGGCCACCAGCGCGGCCAGTTGCGCGGGGTCGACCGCCACCGGGCCGGCCGGCGCCCCGCCCACCACCAGGGTGATCTCCCCGCGCACGCCCTCGGCCGCCCACGACGCCAGCTCGACCAGCGACCCGCGGCGGACCTCCTCGTGGGTCTTGGTCAGCTCCCGGCAGACGGCGGCCGGGCGGTCCGGGCCGAACGCTGCCGCGGCGTCGGTGAGCGCGTCGGCCAGCCGGTGCGGCGACTCGAAGAAGACCATCGTGCGGCGCTCGTCGGCCAGCCCGGCCAGCCGCGACCGCCGCTCCCCGCCCTTGCGCGGCAGGAAGCCCTCGAAGCAGAACCGGTCCACCGGCAGGCCCGACACCGCCAGCGCCGTCGTCACCGCCGAGGGCCCCGGGACCGAGGTGACCGCATGACCCGCGTCGATCGCCGCCCGCACCAGCGTGTAGCCCGGGTCCGACACCGACGGCATGCCGGCGTCGGTGAGCAGCAGGACGGTCGCCCCGGAGGCCAGCGCGTCGAGCAGCCCGGGCAGCCGGGAGCGCTCCACCGACTCGTGGAAGGTGACCACCCGCCCGGTGAGGGTCACCTCGAGGTCGGCGGCCAGCCGGTGCAGGCGGCGGGTGTCCTCGACCGCGAGCACGTCCGCCGACGCCATCGCCGACCGCAGCCGCGGCCCGACGTCACCGGGCTGGCCGAGCGGGGCACCGCCGAGCACGAGGCGTCCAGTCACGCGGGCGAGCCTGTCACGCCGGAGCTCGCCGGCCCGCCTGCAGGGGGCCGCCCCCTGCAGGGGCCCGCCGCGAGCCCGCGAGTGGCGGGGGCAGGGGTGTCTCACGGTGCCGGGGGCAGGCGGGTCCGTTCACTACCCTGACCCCATGGCGGTGCTGGCTCCCGATCGCACGGACCGGGAGCCCGGCGAGCCCCGGTCCGGCCGGGTGCGGCGCCCGCCGGTCCCCCGCCCCCGCCGCGACCGCACCCCGCCCCTGCCGGCCGACCGGCGGCTGTCCTGGGTGCTGGCGGCAGTCCTGGGCGTGGT
Organism: Geodermatophilus sp. SYSU D00708; assembly: GCF_054050115.1. NCBI lineage: Bacteria > Bacillati > Actinomycetota > Actinomycetes > Geodermatophilales > Geodermatophilaceae > Geodermatophilus > Geodermatophilus sp. SYSU D00708. The sequence continues at coordinate 273,021 of NZ_JBJGYS010000003.1, read as the reverse complement.
CACCTTCGCCGTCCGGATCTGGGACCTCGGCTACCCCTCGGACCTGCTGTTCGACGAGGCCTACTACCCGCCCGAGGCGAACGAGCTGCTCGAGTGGGGCCACGAGTACAACCGCGGCTACACGTTCATCGTCCACCCGCCGCTGGGCAAGTGGCTGATCGCCGGCGGCATCCACCTGTTCGGCTACGACTCCTTCGGCTGGCGGTTCCCGTCCGCGGTGGCGGGCACCGTCGCCGTCGTCGTCCTCACCCGGCTGGGCCGGCGGCTGACCGGGTCGACGCTGCTGGGGCTGGTCGCCGGGCTGCTGCTGGCGCTGGACGGGTTCGCCTTCTCGCTGTCGCGCATCGGCCTGCTCGACGTCTTCCTGCAGGTCTTCGTCGTCGGCGCGGTGGCCTGCCTGGTGGTCGACCGCGACCGGGTGCGCGAGCGCATCCGGGCCGCGCAGGCCACCGCCGGCTTCCGGCTGGGCCCGCGCGGCTGGCGGATCGCGGCCGGGTTCCTCTTCGGCTGCGCCTGCGCGGTCAAGTGGAGCGGGGTGTACTTCCTCGCCCTGTTCGCCGTCCTGTCGCTGTTCTGGGACCGGGCCGCCTGGCGGGAGGCCGGCGTCGCGCGCCCGACCCTCACCGCCGCGCGGCGCGGGCTGCCCGGGGCGCTGTGGGCGCTGGCCGCCGTCCCGGTGCTCACCTATCTCGCGAGCTTCACCGGCTGGTTCCTCGGGGAGACCTCGCAGGGCCGGGCCTGGGCGCAGCAGAACCCGGAGACGGCGTTCCCGTGGGTCCCCGACGCGCTGCGCTCGCTGTGGCACCAGCACGCCGAGTGGCTGCGGTTCCACAACGGCCTGTCGACGCCGCACCCGTGGGAGTCCGGACCGTGGTCGTGGCTGGTGGACGGCCGGCCGATCCTGCTGTGGAACCCGCAGGGGCTCACCGACGCCGCGGGCGAGCAGGTGGTCCGGTACATCCTCATGGTCGGGACGCCGACGCTGTGGTTCGCCTTCGCGCCGGCGCTGGTCTGGCTTGCCTGGCGCCTGGTGGCGCGCCGCGACCCCGCCGCCCTGCTGGTGGCCACCGCGATCGCCGCCGGGTGGGGCACCTGGTTCCTCAACCCCGAGCGGACCATGTTCGTCTTCTACATGGCCCCGGTGGTGCCGTTCTTCGTGCTGGCCGTGGTGCTGGTCCTGCAGGACGTGCTGGGCCGGCCGGACAGCGACCGCTGGCGCCGCCAGGTGGGGCTGGGCGCGGTGGCGCTCTACGTCGGCGTGGTGGCGGCGACCTTCGTCTTCTTCTACCCCGTGCTGACCGGGCAGCCGCTGTCGCACGCCGAGTGGCTGGACCGGATGTGGTTCCCCTCATGGTTCTGATCCCGGGTGGCACACCCCGATAGTTGGGGTCTACAACAGATTGGTGTGAGCGCACACGGAGCCGGCCTGTTCCGGCAGCCCAAGGCCGTCTACGCCGTCGCCTTCGCCTGTGTGGTGAGCTTCATGGGGATCGGCCTGGTCGACCCGATCCTCCCCGCGCTGTCCGAGCAGCTGCAGGCCTCGCCCAGCCAGGTGACGCTGCTGTTCACCAGCTACCTGGTGGTCACCGCGGTCGCGATGCTCGGCACCAACTGGGTGTCCAGCCGGCTGGGGGCCAAGCGCACGCTGATGGCGGGCCTGACGGTGATCGTCGTCTTCTCGGCCCTCGCCGGGTTCTCGGGCTCGGTGGGCCAGGTCGTCGGCTTCCGCGCGGGCTGGGGGCTGGGCAACGCGCTGTTCATCGCCACCTCGCTGGCGGTCATCGTCGCCTCGGCCTCGGGCGGCTTCGCCGGCGCGATCGTGCTCTACGAGGCCGCCCTCGGCCTGGGCATCGCCGCCGGACCGCTGTTGGGCGGCCTGCTGGGCGACATCAGCTGGCGCGGCCCGTTCTTCGGCGTCGCCTGCCTCATGGCGATCGCGCTGGTCGCCACCGCCGTCCTGCTCGACCCGACGCCCACCCCGCCGCGCCGCAGCACGTTCTCGGCGCCGCTGCGGGCGCTGCGCCACCGCGGGCTGCTGACGATGAGCGTCACGGCGCTGCTCTACAACTGGGGCTTCTTCACGATGATGGGCTACGCGCCCTTCCCGATGGGCCTCTCGGCGATGCGGCTGGGCCTGGTGTTCTTCGGCTGGGGCCTGCTCGTGGCGTTCTTCTCCGTCATCGGCGCCCCGGTCCTGCAGCGCCGCTTCGGCACCGCGCCGGCCCTCTACGCGGCCCTGGCGCTGTTCACCGTCGACCTGGTGGTCATGGCCGTCGGCGCGGAGTCGGTCCCGGTGCTCGTCACCACCGTCATCGTCAGCGGGGCCTTCATCGGCATCAACAACACGCTGACCACCCAGGCGGTCATGCTGGTCGCCCCCGTCGAGCGCCCGGTCGCCTCGGCCGCGTACGGCTTCGTCCGCTTCCTCGGTGGCGGGCTGGCCCCCTTCGCCGCCGGCGAGCTCGCCGAGGCGGCCGGCGTGCACGTGCCCTTCGCCGTGGGCGCGGGAGCCGTGGTCGCCGGCATCGCGGTCCTGGCCACCGGTCACCGGCTGCTCGCGCAGGCCGACGCCGGCCTGGACGAGGACGGCGCCGCCGCGGAGAGCCACGGCCCGGTGGACGACGTGGCCGGTGAGGTGGCCGACGAGTTCGGCGGCGCACCCGGCGCGATCGACAGCGAGGTGCAGGTGGCCCACCCCCGCGCCCGCGCCTGAGCGGGCCGACCTCCGTACCGTGACGACCCAGGCAGACCCGCGCACCGGCACGGAGGAGACGGCGATGACCAGCGCACAGGACCGACCGCGGGTGCTGACCGGGGTGGACGGTGACGTCTGGGCGATCACCCTCGACCGCCCCGAGACCGGCAACGCCCTCGAGCCGGCGATGGCCGCCGAGCTGGCCGCGGCGGTGCGCGACCGCCCCGCCGAGACCCGCACCGTGCTGCTGCTCGGCAACGGGGACCGGTTCTGCGTCGGGGGCGACGTGCGCGCCTTCGCCGGGGTGGACGACCCGGCCACCTACGTCGGGCAGCTCGCGCAGGACTGGCACCAGGTCATCCGGGCGCTGCTGTACTGCCCGGTGCCCGTGGTCGCCGGCGTGCAGGGCGCGGTCGCCGGCGCGGGCGTCGGTCTGATAGGAGCCTGCGACATCGTCGTCTGCGCGCGGTCGACCAAGATCCGCCCGGCCTACGGCGCGATCGGCTACTCCCCGGACGGCGGGAGCTCCTGGGCGCTGACCCGCGCCCTCGGTGCCCCGCGGGCCCTGGAGCTGATGCTCACCAACGGCGCGCTCACCGCCGCCGAGGCGCACATGTTCGGCCTGGTCGCCCGCCTCGTGGAGGACGAGGAGGTGCACCAGGCGGCGATCGCGCTGGCGCAGGCGGTGGCGGCGGGCCCGGTGCGGGCGATGGTGCGCACCCGCGCGCTGGTGCGGCAGGCCGCCGTCCGGACGCTCGAGCAGCAGCTGGACGACGAGGCGCGGCTCATCGCCGAGTCCGCCGCCGACCCCGAGGGCAGAGAGGGCGTGCGGGCCTTCGTGGAGAAGCGCCAGCCCGACTTCCGCAACGCGCGCTAGACGACGTCGGCCGGCAGCGCCTCGAAGGAGGCCCGGGCCTCGACGCCGGCCGCGTCGGTGACCGTCGCCGTCACGACCAGCCGGGTGCCCTCGCCGTGGTCGACGAACGGCCGGGAGTACTCCGGCCCCTCGAAGGACTCCCCCGGGTGCTCGTGGCACAGCCCGGCGCTGCAGTGCACCAGCACCTCGCTCCACCGGACCGTCAGCCGCCCGTCCTCGGCGTCGGTGCCCTCCGCGGTGGCCTGCACCAGGTCGTCGGGGACGTAGCGGCGCTCCGGCGGTGGCGGGGTCAGCGTCAGCACCGGCGGGGAGTTGCCCGGGACGACGGTGAGCGTCGTGCTCGCCTCCGCCCCGCCGGGGTCGGTGACCGTGAGCCGGGCGGTGACCGGCCCGGGGTCGGCGTAGGTGTGCTGCACCTGGACGCCCTCGCCGGTGGTGCCGTCGCCGAAGTCCCACCGGTGGGTCAGCGGCTCGCCGTCCCACTCGCTGGACGCGCTGCCGTCGAAGGTCACCGTGCGGGTGGCGGCGTCGACGGTGGCGGTGGCCCGGGCGGTCGGGGGCCGGTTGCCGGGCGCGTACACCAGCCGCTTGAGCACGCTGCCGCCGATGTCGGCCCAGACGACGTCGCCGTTGTCCGGGGCCGAGGCGAACGCCACGGGCAGCCCGTTGCCCGCGCCGAAGCCCTCGGCCTCCGGCTCGCGGACCAGCCGCCCGTCGGCGTCGGAGCGCAGCGTGTAGACCCGCTGGGACGAGTAGTCGCCGAAGAAGTAGGCGCCCTGGTACTCCGCCGGGTACGCGCTGCCGGTGTACACGACGCCGCCGGTGATGGACGTGCCGGCCGGTCCGTGCCGGTAGGTCCACAGCGGCACGGTGTTCGCCGCGTCCTCGCAGCCGGGCAGGTCGCGGTAGCCGGGGGTGCGCTCCTGCCCCTCCCAGCACGGCCAGCCGTAGCTGGCCCCGGGCCGGACGACGTCGACCTCCTCCCACGTCCCCCAGCCGACGTCGCCGAGGATCGGCACCCCGGTCACCGGGTCGAGGCTGAGGCGGAACGGGCTGCGGAAGCCGCCGGCGTACACCCGGCTCTGCCAGGACGCCGGGTCGGCCTCGTCGTAGAACGGGTTGCCGGGGACGCCGCGACCGTCGGGCAGCAGGTGCAGGAGCTTGCCGTAGCCGCTGGTGGGGTCCAGGGCGCGCAGGGCGAGCGGGTCCATGGCCCGGAAGTCGGCGCTGTCGCCGATGGTGACCCACAACGAGCCGTCGGGGTCGGCGACCACCCCGGTCAGGGCGTGCACGTCGGACCCGGCCGGCAGCTCGAGGACGACGTGCTCGTCGGTCAACTCGGCGTCGGTGAGGGTCCACGCCGACAGGCGCATCGTCCAGCGGCCGTCGACGTCCAGCGTGCGGCCGGTGTAGACCGTGCCGTCGGGCGCGACCTCGACGGCGACCAGCCCCAGGTCGCCGGTGGTCACGACGGGCAGCTCGGCGACCGTCCGCGCCTCTCCGGACGGCGCCACCCGGGCCACCCGCCCGTTCTTGCCGGTGGTGAGCCAACCCCCGTCGGGCAGGAAGGCGACGTCGGTGAGCAGCTCGTCCTGGCCGCTGGGCAGGTCCACGACGACGAACCCCGACGTCAGCGTCGGCGCGGCCGCGGCCGACCCGGGGGTGACCACCACCGCCCCGGCGACCAGTGCCACGAGGGCGGCCAGCCGCACCGCGGCACGGGCCCCCGGGGAGGAACCGCCTCGCTCTCGCGTCACGCCGCGCGACGCTCCCCGAGGGCGTCCCGATCACCAAACACGACACGACGGTGTCGCCGACCCCTCGGGGCGTTCCCACGATGGGTGGCCGGCCGTGCGCGGGCTGTCGCACGTCGGAGCGAGATGGTCCCGGCCGGTGACGGAACGCCGCCCGGAGATGCAGCAGGCCCCGCCCGGTCTGCCGGGCGGGGCCTGCTGTGTCGGGGTGGAGCTGAGGGGATTTGAACCCCTGACCCCCTCGATGCGAACGAGGTGCGCTACCGGACTGCGCTACAGCCCCTGACGGGAGACGAGTCTACCGTCCGCCCGCCCCGCCCCCGCCACCGGCCTCGTGACGCGCTGGAACGGCCGCCCTCCAGGGCCCCGCGCCGAGCTTGCGAGGCGCGGGGGGAGGGTGGTCCTTCAGCCGTTGACGACCTTGCGCGGCTGGTAGACGTCGATGTCGGCGAAGCCGATGTCGTCGTCGTCCAGGCCCACGACGGCGCTGTTCTGCCAGCCGGCCGGCGCCGCGGCGCGGGCCGCGACGACACGGCCGGGGCGCAGCGGGTGCACCGGCGCGAGCGGCAGGCTCGGGTGCGGCAGGTCGACGGGGTGGTGGTGCACCTCCTCGGCGACCGGCGCCTCCGCCACCGGTGCGTGGCGCGGCGCCGGCACCGGCCGGGCGGCGGGCCGCGCACCCGGCTGGCGGGCGGCGCGGGCGGCGGCCCGGGCGGCGCGGCGGGCGGCCAGCCGCTCCCGGCGCGCGGCGGCGCGCAGCACCATCAGGTAGGCCACGACGGCGAGGTCGAGCACGCCCTGGGCGATCCACAGCCAGGGGCTGTAGAACAGCGCGCCGACCAGGGCCAGCAGCGTGAGCGCCACCAGGCCGGCCAGCGTGCGACGGCGCACCGCGTGCACGTCGACCCGCAGCTCGCCGGAGGTCAGCAGGGCCCCGCGGTCGATCGCGACCTTCTCGGTCTCGGCATAGAGCGCCGGGTCCACCACTCGTCGCCGCTGCAGGGTCCGGCCGGAGTCGGTCAGACCGCCGCGACCCGCCTGGGAGTCACCGCGGGTCACCACCATCGGGACCAGCACGACGAACCACAGCACGACCAGAGCGGCCAGCAGCACGCCCGAACCCATCCAGAACACCACCCGTCACACGAGTCACTTGCCGGGCGAAGTTACGGCCTGCACTACCCCGTTCGGGGGAGGCGCGCGGGCGTGTCACTGAAGTGTCGTGTGACTGGAGTGTCGTCGGCGCGGCGTGTCGACAAAGACCCCCGCGGAGGACGACCGCCGGCGTGGTAGGGCGCCCCGGGTCAGCGGGGTTCGCCGGACCGCCAGCGGGCGAGGACCCCCTCCGGCGCGTCCTCGGCGAGCAGCGCGTAGCACCGGTGGTCGCGCCAGTCGCCGTCGATGTCCAGGTAGCGGCGCAGCAGTCCCTCGGCCCGGAACCCGAGCCGCTCCACCAGGCGCTGGCTCGGGCCGTTCTCCGGCCGGATGTCGGCCTGCAGCCGGTGCAGCCGCGCCGGGCCGAACGCGTGGTCGCACACCAGCGCCACCGCGAGCGTGGCCAGCCCCCGGCCGGCCACCGAGCGGTCGATCCAGTAGCCGAGGTTCCCCGAGCGCAGGGCTCCCCGGACGACGTTGTCGATGGTGACCTGCCCGACCAGCCGCCCGTCGACGCGGACGACGAACGGCAGCGTCGTCCCGGCGACCGCGCGGCGGAGCACCGCGCGGCGCATCACCCGGTACGACTGCGGGGTGTGCCGGGCCGCCCACGGCGAGGGCGCGGTCGGCTCCCACGGCGACAGCCACGCCTCGTTGGCCAGCCGGACCCGACTCCACTCCTCGGCGTCCCGGCGGCGCGGCGGGTGCAGCTCGACCGGCCCGAAGGACAGGCGGGCGGGCCACCCGGGGTGGAGCGCGGGGTCGGGCACGGGTCGGCTCAGCCGCCCAGCAGCAGGGGCATGACGGTGACCAGCCCCCCGGCGGCGACCTCGGTGACGTCCTCGTCCACCACGATCAGGCAGTTGGCCCGCGCCATGCGCGCCAGCATCGCCTCGTCGCCGTCCCCCAGGGGCTCGACGACGTAGCCGCCGTCGGGGTGGCGCATGACCTGGCCGTGCAGGTACTGCCGGTAGCCCAGCGGGGAGGTCAGCTGCTCGGCGGCGATCGCCTGCACGGTGCGGCGGAACAGCTGTCGCTTGCCGAGCATGAGCCGGATCGCCGGCCGCACGAACACCTCGAAGGCGACCAGGGCCGCCACCGGCTCCCCGGGCACGCAGATGACCGGGACGCCGTCGCGGCCCAGCCGGCCGAAGCCCTGCACCGGGCCCGGGTGCATGAACACCGGGGAGAACCGCATGTCCCCGAGCTCGGCCAGCACCTCGCGCACCATGTCGCCCTCGGCGGCGAGGGTGCCGGAGATGAGGACCAGGTCGCTGCGCAGCAGCTGGCTCTCCAGCACCTCCGACAGCCGGCGCCGGTCGGCGGGCACGATGCCCGACCGGTAGGCCTCGGCCCCCGCGTCGCGCGCGGCGGCCGCCAGCGCGTAGCTGTTCACGTCGACGACCTGGCCGGGGGCCGGCGGGGTGCTGATGTCGACCAGCTCGGCGCCCGCCGAGAGGACGGCGATCCGCGGGCGGGGGCGCACCAGCACGCGGTCGCGGCCGACGGCTGCGAGCAGGCTGATCTGGGCCGGCCCGATGGGGGTGCCGACCTGCACCGCCGTCGTCCCGGGCGCGACGTCGTCGCCGGTGCGGCGCACGTAGCCGCCGGGCGCCACGGCCGCGTGCACGGCCACCGTGGCCATGCCCTGGTCGGTCCACACCGCGGGGACGACGACGTCGGCGCCGGTGGGCAGCATCGCGCCGGCGGCCACCTTCATGGCCAGCCCGGGGCCGATGGACGACGGTCCGCTGGCGCCGGTGTCGGTCTCCCCCACGACCGCCAGCGAGGCCGGCTCGCCGGGGGTGGCGCCCTCGATGTCGAGGGCGCGGGCGGCGTACCCCTCCAGAGCGGCCTGGTCGAACGCCGGCAGCGCCCGCTGGCTGACGACCTCCTCCGCGCAGAGCAGCCCCTGCGCGTCGAGGACGGCCAGCTCGATCGGGTCCGGCTGCGGCACCGCGGAGAGGATCTCGTCGAGCTGCTGCTCGACCGTCCGCGGTGCGGGCGGCTCGACCGCGCTGGGGGGCGGCGGGACCTGACCGCGGTCGATCGCGGTCGTCTCGTGGCTGCCCTCCGCCGCCGGGGGCAGCACCGTGCCCCGGCGCAGGTCCATCGCCGTGGTGTCCCGCTGTCCTGCGGGCGTCCCGCGCGTGCCGTCCTCGGTCATTCCCACCACGGAGGTCGATGCTGCCCCCTGAGGGGCCGCGCTCAGGCCTGCGACGCGCCCTTCGGGGACAGGTCGGCCACGAACTCGGTCAGCCAGGCCCGCAGCGGCGGCCCGAGGTCGTCGCGCTCGGAGGCGAGCCGGATCACCGCCTTGAGGTAGTCCAGCCGGTCGCCGGTGTCGTAGCGGCGGCCGCGGAACACCACGCCGTGCACCGGCTCGCCGCGCTCGACGAGGGTGGCCAGGGCGTCGGTCAGCTGGATCTCGCCGCCGCGGCCGGGCGCGGTCTCCCGCAGCACGGCGAAGACCTCCGGCGCCAGCACGTAGCGGCCGATGATGGCCAGGCTGCTGGGGGCCTCGTCCACGGGCGGCTTCTCGACCAGGCCGGTGACGGCGACGACGTCTCCCTCGGCGTCCTCCACCGCGACCGCGCCGTACTTGTCGATGTTCTCCCGCCCGACGTCGAGCAGGGCGATCACCGAGCCACCGTGCTGCGCCTGGACCTCCAGCATCTGCTCGAGCAGGAGGTCGCGGGCGTCGATGAGGTCGTCACCCAGCAGCACGGCGAACGGCTCGTCACCGACGAAAGCCGCGGCCTGCAGCACCGCGTGCCCCAGCCCGCGGGCCTCGCCCTGGCGCACGAAGTGCACCTGGGCCACGTCGGTCGAGGCCTGGACGGCGGCGAGCCGGTCGGCGTCGCCCTTCTTCTCCAGCGCGGTCTCGAGCTCGGGGTTGCGGTCGAAGAAGTCCTCGATCGAGGCCTTGTTGCGCCCGGTGACCATGAGCACCTCGGCCAGCCCGGCGCGCGCGGCCTCCTCGACGATGTACTGCAGCGCGGGCCGGTCGACGACCGGCAGCAGCTCCTTGGGCACCGCCTTGGTGGCCGGCAGGAACCGCGTCCCCAGTCCCGCGACCGGGATGACAGCCTTCCGCGCCGGGCGGGAGCTCGAAGTGGGCATGACCGGAGCCTAGTGAGGGGGCCGACCACCGGCCCTGGCTAGCCTGCGGCGGTGCCCCCTCCGGATGACGTGGCCGCCGTCAAGGCGGCGCTGCGCACCCGGTTCCGCGCCCGGCGCGAGGTGCGCCCGGCCGTCGAGCGGGCCGCGGCGGCCGCCGCGGTCACCGCCGCCCTGCTGGACGGGCTGGCCGGCGTCCGGACGCTGGCGGCCTTCGTCCCCGACGCCACCGAACCGGGTGCGGGTCGGCTGCCGGCGGCCTACAGCCGGCTCGGGGCGCGGGTGCTGTTGCCGGTGGTGCCCCCCGAGGGGCGGGAGCTGGGCTGGGCGGTGGACCGCGGCCGGTTGGCGCCGGGGCGCTTCGGGCTGCTGGAGCCGGTGGGCCCGCGGCTGGGGCCGACCGCGCTCGGGACGGCGGAGGTCGTCGTCGTCCCGGCGGTGGCGGTGGCGCGCTCGGGCGTGCGGCTGGGGCGGGGCGGCGGGTACTACGACCGGGCACTCCGGCACGCCCGCCCCGAGGCTCGGCTGGTGGCCCTGGTGTTCGACGACGAGCTGGTCGACGAGCTGCCGTCGGAGCCGCACGACGGGCCGGTGACCGCGGTCGTCACGCCGTCCGGGGGCTGGGAGGCGCTACCGACCGGTCACTGAGACAGTGATCACGCCCTCGTCCCCCGACGCTGTGGGAGCCCACCGTGTCACCCGAGATCGTCACCATCCTGGCGCTCGTCGTGATCTTCGCGATCGCGACGCTCCTGCCGATCAACATGGGCGCGCTCGCCTTCACGGCCGCGTTCATCGTCGGCACGCTGTCGGTCGGGTTGACCACCGACGACATCCTGGGCGGCTTCCCCGCCGAGCTGGTGGTGACGCTGATCGGCGTCACCTACCTGTTCGCGATCGCGCAGAACAACGGCACCGTCGACCTGCTGGTCCGGGGCGCCGTGCGGCTGGTCGGCGGCCACGTCGCGGCCATCCCGTGGATCATGTTCTTCGTCACCGCGCTGCTCACCGCGATCGGCGCCCTCTCCCCCGCCGCGGTGGCGATCATCGCCCCGATCGCGCTGACCTTCGCCGTCCGGCACGGGATCAACCCGCTGCTCATGGGCATGATGGTGATCCACGGGGCCCAGGGCGGCGGGTTCTCGCCGATCAGCGTCTACGGCGTCACGGTCAACACGATCGTCGACGACGAGGGTCTGCCCGGCAGCCCGCTCGCGGTCTTCCTGGGCAGCCTGTTCTTCAACATCGCCATCGCGGTCGTGCTCTTCCTGGTGCTCGGCGGCCGCCAGCTGATCGGCCGGAAGGTCGCCGCCACGGTGCCGGTGGAGGCCGAGCGGGAGGAGGCCACCGTCGTCCGCGGGCACGGCGCCTCGCCCGGCCCGGCGGTCGGCGGGGGCGGCGGCACGACCGGCGGCGACCGGACGACGGGTGGGGCCGGCGGCGACGACACCGCGGAACCGGCGAGCCCGAAGGTCACGATCGACCAGGTCCTGACCCTCGTCGGCCTGGCCGTCGTCGCGGTCCTGGCCCTGGTGTTCGACCTCGACATCGGCTTCGTGGCGATCACCGTCGCGACGGTGCTCGCCCTGTTCGCCGCCGCCCGGCACAAGAACGCCGTCAGCCAGATCAGCTGGTCGACCGTGCTGCTCATCGCCGGCGTGCTGAGCTACGTGTTCGTCCTGCAGGAGGCCGGCGCGATCGACTACGTCGGTGAGGCGGTCACCGGTCTCGGCGCACCGCTGCTGGTGGCCCTGCTGCTCTGCTACATCGGCGCGATCGTGTCGGCGTTCGCGTCGTCCGTCGCGATCATCGGGGTCGCCATCGCGCTGGCGGTGCCGTTCCTGCAGGGCGGGACCATCGGCGCCGTGGGCGTCGTGGTGGCCCTGTCGGTGTCCTCGACCATCGTCGACGTGAGCCCGTTCTCGACCAACGGGGCCCTGGTGCTCGCCAACGCCCAGGACGTCGACAAGGACCGCTTCTACAAGCAGATCCTCGCCTACGCCGGGATCGTCGTCGCCGTCGGACCGCTGCTGGCCTGGCTGGTGTTCGTCGTCATCCCGTCGTGGTTCTGACCGGAACGGAGACCTGAACGTGTCTGGACCGCTCGACGGCGTCCTCGTCGTCGACCTGACCCGCGCCCTCGCCGGCCCGCACGCCGGGATGATGCTGGGCGACCTCGGCGCCCGCGTCATCAAGGTGGAGAGCCCCGGCACCGGGGACGACACCCGCGGCTGGGGCCCGCCGTTCGTCTGGCCCGGGGGTGGTGGGGCGGGCGACGACTCAGCCGGTGACCGGGAGTCCACCTACTTCCTCTGCACCAACCGCAACAAGGAGTCGGTGACCCTCGACCTCAAGGACGACGGCGACAAGGAGCTGCTGCGCGAGCTCGTCCGCCGTGCCGACGTGCTGCTGGAGAACTTCCGCCCGGGCACGCTGGCCCGGCTCGGCTTCGGCACCGACGTGCTGGAGTCGCTCAACCCGCGGCTGGTGACCCTGTCCATCAGCGGGTTCGGCCACGACGGGCCCGAGGGCGGGCGCGCCGGGTACGACCAGATCGCCCAGGGCGAGGCGGGCCTGATGTCGCTGACCGGGCCCGGCCCGGACGACCCGCAGCGCGTCGGCGTCCCGATCGGCGACCTGCTCGCCGGCATGTACGGCGCCTACGGCGTGCTGGCCGCCCTCATCGAGCGGGAGCGCACCGGCCGCGGCCAGGTGGTGCGCACCTCGCTGCTCGCCGCGATCGTCGGCGTGCACGCCTTCCAGGGGACGGCGTGGACGGTGGCGGGCAAGGTGGGCCGCGCGCAGGGCAACCACCACCCCTCGATCGCGCCGTACGGGCTGTTCCACTGCAAGGGCGGCAGCGTGCAGCTGTCCTGCGGCTCCGAGGGGCTCTGGCGCAAGCTGTGCGCCGAGTTCGGCCTGGACCCCGATGCCCCCGGGCTGGCCACCAACGGCGAGCGGGTGGGCAACCGCCAGCAGGTGATCGAGCTGCTGGAGCGGACCTTCGCCGACATCCCCCCGGAGGAGCTGCTGGCCCGGCTGGCCGCCGCGGGCATCCCGGCGGGCAAGGTGCGCTCGATCGACGAGGTCTACGGGTGGGACCAGACCCTGTCGCAGGGCCTGCTGGTCGACGTCGAGCACGCCACCCTCGGCCGGCTGCAGTTGCCCGGCCCGCCGCTGCGGTTCTTCTCCGCCGGTCCGGACGGCGAGACCGAGACCACCCGCCGGGACCACGCCGCGCCGCCGGTGCTCGGCTCCTCCAACGAGGCGATCCGCGCCTGGCTGCAGCAGTGAGTCGCCCGCTCGACGCGCGAGCGCTGCGGGACCTCGTCCTCGATCCCGGCTCGTGGCGGAGCTGGGACTCCCCCGTCGAGATCGGGGACGTGCCCGAGGAGTACGCCGCCGAGCTGGCCCGCGCGGCGGAGAAGTCCCGCCAGGACGAGGCGATCATCACCGGTGAGGGCCGGCTGCGCGGCCGGCGGGTGGCCGTGCTCGCCGGCGAGTTCGGCTTCCTCGCCGGCTCGATCGGCACCGCCGCCGCCGAGCGGCTGATCGCCGCGGTGGAACGGGCCACCGAGGAGGGGCTGCCGCTGCTGGCCGCGCCGGTCTCCGGTGGCACCCGCATGCAGGAGGGCACCGTCGCGTTCCTGCAGATGATCGGGATCACCGCGGCCATCGCCCGGCACAAGGAGGCCGGGCTGCCGTACCTGGTCTACCTGCGGCACCCGACGTTCGGCGGCGTCCTGGCCTCGTGGGGGTCGCTGGGCCACGTGACGATCGCCGAGCCGGGCGCCTCCGTCGGGTTCCTCGGCGCGCGGGTCTACCAGGCGCTCTACGGCGAGCCGTTCCCCGACGGCGTGCAGACCGCCGAGAACCTCGCCGCGCACGGGGTGATCGACGCCGTCGTCCCGCACGAGGAGATCGCCGACGTCGCCGACCGGGCCCTGCGGGTGCTCGCCGCCCGCCAGACCTGGCACCACGACGTCCGGGACGCCGAACGGCCGACCGCCGAGGACGGCACGGACGCCGACGACCCGGAGGACGGCCGCAGCGCCTGGGACGTCGTCACCGCGTCGCGGCGCCCGGACCGCCCTGGCGTGCGCCGGCTGCTGCGGACGGCGGCCACCGACATCGTCGGCCTCTCCGGCACCGGCGCCGGTGAGAAGGACCCCGGGCTGCTGCTGGCCCTGGCCCGCTTCGGCGGCGCGCCGTGCGTCGTCCTCGGCCAGGACAGGCGCGGCCAGTCCCTGACGGCGCCGCTGGGGCCGGCCGCGCTGCGGGAGGCCCGGCGCGGCATGCGGCTGGCCGCCGAGCTGCGGCTGCCGCTGCTCACCCTGATCGACACCCCGGGTGCCGCGCTGTCGAAGGAGGCCGAGGAGGGCGGGCTGGCCGCCGAGATCGCCCGCTGCCTGCAGGACCTGGTGATGCTCAAGGCGCCGACGCTGGCCGTGCTGCTCGGTCAGGGCACCGGCGGCGGGGCGCTGGCGCTGGTGCCCGCCGACCGCGTGCTGGCGGCGGCCAACGGCTGGTTGGGCCCGCTGCCGCCGGAGGGCGCCTCGGCGATCGTGCACCGCACCGTCGACCGCGCCGGGGAGATGGCCGCCTCGCAGGGCGTGCGCGCCACCGACCTGTGGCGGGCCGGGATCGTCGACCGGGTGGTGCCCGAGCGGCCCGACGCCGCCGACGAGCCCGTGGAGTTCTGCCGGCGGCTGGGCCGCGTGCTCGGCGAGGAGCTGGCCGACCTGCTCGGCCGGGACGACGGCGAGCGGTTCCGCCGCCGGCTGCACCGCTACCGGCACCTGGGGCGCTGAGCGGACGCCTCCACCGTGGCCCTGGAGCCGCGGGGAGTAGCCGGAGCCGCGTCGGGGCGCGGCTCCGGCGAGCCCGGCGCGGCTCCGGTGGGCCAGGATGCGCGCGTGGACCGACGACCCGTCCGGCGGCTGCGGCCCGACCCCTCCGCGCCGCGCCCTCCGGACGGCGTGTGGCCGGTGACCGTGCCGGCCGTCGCGCAGGTGCTGCGCGAGGGCCTGGAGCTGCCGGCCGGCGCGACCGTGCTGGTCGGCGAGAACGGGTCGGGCAAGTCGACGGTGCTCGAGGTGCTGGCCGCGGCGCTCGGGCTCAACGCCGAGGGCGGCTCGGTGGGCGCCCGCCACGAGACCCGGCGCAGCGAGCCCGGGTCGCTGGACCTCGTCGTCGAGCGCAGCCCGGGGGCAGCCCGCTGGGCCTACTTCCTCCGCGACGAGACCCTGCACGGTCTCTACAGCTACCTGGAGGACAACCCCGACCTGCACCGCCCCGAGACGCGGTTCCACGAGATGTCGCACGGCGAGGGGTTCCTCTCGCTGCTCGGCCGCCGCGCCACCCGCCCCGGCTTCTACCTGCTCGACGAGCCCGACGCCGCGCTGTCGTTCACCGGCACGCTCTCCCTCGTGGTCCGGCTGGCCGAGCTGGTCGCGGGCGGGGCGCAGGTCGTCGTCGCCACCCACTCCCCGGTGCTGGCCGCGCTGCCCGGCGCGCGCCTGCTGGAGGTCGGCTCCTGGGGGTTGCGGGAAGCGCAGTGGGCGGACCTGGAGCTCACCGCGAACTGGCAGCAGTTCCTCGGCGACCCGGCGTCCTTCCTGCGGCACCTGACCTGAGGGTCAGGCGGCGGTCTCCCGGGCGGTCAGGCCCCACGCCCGCGCGACCAGCTCGAGGCTGCGCACCCGCTCGTCGACGCCGTGGGTGGACGCGGTCAGCATGAGCTCGTCGGCGCCGGTGTCGGCGGCCAGCCGCCGCAGCCGGTCGACCGCCGAGCCGACGTCGCCGACGATCGCGTTGCTCGCCATCCCCTCGGCCGCGGCCCGCTCGGGGTCGACCTCGGCCTCCTCGATGGTGGGCACCGGCCGCAGCCGGTTGAGCCGGATCGACAGCCGCATCAGCTGCCCGGGCAGCGCCAGCCGGCGGGCCTGCTCGTCGGTCTCGGCGGCCAGCACGTTCGCGGTCACGATCGTGTACGGCCGCTCCAGCGCCGGTGAGGGGCGGAAGGTGTCGCGGTAGAGCTCGACGGCGGTCAGCGTGTGCGGGCTGCCGAAGTGGTGGGCGAAGGCGAACGGCAGCCCGAGGTGGCCGGCCAGCTGCGCGGAGAACCCGCTGGAGCCCAGCAGCACGACCTGCGGCGCGGACGACGCCGCCGGGGTGGCGCGGAACTTGTCGGCGAGGCCGCCCTCGACGCGGGGGTCGCCGAACAGACCGAGCAGGTCGATCAGGTGCTGCGGGAAGTCGTCGGCGGAGAGCGCGGCGGGGTCGCGGCGCAGGGCGACCGCCGTCTCCTGGTCGGTGCCCGGTGCCCGACCGATACCCAGGTCGACGCGGCCGGGGTGCAGCGCCTCCAGCAGCGCGAACTGCTCGGCGACGACCAGCGGCGCGTGGTTGGGCAGCATCACGCCGCCCGAGCCGATCCGGATCCGCTCGGTCACCGCGGCCAGGTGCGCGATCAGTACCGGCGGGTTGGTGCTGGCCACCGCCGGCATGTTGTGGTGCTCGGCGACCCAGAGCCGGGTGTACCCGAGGCGGTCGGCAGCCTGCGCCACACGGGTGGTGGCGGCCAGCGCGTCGGCGGTGGACTGCCCCGACCCGACGGTGGCCAGCTCGAGGACGGACAGCGGCAGCGGCTCGGACATCACCCGCGGCAACACGCCGACGACGTCCCCGCTTCCCGAGTCAGGCCACGGTGACACGGGTCGGGTTCCGCGCCCCGGTCCGCTCCTCGCTCGTCCCTCGCTGCGATGCTCCCGCGGCTGTCACCCGACGGTGACACGGGTCGGGTTCCGCGCCGCGGTCCGCTCCTCGCTCGTCCCTCGCTGCGATGCTCCCGCGGCTGTCACCCGACGTCGGCGCCGTGCTCCAGGCGCAGGCTGTGGTCCGGGTCCAGCCGCTCGATGACGGCGTGCAGCGCCTCGCCCAGCGCCTTGACCTGCTCGTCGGTGAGCGGGTCGAACAGCGCCGCCCGGACGGCCTCCACGTGGCCGGGCGCGACCGAGCGGACGACGTCCCACCCGTCGTCGGTGAGGACGGCGACGTTGCCGCGGCCGTCCTCGGGCGAGCGCTCCCGGCGCACCCAGCCGCGCTCCTCCAGCCGTGCCACCGTGTGCGACAGCCGACTCTGCGACTGGTTGGCCCGCCGGGCCAGGTCGCTCATGCGACGGCTGCGGCCCGGGGCCTCCGACAGCATGGCGAGGACGACGTACGCGGCGTGGGTCAGCCCGGCGTCGCGCTGCAGCTGGGCGTCGAGCACCCGCGGGACCAGCTCGGCCACGGTCAACCAGGCCCGCCAGGTCTGCTGCTGCTGCTCGTCGAGCCACTCCTGCGCCACGAACCGAACCGTACTGGCGTGTTCCGGGTCGGCCGCGGGCCGGAGGACCGGGTCCGCGGCAGGACGTTGGACCCGCCTCACGCGCCTGGTGGCCCGGCCGCCCACGGGGAATGTCCCGGCGCGGGGGGCGTTGACAGCAGTGCCGGTCCGCTACGTGCCCCCGGGCCTCACCTCCCGCCGCTGCGTGCGGCCACTCGCCGAGAGGCGGCCGTCGGACCGGCGCACAGACCCAGGCGGCCCCTCGTGCTCGTGACACTCGTCCCCCGCACGTGGACGTCGCGCGTTCCAACCCGCATCATTGGCAGTCGCCGGGTGAGAGTGCCAGCCCGGCCCGTCCGACGAGGAGCTCCGCCGTGCCCACGTACCAGTACGCCTGCACCAACCCCGAGGGCAGGCACGAGTTCGAGGTCGTGCAGTCCTTCACCGACGCGCCGGTGGGCGAGTGCCCGTCGTGCGGCAGCACGGTGCGCAAGGTGTACGGCTCCGTGGGCGTCGTCTTCAAGGGCTCGGGCTTCTACCGCACCGACAGCCGGTCGAGCTCCTCGTCCAGCGAGCAGGCAGGCTCCGCCAAGAAGGAGCCCGCCGCCGCGTCGAGCAGCAGCTCGTCCAGCTCGTCCTCCTCGTCGTCCACCGGCAGCTCCTCGACGTCGAGCTCCTCGGCCGGCAAGGCCGCCGCCAGCTGACGCCGGCCGGTCCACAGGCCGGCACTCCTCCACAACCCGGCGGTAGCCGACTCCGAGACGGGTCCGAGCCGCCAGCGTGGACGCATGCGTCTGCGCCGTCCTCGCTCGCCGCTGCACACCGCCCGGCGGGCCCTCGCCGGGCTCCTGGCCGCCGTCGCCCTGGTGCTGGCCCTGCACCCGGCCCCCGCACCGGCGGTTGCGGCCGCCCCCGCGACCGTGCCGGTGGTCGTCGCCGCGGCCGACCTGGCCCCCGGCGCCGTGCTCGCCACCGGCGACCTCACCCTGGCCCGCTACCCCGCCGCCCTGCGCCCCGCCGGGGCGGCGGCCGACCCAGCAGCGCTGGTGGGGGCCACCCTCGCCGGAGGGGTGCGCGCCGGGGAGCCGCTGACCGACGCCGCCGTGGTGGGCGCCGGGCTGACCGCGCAGCTGGCCGAGGGGGAGGTGGCCGCGCCGGTGCGGCCGGCCGACCTGGCGGTCAGCGGGCTGGTCCGGCCCGGCGACCGGGTCGACGTCCTCGCCACGACGCCCGGCGCCGAGCGAGCCGAGGTCGTCGCCGCCGGCGCCCTCGTGCTCGCCACGCCGGGGCCGGACGACGCCGACGACGGGCTGCTGCTCCTCGCGGTGGACGCCGCCACCGCCGCGGAGCTGGCCGCCGCGGCCACGACCGCGACGCTGGCCCTCAGCCTCCCGCCCCCGGCGTGACCGGCACCGGGCCGGTGTGGGTGGATGGCGTCCATGCTCAAAGGCTTCAAGGACTTCCTGCTCCGCGGCAACGTCGTCGACCTGGCCGTCGCGGTCGTCATCGGCGCGGCCTTCACCGCGGTCGTCAGCCAGTTCACCGCGTCGTTCCTCGAGCCGCTCATCGCGCTGTTCGGGGGCGGCGGCATCGAGGGCGGCACGTTCACGGTCAACGGCCAGGTGTTCGACTGGGCGGCGTTCGTCAACGCGGTCATCACCTTCGGGATCACCGCCGCGGTCGTCTACTTCCTCGTCGTGCTGCCGATGAAGACGATCATGGAGCGGCGCCAGCGCGGGGAGGAGCCCGGTCCCGTGGCCCCCACGCAGGTGGAGCTGCTCGTCGAGATCCGCGACCTGCTGCGGGCCCAGCAGGGCACCGGCCCCGGCCTCGACCCGTCCGGCCCGGGGACGACGACGCTGCCCGGCCAGCTCTGAGCCTTCAGTCGCTGCCCCAGTGCGGCGGCCGGTCCTCCAGGTAGCGGCGGTCGGCGGAGGAGGCCTCGTCGGGTCGCTCGCCCCACCCGAGGTCGCGGTCGTCCGGTGCCCGATCGGCCCGGGCGGCCGGTGCCGGCCCGGGCGGCTCGACCGGCTCGCGGCCCAGCCCCTCGAGGACCTCCACCGACGGCAGCGCGGCCAGCGCGGGCCCGGGCACGGCGAGCTTGCTGCCGCGGGTGCCCGATCCGACGACGACGAGGTCCGTGGCCGCCACCGCGGCGTCGACCAGCACCGGCCAGGACGACGGCAGCCCGATCGGGGTGATGCCGCCGTAGGCCATGCCGCTCTCGGCGACCGCGACGTCCTGCGGGGCGAAGGACGCCTTGCGCGCGCCCAGGTGCCGGCGCACCAGCCCGTTGACGTCGGCGCGGGTGCTCGCCGGCACCAGGCAGGCGGCCATCGTCGTCTGCCCGGCCCGGCGGGCGGCCACCACCACGCAGTTGGCCGAGGCCTCCAGGGGCACCCCGTAGGCCTCGGTGAACGCGGCGGTGTCGGCGAGGTCGTCGTCGATCTCGGCCACCCACGCCGGCCCGGTGAGGTCCGCGAGCGCCGCGGCCACCGCGGCGGCCAGCAGGTCGGGCCGGTCGGCAGCGGGCAGCCAGGTCAGCGAACCGAGCTGGGGGGCGGTCGAGGGGGTCGCAGGCACGGACCGATCCTGCCCCGCCGGCCGGGACGCCGCGCCGGCCGGCCCGGGACCGCGCTGGTGAGCGGTGCTGCGGACCCGCAGGATGGGGCCATGATCGGCCAGCTGCACTCCGTCGTCCTCGACGCGCCCGACGCGCACGCCCTCGCCACCTTCTACGCCCAGCTGCTGGGGATGGAGGTCAGCAAGGGAGGCCCCGGCGACGACTGGGTCGTCGTCACCGGCCAGGGCTACCGGCTGGCCTTCCAGCAGGCGCCCGACCTGCAGCCACCGGACTGGCCGGACCCCGACCGGCCCCAGCAGTTCCACCTCGACGTCCGGGTCGCCGACATCGACGAGGCCGAGCCGAAGGTGCTCGCCCTCGGTGCCCGGCGGCTGCCCGGAGGCGGCGGCGACTTCCGCGTCTTCGCCGACCCGGTGGGCCACCCCTTCTGCCTGGTGTGGGACGCGTGACCACCGCCGGGGACGCCCTGCCGTCGGTCGACCTGGCCGCGGCGAGCCGGTTCGTCGCCGCCTCCGGGTTCGAGGTCACCGAGGTCAGCGGCACCCGGGTCACCGGGCACGTCGACCTCGGGCCCGACCAGCACACGCCGTGGGGCGTGGTGCACGGCGGCGTGTACTGCACCGTCGTCGAGTCGGCCGCGAGCATCGGCGCGAGCGCGGCCGTGGTCGACCGCGGCCAGTTCGCGGTCGGCGTCAACAACAGCACCGACTTCCTCCGGCCGGTGACCACCGGCCGGGTCGAGGTCCTGGCCGAGCCGATCCAGCAGGGCCGCACCCTGCAGCTGTGGCTGGTCACGCTCAGCCGCAGCGAGGACGGCAAGCCGGTGGCGCGCGGCCAGGTGCGCCTGCAGAACGTGCCCCTGCCGGGCAGCGGTCAGTAGGCGCGCCCGACGACGGCCAGCACGCCCGGCTCGTCGTCGGTGCCCGGCAGCCCGCCGTCCGGCCGGACCAGGCAGCGGACGGTGACGCCGTGCTCGGCCAGCCGCGCCTCCCCCTCCGGGCCGAGCCGGTCCCAGGGGATCCGGCCCCACCCGTCCTGGGCGGCGGCACGCGCCTCCTCGGCCGTCCCGACGTCCGCCGTCCGCTCGGCGAGGCGGGCGCGGGCCTCCGCGAGCAGCCGGGGCTGGTCCTCCTCGAGCGCGCGCCGGACGGCCCCGGCCACCGCGCCCAGCGGGACCGCCGCGGTGTCGCCCGGGATCCGCCGGACGACGGTCGCCCGCCCCTCGACGAGGTCCCGCGGCCCGAGGTCGACGCGCACCGGGACGCCCTTGAGCTCCCAGTCGACGGCGCGGCGCCCGAACGGGACGTCGGCCCGGTCGTCGACCTCGACCCGCACCCCCTGCCCGCGCAGCTCGCCGGCCAGGGCGCCCGCCGCCTCGGCGACGCCCTCGCCGGCGCGGGCCACCACGACCACGGCCTGCACCGGGGCCAGCCGGGGCGGCAGCCGCAGGCCGGCGTCGTCGCCGTGGCTCATGACCAGCCCGCCGACCATCCGGGTGGAGGAGCCCCACGACGTCGTCCAGGCCAGCCGGCGCTCGCCGTCGGCACCGAGGAAGTCGATGTCGAACGCCCGGGCGAAGTTCTGCCCCAGCTCGTGGCTGGTGCCCATCTGCAGGGCCTTGCCGTCGCGCATCATCGCCTCGCAGGTGAGCGTGTTGACCGCGCCGGCGAAGCGCTCCCGCCGGGTCTTGCGCCCCGGCACGACCGGCACGGCCAGCACCTCGGTCATGACGTCGGCGTAGACCTCTCGCAGGATCTGCCGCGCGTAGCCGGCGGCCTCCTGCTCGGTGGCGTGCGCGGTGTGGCCCTCCTGCCAGAGGAACTCCGTCGTGCGCAGGAAGACCCGCGGCCGCAGCTCCCAGCGCACGACGTTGGCCCACTGGTTGAGCAGCAGCGGCAGGTCGCGGTGGCTCTGCACCCACTTGGCCATGTACTCGCCGATGACCGTCTCGCTGGTGGGCCGGACGACGGCGGGGACCTCCAGCTCCCGGCCGCCGGCGTGCGTGACCACGGCCAGCTCCGGGCTGAACCCCTCCACGTGCTCGGCCTCGCGCCGCAGGTACGTCTCGGGGATCAGCAGCGGGAAGTAGGCGTTGCGCGCGCCGGCGGCCTTGATCCGGTCGTCGACCTCGCGCTGCAGCCGCTCCCAGATCGCGTACCCGTAGGGCCGGATCACCATCGTGCCGCGGACCGGGCCGTTGTCGGCGAGCTCCGCCTTGGCCACGACGTCCTGGTACCAGCGCGGGAAGTCGGCCGCCTGGCTGGGGAGGACGAGGTGTCGGGCCACGCCGGCACCCTGGCACAGCCGCCGGGCCGGGCGCCGCTCAGTTCCCGGGCACGTGCGCGGGGTCGAGGACGACGGAGAACAGGGCGCGCGGGTCCTGCAGCGTCGCCGGCGGGCGGGCCGCCGACCGGGGCACCACGCGGTCCCAGCGGGCGGGACGGCGGTGCGGCAGCAGCTCCCGGCCCTCGAAGAGGTACTCCCCCACGACCTCGCCCAGCAGCAGCCCGGCGCCGTGCTCGATCGGCAGGCCGACGCGGTCGCCGGGGCGGACCTCGTCGAGGAAGGCCGACAGCTGGCGCAGGTCCTTGGCCGGGCGCCGCCCGGAGATCTCCTTGGACAGCGCCCGCAGCTCCGCGGGGGTCAGCCCGGTGGCGTCGACGTCGATGCCCGACTGGGTGCCCAGCCCGACGACTCCGGCGGTCAGGCACGCGCCCAGTTCGTTGTGCGCCCGCGGCCGCACCACCCACACCGGGACGCCCTCCGGCGGCGGCGCGGGCGGGACGTCGTCCGGCTCCGGCCAGACGTAGGGCAGGTCGTCGGGCTCGGGGCCGAATCGCTCGGTGAACCGCGGCCGGTAGAAGTCCGGCTCCTTGGCCAGCAGGTTGGACCGGTGGGACAGGTGCAGCGCCGCGTCGCCCACCCAGGAGGGCAGCAGCCCGGCGCCGGCCAGCTCCTCCTGGGACACGCCGACGACGTCCGGGGCGAACTCGGCGATCAGCGCGTGGGTGCTGTCGGCGAAGCCGCGCTCGCGCCACACCCGGACCATCGCCAGCCCGTAGGCCACCAGCCCCGCGGTGCGGCCCCGCCACATCCGCACGACCGGGTGCGAGACCCAGCCGTAGTCGGGCAGCTCCAGGGCCCGCAGCACCTGCAGGGTCTCCACCCGCTGCTTGCCGAGGCGGGGCGAGTCCAGGAGCCGGGCGCTCTCCTCGAAGTCGGCGACGGGCAGGAAGGTCTGCATCGCGGCTCCTCCTTCCCGGGCCGGCGCGGGGTCAACCGCCCGACGACTCCAGCCCGGCCAGCGCCGCCGTCCACCGCGCGCGGCGCTCGGCGTCGTCCTGCTCCCACCACGCGGTGCCCCGCTCTCCGAGTCCGGTCTTGGCCAGCCCCACCCGGGTGCGGGCGGCGGCCACGGCCGCGGCGTCCCCGGCGCGGCCGGCGGTCCGGACGGCGGCCCGCGCCACTCCCAGGTGGTGCAGCAGCCGCGCCCGCACGTCGTCCGGCAGCGCGGGGTCGGCACGGCGCCACCGCCGCCCGTCGACCACCAGCCAGCGGCCGTCGGTCACGTGGCCTCCGTGCAGGGGCCCGGCACGAGCTTGCGAGCGCTGGGGGGCAGGGAGGTCCTTTCTCTCGCGGCTCACGCGGCCAGGCGGCGGACCAGCTCGGGCAGCACCGTGCCCAGCGGCGCGTCGAGGCGGACGTCGACCTTCGCGTCCCCCCGGGTGGCGCCGAGGTTGACCAGGCCCACCGGGATGCCGAGCTTCTCGGCGCGGAGCACGAACCGGTAGCCGCTCATCACCGTCAACGACGAGCCCAGCACGAGCAGCGCGCCGGCCGCCTCCACCCGGGCGAAGCAGTCCTCCACCCGGTCCCGCGGGACGGTCTCGCCGAAGAAGACGACGTCGGGCTTGAGCGGGCCGCCACCGCAGGCCAGGCAGTCGACCATGACGAAGCCGTCGAGGAGGTCGTCGGACAGCTCGGCATCGCCGTCGGGGTTGACCTCGTCCACGTGCGGACCGAAGTGCGGGTTGACCACTCGCAGCCGCCGGTCGAGCTCGGCCCGGTCGGCGACGTCGCCGCAGGCCAGGCAGACGGTCCGGTCGAGGCCGCCGTGCAACTCGACGACGTCGCGGGCGCCGGCCGCCTGGTGCAGCCCGTCCACGTTCTGCGTGATGACGCCGCTGACCAGACCGGCGTCCTGGAGGTCGGCGACCGCGCGGTGCCCCGCGTTGGGCCGCGCCGCCCGGATCTGCCGCCAGCCGACGAAGCTGCGCGCCCAGTACCGGTGCCGTCCGCGCGGGTCGCGCAGGAACGTCTGGTAGGTCATCGGCGTGTGCCGGCGCAGCGACCCGGAGGCGCCGCGGTAGTCGGGGATCCCGGAGTCGGTGGACAGCCCGGCCCCGGAGAGGACGACGACGTCGCCGTCCCCCACGAGGTCGGCGAGCGAGTCGAGGCCGGCCGGGTCCAGGGCGGGCGGCTCGACGGCGGTGCGCACTGCGGTCACCGGGCCATCGTCCCCTCGGAACGCGGCGCGCGCCGCCGGCTCAGCCCGCGGCGAGCTCGCGGTCCAGCCGGGCCAGCAGGTCCTCGTACACCCGGCGCAGCCCCTTGGGCGCGAACGTGCGCTCGAAGAAGCCGCCGATGCCGCCCGCCCCGTTCCAGGTGGTGCGCACGCGCACGGTGGTCAGCCCGGCGTCGGCCGGGTGCACCGTCCACGTCGTCACCATCGACGACCGCGTGTCGGTCTCGACCAGCGTCGAGGCGTCCGGCTGGCTGACCTCCACGAGCTGGTCGCGCACCCGCTTGGACGTGGCGGCGAACCGCCAGGCGACGCGGGTGCCCGCGCCCTGGCCGCCGGCCTCGACGCGGTAGTCGCTGAACTGCTCGGGGAGGACGCGGCGGCGCGTCTCCGTGTAGTCGGCGAGAGCGGGGAGCACCCGCTCGACCGGTGCCCGGACGACCCGCTCGGCGGTGGCGACGACCTGTCCCATCGCCCCATCCTGCCTGGAGGCTCAGCCGCGGCTGTGTCCGGGCGCCGCCTGCGGGTCCAGCCCGGTCCGCAGCCGCCAGGCGGCCAGCGCGACGCCCAGGGCCACGTGCTGGACGGGATCCTCCACCGGCGCGCCGAGCAGCTGCCCGACCCGGTCGAGCCGGGCGTAGAGCGACTGGCGGCGGATGCCGAGCAGCTCCGCGGTCCGCGTCTTGCTCAACCCGGTGGTCAGGTGGGCGTCGAGCGTGCGCAGCAGCTCGGTGCCGTGCGCGGCGTCGTGGTCGACCAGCGGCCCGAGCAGCCCGGCGACGAAGCGGGCCACCTCCGCGGGAGCGGTGCCGGCCGCCAGCAGCCGGTGGATGGCGACGTCCCGGGCGAGCACCACCGGCGCCCGGCTGCCGATGCGCCGGCTCAGCGCGACCACCTCCCGTGCCTCCGCCACGGCGGCCGGGACGTCGGCCAGCGCGCCGACCGTGTCGGCGACGCCGACGGTGCGGATCGCCGCGGCCAGCGGCCCCTCGCACAGCCGGGCGCGCAGAGCGGCGACCGCCTCCCGCTGCCGCCGCAGCTCCGAGCGCGGCCGGCCCCGGGCGAGCACGAGCACGGCGCTGCCCGCCGCGCCGACCAGGCACTGCCCGAGGAGCTCCTCCGCGGCCTGCCGCACCGCGGGCACCGCCTCGCTCGCCGGGGTCCGGCGATCGAACTCCACCGCGGCCACCAGCACCGGCACGCCGGGTGCCGGCACCCACCCGGCCGCCGCCAGGCGGGTCCGCAGCTCGCCCTCGGAGGCCAGGACGCCGGCGACGAGGTCGGTGACCACGGCCTGCGCGAGCGAGGGCCGGGAGCCGACGTCGGGGTGTCTGCCGAGTTCCAGCGCGACCGCCACCGCCGCCCGGTCGGCCACCCCGGTGCGGCGCGCGGTGCGCCGACCCAGCAGCACCAGCCGGCCGACCGGCCCGTGCGGGCCGCGGACCTCCGCGACCGTCCGGTCGGTCGGGTGCGCCACCCCGGGGAGGCGGCTGCGCTCCACCACCCGACCGTCGACGTCGACCAGCTCGGCGGGGCAGTCGGCCAGGCGCGCCACCGCGTCGAGGAGCCCGGCCAGCCCCTGACCGGAGACGACCAGCCCGAGCAGCTCCTGCCAGACCGGCTCGCCCGCGTGCCGCCAGGAGAGCTTGCGGCGCAGCAGCAGGTCGGCGAAGTCCTCGACCATCCGGACGAACGGCACGACCTCGCGCAGCTCCAGCAGGACGACGTCCCGCCGCTGCGCCGTGTCGACCAGCTCCGGGGGGACGACGGAGAAGGTGCGGCCCACCTCCAGCGCCAGTGCCGCGCACCCGGCGTCGGCCAGCCGCTCGACGTAGTCGACGACCTGCTGGGCCGACCGGCCGTGCAGCCCGAGGCCCGTGGTCAGGAGCAGCTCGCCGCCGGCCAGCAGCCCGCCCATCTCGTACACCTCCGACGAGTGCACCCAGCGGACGACCGCGGCGTCCGGGTCGCCCGCCAGCACGACGGGGTCGGCGGCGCGCACAGCCGGGAGCTGGAGGACCTCGGAGACGGTGGGCAGCACGGAGGGGAGGGTGCGCAGGAGGGGGCACCGCGTCAAGCCGCGAGCGGCACCGACCGGACACCGCGCCCCTTGTCCGGCGCGGCCGTCGCCCGGTTCGCTGACGACGTCCCCGCCCTCGCCCGTCCCGCCAGGAGGACCCGTGACCACAGCGGACCTGCCCACCGTCCCGCCCGACCTCTCCCCCGCGGACCGCGACCGGTTCTTCCTCGGCCTCGCCGTCGAGCAGGCGCGCACCGGCTGGGAGGAGGGCGGCGTCCCGATCGGCGCGGCGCTGGTCGACGGCGACCGCGTGCTGGCCGTCGGCCGCAACCGCCGCGTGCAGATGGGCAGCGCCATCCGGCACGGCGAGACCGACTGCATCGAGCGGGCCGGCCGGCTGCCGGCGGCGGTGTACCGGCGCAGCGTCCTCTACACGACCCTCTCGCCCTGCTTCATGTGCGCGGGCACGGCGCTGCTCTACGACATCCCGCGGATCGTCGTCGGGGAGAACCGCAGCTTCCAGGCCTCCGAGGAGCTGCTGCGGTCCAAGGGCGTGCAGGTCGACGTCCTGGACGACCCGGACTGCATCGCGCTGATGGAGCGGATGCTCGCCGAGCGTCCCGAGCTGTGGCTCGAGGACATCGGGGAGGAGTCGTGACCGCGCCGGAACGGTCGGTCGCTGCGACCAGGGCCGAGGCCGACGTCGTCGACCCGGACTACCCCGTGACGCCGGTACCGGCGCACGCCCGGAAGTCGTTCTTCTCGATCGCGGTGGTGCTGCTCGGCTTCACCGTCTTCACCCCGACCATGCTGGCCGGCGCCACGCTGGGTCCGGCGTTCGGCTTCGGCGAGCTGGTGCTGGTCATCCTCGCCGGCTCGCTGATCCTCGGCACCTACGTGGCGGTGATGGGCTGGGTCGGCGCGCGGACCGGCCTGACCACCGTGGTGATGAGCCGCTACACGCTGGGGTCGCGCGGCGCGAAACTCGCCTCGATCCTGCTCGGCGGCACCCAGATCGGCTGGTACGGCGTCGTCGTCGGCACCATCGGCGACCTGACCGCCGAGGCGCTGGACTGGCGCTCGTACGGCGCCCGTGCCGCGGTCATGGTGGTCACCAGCGCGCTGATGTGCGCCACTGCCTACTGGGGCTACCGCGGCATGTACTGGGTGTCGCTGGTCTCGACACCGCTGATCCTGGTCCTGGCGTTCTGGGTGGTCTGGCGGTCGGTGCAGGAGGTCGGCGGCCTCGAGGGGCTCACCGGCGTGCAGCCGACGGCGTCGATGGCCGTGGCCGTGGCGATCACCACCGTGGTCGGCACGTTCGTGTCCGCCGGCACCCAGGCCCCCAACTGGACCCGGTTCGCCCGCCGCGGCTCGCACGCGGTCTGGGCCTGCGTCATCGGCTTCCTCGTCGGCAACGGCCTGATGGTGTTCTTCGGCGCGATCGGGGCGCTGACCTTCGGGGAGGGCGACTTCGTCCTCGTCCTCTACCAGCTGGGGCTGGTCGGCTGGGGGCTGGTGCTGCTGTTCGGCAACCTCTGGAAGAGCAACGCCGACACCGCCTACGCGTTCGGCGTGGCCGGCGCGGAGCTGTTCGACCGACCGAACAAGGGGCCGTTCGTGATCGGCGGTGCGGTGATCGGCACCGTGCTGGCCCTCACCGGGGTGCAGAACCACCTGGTCGAGTACCTGGGCCTGCTCGGCACGTTCATCCCGCCCCTGGGCGGCGTCATCATCGGGGACTTCCTCGCCCGCTGGCGACGGCGCGGGATCCCCGCCGGGGCCACCCCGCCCGCGGTGCGCTGGCCCAACCTCCTCGCCTACGCGGTCGCGGCCTTCCTGGCGTGGCTCAGCGGCGAGCTCGGCGTCGGCATCCCGCCGGTGATCGGCATCGTCGTGGCCGTGGCGCTGTCGATGGCCCTCTCCCGCGTCGGCACCCGGCCCGCCGAACCGGTCGGCGCGGGCCGCTGACCCTCGGCCCGTGGGGCGCCCCGCGCGCCCCACGGGCCGGCGTGACCGGTCTCACGGCACGACCGGCGGGCCCGCTGGGTAGCCCGAACGGGTGACCCAACTGCTGTCCCTCACCCGAGAGGGCTCCGGTGAGCCGCTCCTGCTGCTGCACGGCATGGGCAGCTCCCGCCGCGACTTCACCGCCGTCCTCCCGGCGCTGACCGACCGCTTCGACGTCATCAACGTGGACCTGCCCGGCATCGGGCGCTCGCGGCACCTCGACCAGCGCCCCACCGTCGCCGCGCTGACCGACGCCGTCGAGCACACGCTCGACACGCACGGCGTGGGTCGCGTGCACGTGCTCGGCAACTCCCTCGGTGCCCGGATCGCCCTGGAGCTCGCCGTCCGCGGCCGGGCACGGTCGGTGGTGGCGATCGCGCCTTCCGGGCTCAACGTCCCCCGGGAGCGGCTCTACCAGGGCGCCGGCATGGGGATGGCGCGGATCGCCATGCGGGCGGCCGAGCCGCTGATCGCCTCCGTGTCGCGCTCGGCGATCGGCCGGGCGGCGCTGCTGGCGCCGCTGAAGGCGCGGCCGTGGAGCACCTCGCCGGAAGAGGCGATCGGCGCCCGCGAGGGCTTCGCCGAGTCGCGCGACTTCTGGCGCACCGTCCTGTGGGCCCTGGTGCTCGACGTCCCGCGCGGCCTGGACCGCATCGACTGCCCGGTGACCCTGGTCCAGGGCGTGGCGGACTGGATCGCCTCCGGCCAGACGGTGCGCTACCTGCCGCTGGTGCCCGGCTCGCGCTTCAGCCCGCTGCTGATGGCCGGCCACGCGCCGCAGTCGGACCGGCCGGCGACGATCGCGCGCCTGGTGGAGCGGACGGTGGCGCGAGCCGCCGACCGGACGCCGGCCCTGCGCGCCGTCGCCTAGTCCCGCTCCCCCGGTCGCTCCTCGGCGTTGAGGTAGGCGCACCGGAACCGCGCACCGGACATGGCCTCGGTGAAGCGCGCCTCCCACGCGGGGTCGGCCGCCGGGAACGTCGCGAACAGCCGCTCCTCGAGGACGACGGGCAACCCGTCCAGCCCGGTGTAGGACCGGCGCAGCAGCACCCGGGTGAGGCCGTCCACCTCGTCGTGGGCCGCCGCCCAGTGGGCCTGCGCGACGGCCGCGGCCACCTCCGCGCGCGCCCGGGCGGGCAGCCGGGTGGCGCCCGAGCCGGTCCGCAGCGCCGGGCGGGTGGACCACACCCCGAGCGCGTACAGCAGCAGGCCGGCGAGCAGCACCAGGAGCAGCAGCTCGGCCACCGCGAGCACCATGTCCCGACGGTAGTGCGCTCGTGCGGGGACCGGCCAGGGACCGTGCACGGCACGGGCCGGAGGTCCGGCGGGCGAGGGACCTTCGGCGGGTCCCGGCGACGGCGCGACGGTCGACCCTGGAGCCCGCCCATGGCCCGGCCGCCGGGTCGGGCCGGCGGAGGAGCTGGGGTCCATGGACTGGGACGACTGGGACGGCTGGGACCACATGGGCGACTGGGGCTGGGGCGCGACAGCCGTCGTCGTCCTGCTCCTCCTCGGCCTGCTGGTCGTCGGTTCGCTGCTGCTCGCCCGCCGCGTGCGGCGGCCGGCCCCGGGCTCGTACCCGCCGCCGGTGCGGTCGGCCGAGCAGTTGCTGGCCGAGCGGTTCGCCCGCGGTGAGATCGACGAGGAGGAGTACCGCCGCCGGCTCGCCGTCCTCCACGAGACGCGGACGCCGACCCGCTGACCCGGCCCGTCCGCCGGTCGGGGGACACCGGCCCGACCCGGGGTTTCCCCGCCGGGTGCGGCGGCCATGAGCACGTCCGTGGTGGTCGCCGTCGGGTTCGTGCTGCTGTTCCTGGTCGGCGGCCCGCTGTTCGCCTGGTGGCTGGGCCGCCGGCGGTTCTGGGAGCGGCAGTCGGGCCCGCTCGAGCCGCACGTCTCCCGGGAGCTGGCCGCCCGCCACGGGCTGCGGCCGACCGAGTTCGCGCTGGTCGAGCGCGCCGCCACGTGGGGCCGTGAGGTGTCCGACGACCGCCTGCGGGCCGCCGTCGTCGACCTGGCCACGCAGAAGGTCGAGGCGGCGAGCCGGCGGCCGGCGCCGCGGCCGTGGCTCGTCGTCCTGGCCGTCGTCTGGGGTGCCGCGATCGCCGGCGTCGTCGTCTTCGCCGTGGCGCAGGGCCGCTGGGGCGACGTCAACTGGGTCACCGCGGCGTGGTGGGGAGTCCTCGCCGTCGTCGGCGCCCGGTGGCGGACCGGCCCCGAGCGGGCGATCCGGCGCAACGGCCCGCGCCTGGAGCCCCCGGGGAGGATCGACCCGTGATCGACGTCGCGCTCCCGCCCGGTCCCGCCGCACGTGCCCTGGTCCGCGGGTTCGCCGCGTGCCTGGCGTCGGTGACGGAGACCCCCGTGGCCGACCTGCCGCTGCCCGACGACGACCTGGCCCACGCCCTGGGCGCCTGGCGGACCTGGCTGGCCGAGCACGGCTCGGGCCTGGTGCCGATCGCCGACCCCGGGCGCTTCCAGTGGGCCGGCTGGTGGATCGCCGTCGCCGACGACCCGGCCGGCGAGGGACCGGTCGCCGTGCTGGCCTTCGGCACGCCGCCGGGCGTCGTGCTCAGCCCGCAGGCCCCCGCGCTGCTGGGCCGGGCCACCGCCGACCTGCGCATCCGCGAGGCGCACGCGGTCGCCTCCCTCGACCCGGTCCTGCGCCCCGCCCCGGTCACCGGCGACCTGTCCGGGACCGTCGAGGGCCTCGCCGTGGCGCCCGCGGCGGAGGCGCCGATGCAGCTGGTCGAGGCGGCGCGGGCCCGGGCCGGCCGCGGGCTGGACGGCGACCGCTACGCCGCGGGCGCCGGCACCTTCAGCCCCCGCGCCGGACGCCGGCCCGGGTACGACCTGACCCTGGTGGCCGCCGAGGTCCTCGACGAGCTGGCCGCCGCCGGGCAGGCGCTGGACTTCGCCGGCACCCGCCGCAACGTCCTCACCCGCGGCGTCGACGTCAACGCCCTCGTCGGACGGCGCTTCCGCATCGGCGACGTGCTGTGCGAGGGGCGCCGGCTGTGCGAGCCCTGCGCGCACCTGGAGCGGCTCAGCGGCCCCGGGACCCTGCGTCCGCTCATCCACCGGGGCGGGCTGCGCGCCGACGTCCTCGGCGACGGCGAGATCCGCGTGGGAGCGCCGATCCGGGCCGGCTGACGAGGTGCATCCTCGGCGGGTGTCACATCCGCGGCCCCGGCGGTGCTCTACCGATGTGGACCTGGTGCAGCACGAGCGATGGACGGCGCGCGCCCTGACCGCACCCGCCGCCCAGGGCCGTACGGCCGAGCGGGCGCACCGGGCCGGCGGGGTGCGCGACGACCTCGAGCAGGTCTTCCGGGCGGAGTACCCGCGGGTGGTCGGCGTGGCCGCCCGGGTGCTCGGGTCGCGGGACCAGGCCGAGGACGTCGCCCAGGAGGTGTTCCTCTCCTTCGGCCGCTCCTCGGTGCCGGCGCGGGAGGCCGGCGGCTGGCTGAGCGTGGCCGCCGCCCACACCGCGCTCAACGTGCTGCGCTCCGGTCGCCGTCGCACCGCCCGCGAGGAGGCGGCCGGCGGGGAGCCGACCGTCGTCCCCGACGTCGCCGACGCGGTGGTCTCCCGCGAGGAGCACCGCCGGGTGCGGGCCGCCCTCGCCCGGCTGCCCCGCAAGCAGGCGGTCGCCCTGGTGCTGCGGCACAGCGGCCTGGGCTACGCCGACGTGGCGGCCGCCCTCGATCTGTCCGTCGGCAGCGTCGGCACGACCGTGCGGCGCGCCGAAGCTGCGCTCAAGAAGGAGTTGGACCACGATGCGTCATCCCGGTGAGGGTGTGCTGCGCCGGCTGCTGGACGAGCCGCTCGGCGTCGCCGACGCCGAGCGCGCGCACGTCGCCGCGTGCCCGGCCTGCCTGACCGCCCTGGAGGAGGTCCGGGCCGACGCCCGCGCCGCCGGCGCCGCCCTCGGCACGCCGGCGCGGCCCTCCGCCGACGTCGACACCGCGTGGGCCCGGCTGGCCTCCGCCGTCCCGGCCGGGTGGGCGCCCGCGCCGACCCGCCGCGCACGGTGGGCGGGTGCGGTGCGCAAGCCCGCCGTCGCGGCGCTCGGCCTGGCCCTCGTCCTGTCCGGCGCGGGCGTGGCCGCGGCCAACGACTGGCTGCCGATCTTCCGCACCGAGCGGGTCGCGCCGGTCGCCGTCCCCACGGGCGAGCTGGTCGCCCTGCCCGACCTCTCCGCGTTCGGCGACCTCGAGGTCACCGGCGCGGCCGAGCCCTCCGAGGTGCCCGACGCCGCCACCGCCGAGGAGCGCACCGGCTTGACCGTGCCCGTGGTGGGCGAGCTGCCCACGGGTGTCAGCGGCGACCCCACCTACCAGGTGGTGGACCAGGTCAGCGCCGTCTTCACCTTCTCGGCGGAGAAGGCCGCGCAGGCCGCGGCCGCCACCGGGGAGGCCCTCCCGGCCGTGCCGCCCGGGCTGGACGGCAGCCGGGTGCGGCTGCAGGCCGGACCGGCCGCCGCGGCGGTGTGGGTGCAGCCGACCGGCCTGCCGGTGCTCGCCGTCGGCCGGGCGGTCGCGCCCACCGCGGACTCCGACGGCGTCCCCTTCGAGACGGTGCGCGACTACCTGCTCTCCCTGCCCGGCATGCCCGCCGACGTCGCCGCCCAGCTGCGCGACTTCTCCGGCGACGCGACGACGCTGCCGCTGCCGGTCCCGGCCGACATGGTCACCACCAGCACGGCCGAGGTGGCCGGGCAGCCTGCGACCGTGCTCGCCTCCCGCGACGGCAGCATGGCCGGCGTGGTGTGGGTGGAGGACGGCGTCGTCACCGGGGTCGCCGGGGCCGTGAGCACCGACGAGGTGCTCGCCGTGGCCGACGACCTGCGCTGACCGTGTCGCTGGAGGACACCCGCACCGCGGCCCAGCTCGTCGCCGAGCTGCCCGCCTCCCCCGCCGTCTGGTGCTCCGGGCTGCGCAAGCGGTACGGGCGCCGGACGGCGGTGGACGGCGTCTCGTTCACCGTCGGGCGCGGCGAGGTGGTCGGCCTGCTCGGCCCCAACGGGGCGGGCAAGACCAGCGTCATCAAGATGCTGCTCGGGCTGGTCCGCCCCGACGCCGGGGACGTGGTGCTGCTCGGTCGCCCGGGACGCGACCCGCAGTCCCGGCTGCGGGTCGGCTACCTGCCCGAGCTGTTCCGCTACCAGCAGTGGCTCACCGCCGCCGAGGTGCTGGCCCTGCACGCGCGGCTGGCGCGGGTGCCGATGACCGCGGACGAGGAACGCGAGCGGCTGGCCGCGGTCGGCCTCGACGGGCGGGCCGGCGACCGGGTGGGCGGGTTCTCCAAGGGCATGCAGCAGCGGCTCGGCCTCGCCGTCGCCCTGGTCGGCCGGCCCGAGCTGGTGGTCCTCGACGAGCCGACCAGCGCGCTGGACCCGCTCGGCCGGGTCGACGTCCGCGACCTGGTGCTCTCGCTCAAGGCGCAGGGTGTGGCGGTGCTGCTCAACTCGCACCTGATCGGCGAGGTGGAGCGGGTCTGCGACCGCGTGGTCATCCTCGATCACGGGCGGGTCGCGGCCGCCGGCACGCTGGCCGAGCTGCTCGGCCGGCGGGAGGTCCGGCTGCACCTCACCGGGGTCGACGGCCGCGCCGAGGCGCGGCTGCGGGCGGCCGGGCCGGTCACCGGCGGCGCGGACCGGTTCACGGTCGCCCTGCCGGCGGACGACGACGGCGGCACCGTGCCCCGCCTCGTCGCCGACCTGGTGGCCCTGGGCGTCTCGGTGCACGCCGTCGAGCCCGCACGGATCAGCCTGGAGGAGCGGCTGCTGGGCATCCTCCGCGGCGAGGAGGGTGTGCCGTGAGCGAGCTCGCGAGCTCACGCAGGGGTACAGCAGCGCCGCGAACGCGGCCGACGAGCGCCAGCGAGGAGGGCCCGTGAGCGTGCTGACCGTCGCGGGGCTCACCCTGCGGGAGGCGGTCCGCCGGCGGGTGGTGTGGGCCCTCGCCGTCCTCACCGTCGCGCTGCTGGGGCTCAGCGGCTGGGGCTTCTCCCGACTGGCCGGCCTGGACACCGAGTTCGGGGACCTCACCTCCGGCCAGGCCCGGTTGTTCGCCTCCACGCTGCTCAACCTGGTGATGTTCGGGCTGAGTCTGATCGCCGCGCTGGGCACCGCGTTCCTGGCCGGGCCCACTCTTGCCGGGGAGATCGAGTCCGGCATGGCGCTGGCGCAGCTGGCCCGGCCGGTGCGCCGCTCGGCCGTGCTGCTCGGCAAGTGGCTCGGGCTGGTCGCCTTCGGCTCCGGCTACGTGGTGGTCGCCGGGCTCGCGCAGTTCCTCGTCGTCGGGTGGGCGGTCGGTTACTGGCCACCCGACCCGGCGGCCGGCCTGGCGCTGCTGGCCGGGCAGACGGTCGTGCTTCTCACCCTCGCCCTGCTGCTGTCGAGCGTGATCTCGCCGATGGCGTCGGGGGTGGTCGCCGTCGGGCTGTTCGGCGCGACCTGGGTGGCCGGCGTGGTGGGCAGCGTCGGGGACGTGCTCGGCAACGAGGGCGTGGCCCGCGTCGGCACCGTGTCGCGGGTCATCCTGCCCACCGACGGGCTGTGGCGGGGCGCCATGCACGCGTTCCAGGACCCGACCCCGCTCGGGCTGGACTTCGCCGGCTCGCCGTTCCTCAGCGAGGCCCCGCTCACGGTCGCCTACCTGCTGTGGGCGGTCCTCTGGGTGGCCATGGTGTGGGGCCTGACCGCACTGGTGTTCACCCGCCGCGACGTCTGACGCCGGCCGTCCCGTCGCCGGTGGACCCTCCACCGGCGCCCGGCCTCACCCGTTCTGGCCATGTCGCCCGGCGACGGCGTAGGCGGCCGGGTGAGGGGTACAGCCCCCGGCGAGCGGCACCGTGACCACGTTGGCCCTCATCACCGGGACGGCCGACAGCACGGAGGGCGGACGACGTGCACCGCAGCGAGGGCACCCGACCCGCCGGTGCCGTGGTGGGCGCTGGCCCCGGTGCCGAGCGCCCGTCGCCGGGGTTCCGGCACGAGGCCCTGGTGTACGACACGGCCGAGCAGATGGCCGCGATCGCCGCCCCGTGGCTGCGCGACGGGCTCGCGGCCGGGGACGCCGCGGTGATCGCCGTGGGACCGGGCGCCACTGGACCCCTGCGCGAGGCCGTGGGCAACGACCCACGGGTGATCGTCGTCGAGCGGCACGCCCTGTACCGGTCGCGCACACCGACGGCGATCACGGCCTTCCGCCGGTTCGCCACCGAGCACGCCGCCCCCGGACTGCGGGTCCGGGTGGTCGGGGAGGTCGACTTCGGCACCACCGCCGCCGACCGCCGGGAGTGGCAGGCCTACGAGGCGGTCATCAACGCTGCGTTCGCCCCGTTCCCACTGTGGGGGCTGTGCGTGTTCTCCGCTGACCTCCCCGAGCCGGTCCTGGCCACCGCGCGGCACACCCATCCACGGCTGGTCACCGCCGCCGGCCGCGTCGACAACCCCGACTTCGTCGACCCCGCTGCGTACCTGCGCGCCCTGCCGGTGCCCGCCGAGCCGTTGGAGGACACCGTCCCGGCGCTGGCCGACGACGACATCACCGACTACGCCGGCCTCCGGCACGCCGTCCGCGAGCACCTGGCCGGTGTCGACGGGCCGCCCGACGTCCTCGAGGACTTCCTCCTGGCCGTCGACGAGATGACCTCCAACGCCGTCCGGCACGGCCGCCCGCCCGCCGGCCTGCGGCTGTGGAGCGCACCCGGGCAGCTGGTGTGCACCATCCGCGACTCCGGTCACGGCCTGGCCGACCCGTTCGCCGGGTACGGCCCTGCGCACGGCGACGACCTCTCCCACGGCGGCATGGGTCTGTGGCTGGCCCGCCAGCTCTGCGACCACGTCGCCGTCCGCCGCGATCCGGACGGCACCAGCGTGCGGCTGACCAGTCGCTGGGCCTGACCGGAGCGCTGCAGGTGGCCCCGAGAGGATTCGAACCTCCGACACACGGTTTAGGAAACCGTTGCTCTATCCCCTGAGCTACGGGGCCGTGACGGCCCCGAGCGCGAGGCCGGGGACGCCGTCCCCATCCTGGCACGCCGCCGTTGCGCTCCGGCGGGGACGCCCGGGAGCCGGCGTCGCGACACTCCCGACGGCCGGCGTCCGGGACACGCCCGTCCCCCGCTGAGGGGAAACCCAGAGGCGCTGCGAGGCGTTACCGTTCCAGTACGCATGTCGAACCCGGCAACGGCGCCGGGGCAAGCGGAGGTGGAGCACGAGCATGGAGACGAGCGTGGTCGACGTCCCCGACCGGGGGCGGTTCGAGGTGGTGCTCGGTGACCGGGTCGTCGGCCTGGCGAGCTACCACGTCGAGAACGGCACCATGACGCTGCCGCACACCGAGGTGGACCCCTCCGTCGGCGGGCGCGGCATCGGCAAGGCCCTGGTGAAGGGCGTCCTCGACGCCGCCCGCGAGCGCGGCCTGCACGTGCTCCCCTACTGCTCGTTCGTCCGGCACTACATCCAGCAGCACCCCGAGGAGCTCGACCTGGTCGCCGAGGCCGACCGGCCGCACTTCGGCCTGGAGACCGCCGACCGCTGACCTGCGGGTCCACCCGCGCCTGCCTAGGCTGGCGCGGGTGCCCACCGCGCTGCTGTGGTTCCGCCGCGACCTGAGGCTGGCCGACCACCCGGCGCTGCTGGCCGCGATCGACGCCGCCGGTCCCGAGGGCGCCGTCCTGCCGCTGTTCGTCGTCGACCCGCGGCTGTGGGACCCCGCGGGGGTGCCGCGCCGCCGCTTCCTGCTCGACTGCCTCGCCGACCTCGGCGCGGCGGTGGGCGGCGCGCTGGTGCTGCGCTCCGGGGACCCCGCGCGCGTCGTGCCCGAGCTGGTGCGCGAGGTCGGCGCGGGCGGCGTGCACGTCAGCGCCGACGCCGGCCCCTACGGCCGGCAGCGCGACGCGGCGGTCGAGCGGGCACTCGGCGACGTGCCGCTCGTGCGCACCGGCTCGCCGTACGCGGTGACGCCCGGCCGGGTCACCAAGGCCGACGGGACGCCGTTCCGGGTGTTCTCCCCCTTCGCGCGGGCCTGGCGGCAGCACGGCTGGCGCGCCCCCGCCCCGCGACCGCGCTCGGTGCCCTGGCAGACCGGCGTCCCGTCCGACGCCCCGCCACCGGCCCCCGCGCCGGACGGCGTCCGGCTGCCCCCGGCCGGGGAGGCCGCCGCCCGCGCGGCGTGGCGGCGCTTCCGCGAGGAGCGGCTGGCCGGCTACCGCGACACCCGCAACACCCCGGGGACCGACGGCACCAGCCGGCTCTCGGCGTACCTGAAGTACGGCTGCCTGCACCCCCGCACGCTGCTGGCCGACCTCGCTCAGGAGACCGGCGAGTCCGCGGCGAGCTACGCGAACGAACTGGCGTGGCGGGAGTTCTACGCCGACGTGCTCTGGCACCGCCCCGAGACGCACCGCGAGGCGTTCGACCGGCGGATGCGGGCGATGACCTACGACACCGGCCCGGACGCCGACGAGCGGTTCGCCGCCGGGGCGCAGGGCCGCACCGGTTACCCGATCGTCGACGCGGGGATGCGCCAACTGCTCGGCGAGGCGTACGTGCACAACCGGGTCCGGATGGTCGTGGCGTCGTTCCTGGTCAAGGACCTGCACGTCGACTGGTGGCGCGGCGCCCGGCACTTCATGGCCCACCTGGTCGACGGCGACCTGGCCAGCAACAACCACGGCTGGCAGTGGGTGGCCGGCACCGGCACCGATGCCTCCCCCTACCACCGCGTCTTCAACCCCGTCCGCCAGGGACAGCAGTTCGACCCCGACGGCGCCTACGTGCGGCGCTGGGTGCCCGAGCTGCGCGACGTCCCGGCCCGGTTCGTGCACGAGCCCTGGCGCAGTCCGGACGGCGTCCCCGAGGCCTACCCGCTGCCGATCGTCGACCACGCCGAGGAGCGCCGGGTCGCCCTCGACCGCTACGAGCGAGTGCGCGCCGCCCGCTGAGGGTCAGCCGCGGGAGCGGATCCAGGCGGGCAGCAGGCCGGAGTCGAACAACCGCTCCCGCAGCGGGGCGAGCAGTTCGACCAGCCGCTGTGCCCCGTCCGCCCCGAGGTGCGCCCAGCCGGGCAGCGCAAGGACGTCGGTGGCGTCCTCGACCTGTGCGCGCAGCGCGGCGCCGGCCGCGGTGAGCCCGCCGTCGTCCACCAGCTCACGCGCCCGGCACCGCTCGACCCCGGCGGCCCACTCCTCGTCGGTCCAGCCGCGGGTGGTGCGCACGAACGCGGTGCTGTCCGACGCCAGGCCGCCGGTCACCAGCGCCTCGACCGGGTCGAGCCCGGCGGCCATCAGCGCGGTCCGGTGCCCGTCGCCGCGGTGCTCGCGCACGAGCAGGCCGGCGTGCCACAGCTGCAGCAGCGGGTCGGTCGGCCACTCCACGCCGGTCCAGGCCGCGTACAACGGTCGCCCGGCGACCGGGAGCCCCGTGCACGCCTCCCGGGCCAGCTGGGCGGCCTCGGCCACGTCGGGCTCGCCGAGGACCCGGTGGAGCGCAGCGGCCACCGCGCCCCGCCGGGCCGCCGCCCACTCGGCGGGTGGCGCGACCTCCCACACGGCGGGCACCGCTCCGGCGACGAGGCCGGGCGAGAACACGTAGAACAGCGCCGTCACCACCGCCGGGTCCACCGGGCCCAGGGCCGAGGCGCGGGCGGCGAAGTAGCCGGCGCGGGTCGCCTCGACGCCGAACCGGTCGTAGGCGGCCTGCACCTCGGGAGCGAAGAAGGCCACCACGTGGACCGTCTCCAGCGCACCCCACGCCGTCCGCCCCAGCCGCGGTGTCACCTGCGTCACCGGGCCATCGTGGCGGGTGCGCAGGTCAGGGGGGAAGCTGGGGACGTGACCTGCCGAGCCGCTTGTGCCTGAGGGCCACACCCTGTTCCGGCTGGCCCGGGACCAGTCGCTGGCCTTCGCCGGCCGCCCGGTGCACGTCACCAGCCCGCAGGGCCGGTTCGCCCAGGGCGCGGCACTGCTCGACGGGCGGGTGCTCGAGGAGGTGACCTCCTACGGCAAGCACCTGTTCGCCTGCTTCGGCGCCGACACCCTGCACGTGCACCTCGGGCTGTACGGCTCCTACACGTCGGGCACCGGCACCCCGCCGCCGGCGAGGGGGGCGCTGCGGATGCGCTGGGTCGGCGACGGTCCCGACGGCGCCGGCGTGTGGACCGACCTCCGCGGCGCGACCGCCTGCGAGGTGCTCACCACCGCCGAGGTGGAGGGCATCCTCGCGCGGCTGGGCCCCGACCCGCTGCGGTCGCCGCGCGGCGCGGCCGCCGCGCACCGGCGGATCGCCGGCAGCCGCACCGCGGTCGGCGCCCTGCTCATGGACCAGTCGGTGCTCGCCGGCGTCGGCAACGTCTACCGCGCCGAGCTGCTGTTCCGGCACCGGGTGTCGCCCTTCCGGCCCGGCCGGGACGTCGACGCCGACCTGTGGGCGCGGATGTGGTCGGACCTGGTCGTGCTCATGCGCGCCGGGGTCCGGATGGGCCGGATCGTGACCACCCGGCCGGAGGACCGCAGCCGCCGGCGCGGCGCGGTCGAGCGGGAGGACGCGCACTACGTCTACCGCCGCACCGGCCTGCCCTGCCGGATCTGCGGCACCGAAGTGCGCACCCAGGAGATGGTCGGCCGCAACCTGCACTGGTGCCCGGTCTGCCAGGCGGCCTGAGCCGGCCTCCTGACCCGCCCGGGTGAGTGACCGGGCGCACGGCCGCCGGTACCGTTGCCAGGATGCCGAGCACGCTGCGCGCCCTCCTGGTCGCCGTGCTCGCGTGCGCCGGTCTCGCGGTGGGGCTGCCCTCGGCGGCGGCCTCGACCGACGACGGCGCCGAGGTGGGCTACGACGTCTCGCACCCCCAGTGCGGGAAGGACCTGCCCGAGGAGTTCCCCTTCGCGGTCGTGGGGGTCAACGGCGGGCTGGCCACCAAGCCCAACCCCTGCCTGGCCGAGCAGCTGGCCTGGGCGGCCGAGGCGACCGGCGAGGTGCCCGGCCAGCCCGGGCTGCAGCTCTACGTCAACACCGCCAACCCCGGCGAGGTCCTCGACGAGGTGCACACCTGGCCGTTCAGCGGCCAGACGCCCTACGGCAGCTGCGAGGCCGACAACAGCATGGCCTGCTCGTGGCAGTACGGCTGGCTGCGGGCCTACGTCGACGTCGAGGCGTTCTTCGGCCGCGCCGCGGACGAGGCCGACGTCGACCCCGACCCGGGCGCCCACCGCTGGTGGCTCGACGTCGAGACGATGAACACCTGGCAGGCCGGGTCGGCCGCCGCGCGGGAGCGCAACCGGGCGGCGCTCGAGGGGATGACCGCCTACCTGACCGGCCGCGGCGCCGAGGTGGGCCTGTACTCGACCGGCTCGCAGTGGCGCCGCATCGTCGGCGAGGTCCCCGAGCGCAGCCCGCTGCACGGCCTGGACAGCTGGCTGGCCGGGGCCTCGAGCCCCGAGGCGGCGCGGGCGAACTGTCGGCGGGCCCCGCTGGTCGAGGGCGGCGACGTGGTCCTCACCCAGTACGTCGACCACGGGCTCGACCACGACGTCGCCTGCGACTGAGACCGCCCTAGAGCGCGCCCTTGGCCTCGTCCCCGGCCGGGACGGCGGTGAGCACCTGCACCTCGGGCGCGCCGGTGAGCTTGCCCTCCAGCGCCCGGCCCAGCGCGGTGAGCGCCTCGGCCTTGCCGTGGGCGGCCAGCTCCTCGGGGCTCTCCCACTGCTCGACCATCACCAGGCGGCCGTCCTGCCCCTCGTGCAGCGCGTAGCGCCGGCAGCCCGGCTCGTCGTGGACCTGCGGGATCGCGGCCAGCACCGCCTCGCGGACGGCGTCCCGGTGCTCGGGCTGGGGGGTGATGGTCGCGACGACGACGACGGCCACGGGTGCGCTCCAGGGATCGGGGACGGGGGCGGATGCCTGGTGCATTCCCACCCGGCCGGGTCAGGATGCCTCTCGTGTCGGTCGACGAAGACCCCGGTCCCCCGTCTCCCGTGCCGCCCCTGCGGGTGGCCGTCGTCGGCGCGGGACCGGCCGGCATCTACGCCGCCGAGGCGCTGACACGGCAGAAGGACGTCCCGGTCGCCGTCGACCTGATCGACCGGCTGCCCACGCCGTTCGGCCTGGTGCGGCACGGCATCGCCCCCGACCACCCCAAGATGCGCGCCATCCGCGACACGCTGCACCGCGCACTGGACCACCCCTC
Source organism: Geodermatophilus sp. SYSU D00708 (assembly GCF_054050115.1). Classification (NCBI taxonomy): domain Bacteria; kingdom Bacillati; phylum Actinomycetota; class Actinomycetes; order Geodermatophilales; family Geodermatophilaceae; genus Geodermatophilus; species Geodermatophilus sp. SYSU D00708. The sequence goes on along the minus strand of NZ_JBJGYS010000003.1, from coordinate 231,755 downwards.
GGTGCGGTTCGTCGGCAACGTCGAGATCGGCCGGGACGTCTCCTGCGCCGACCTCCTCGGTGCGGTGGACGCGGTGATCTACACCTACGGCGCGGCGCTGGACCGGCAGCTGGCCATCCCCGGCGAGGAGCTGCCGGGCAGCCTGGCCGCCACCGACCTCGTCGCCTGGTACACCGGGCACCCCGACGCCGACCGGGCGAGGGTCGAGGCCGCGCTGGCCGGGGCGCGGTCGGCCGTGGTCATCGGGGTCGGCAACGTGGCGCTCGACGTCGCGCGCGTGCTGGCCCGCACCCCGGCCGAGCTGGAGCCGACCGACATGCCCCAGCACGTGCTCGACGCGCTGGCCGCGGCGCCGGTGCAGGAGGTCACCATCCTCGGCCGCCGCGGTCCGGCGCAGGCCACCTTCACCACCCAGGAGCTCCGCGAGCTCGACGAGCTGGCGCAGGCCACGGTGCTCGTCGACCCCGCCGACCTGGAGCTGGACCCGGCCGCGCAGGAGCGGGCCGACGCCGACCGGGTGGTGCACCGCAACCTCGACGTCCTGCACGAGTGGGCGCGGCACACGCTGGAGCCCGGCCGGACGCCGCTCCGGCTGCGCTTCTACTCCCGGCCGGTGCGGCTGCTCGGCGAGGACCGCGTGACCGGCGTCGAGGTCGAGCGCACCGTCGTCGACGCCGACGGGCGGGTCTCCGGCACCGGCGAGACGACCGTGCTGCCGGCCGACCTGGTGGTCCGCTCGGTCGGCTACCGCGGCTGCGGGCTGCCGCAGCTGCCGCTCGACGAGCGCCGCGGCGTCGTGCCGAACGAGGCCGGCCGGGTGCTGCGCGACGGCCGGCCCGCGCGCGGCGAGTACGTGGCCGGCTGGATCAAGCGCGGCCCGACCGGCGTCGTCGGCACCAACAAGCACGACGCCCGGGAGACCGTCGCCGCGCTGCTGGAGGACGTCGCCGCCGGCGTCCTGCGCCCGGGCGGCGGCGGGGTCGACGACCTGGTGTCGGAGCTGCGGACGCGCGGCGCCGACCCGGTGCTGCTCGAGGACTGGCGGGCCATCGACGCCGCCGAGGTCGCCCTGGGCGCCACCCGCGGGCGGGCCCGCACCACGCTGCACGAGTGGGAGTCGCTGATGGCGGCGGTCCGGGAAGCGGCCGCCCGGGCCCGCTGACGCCTCAGCGCACGGTGCCCAGCAGCGCCCGGGCGGTCTCCTCGCTGCCGGCGGCGACCAGCCGGATGAGCGTCCCGGTGTCCGGCGGCAGGAGCAGCGGCGCGCCGTCGGGATCCAGCGCCACCCCGCCGGCCGCGGCGAGCACGGCCAGCCCGCCGGCGACGTCGTGGACGTGGGTGCCGCTGCGGTCGACGTCGTGCCAGGCGGCCGCGGACCCGTCGGCGACCAGGCACAGGTCGACGGCAGTGCAGCCGGTGACCCGCACCCGGCGCAGGTCCGGCGGCACCGCGACGGCCTCTCCCGCCGGCGCGGTGGGGGCGACCAGTGTCCCGCCGGGTCGCGGCGCGATGGGCACGCCGTCACGGCGGGCGCCGGAGCCGGCCGCCCCGGCCCAGCGGCGCCCCGACGACAGGTCGGCGACCAGCCCGGCCACCGGGCGGCCGTCCTGGACCAGCCCCGCGGAGAACGCCCACGGCGGCAGGCCGGCGCGGAAGTTGCCGGTGCCGTCGAGCGGGTCGAGCACGACCCAGGGGGCGTCGTCGGCGACCTGCCGGTCGCGGCGCTCCTCGCTGAGCAGGGGAACGCCCAGCGGTGCCAGCACCTCCGCGGCGGCGGTGTGCGCGGCCTCGTCGGCGGCCAGCGCGGGGCTGCCGTCGTCCTTGACCCGGCCGGGGCCGGCGTCCCGGGCGAGCGCGACGGCGACCTCGACGCGGGTGGCGGCCAGCGCGGCCAGGTGCAGGAACCGCTCGGCCAGCGGCGCCTCCGGCGGGGGCGGCGGCACGGGGACCACGTCGTCCCCCGTCCGGATCGTGTCGCAGCCCCAGGCCGCGGCGGTGGCGAGCACGGCCGCGGCGTCGGCGCGCAGGCCGGCGCGGCGCAGCACGACCGCCTGGGCGGTGCCGTCGTCGTCCCACTCCCGCCGCAGCAGCGCCGTCCCGCCCTCGCCGACCAGCAGCCGCAGGCTGGGGTCGGTCAGCGCCGGGGCCAGCGCGGCCGGGGGCAGGCCGAGCGCCGCGCCGGCCGCGACCAGGTGCGGGCCACCCACCGCCACCGCGCCGGAGCCGGCGCCCGTCACCTGTCCCCTCCCGGCCGGGCCTGGCAGGCTGCGCCCATGACGAGGGCCGTGTTCGGCGCCAGCCTGCTGGTGCTGCTCGTGGAGGTCGCCGTGCTCGCGGTCGTGCTGCCCGAGCGGGTGCCGCTGCACTTCGCCGCGGAACTGACCGCCGACCGGTACGGCAGCCGGGCGGCGTTCCTGTGGGTGGCGGTGGGGACCGCCGCGGGGACGGCCGCGCTGTTCGCCGGGCTGGCCGCGTTCGTGCGGAGGGTGCGGCTGGAGCACGTCACCGTGCCGCACCCCGGGTACTGGAAGACGCCCGAGCGCGAACCGGAGCTGCGCCGCCGGCTGGTCGACGACCTGCTGCACGTCAGCACGGCGACGTTCCTCCTGCTGACGGGGGTGTTCGCGTTCGTCGGGCACGCGGCGCTCACCGGGAGCGACACGCTGTCCCCGGGAGCGGTGGTCCTGGTCGGCGTGTTCGTCGTCGGCGTCCTGGCCTGGGTCGGGCGGCTGTTCACCCACCGGTACCGCCCGCCGGCGCACGCCTCCTGACCCGGCGGCACCGACCGCTCAGCCACTGTTGCGCAGGGCGGTGGCGATGCCGTTGATGGTCAGCTGGATGTTGCGGCGGACCAGCTCGTCGTCGTCCCCGCCGCGGCGGCGGCGGAGCATCTCGACCTGCAGGTGGTGCAGCGGCTCCAGGTAGGGAAAGCGGTTGCGGATCGAGCGGGCCAGCGACGGGTTGTCGGCCAGCAGGTGGTCGTCGCCGGTGATCGCCAGCAGCATCCGGCAGCTGCGCTCGTGCTCGGCGGTGACCTGGTCGAACACCCGGTGCCGCAGCTCCTCGTCGGGCACCAGCTCGGCGTAGCGGGCGGCCAGCCCCAGGTCGGTCTTGGCCAGCACCATGCCCATGTTCGACAGCATCGTGCGGAAGAACGGCCAGCGCTCGTGCAGCTCGCGCAGCCGCGCCAGCCGATCCTCGTCCCCGGCCACCCAGCTCTCCAGCGCGGTGCCGGTGCCGTACCAGCCGGGCAGCATGATCCGCGCCTGCGACCAGCTGAACACCCACGGGATCGCCCGCAGGTCGGCGATGGAGTCGCCGGCCTTGCGCGACGGCGGCCGGCTGCCGATGTTGAGCTCCGCGAGCTCGCCGATCGGGGTGGCCGCCCGGAACCACTCGACGAACCCGGGGGTCTCGTGCACCAGCGCGCGGTAGGCCGCCCGGGCGCGCTCGGCGAGGTCGTCGAAGAGCGTGTACGCGTCCTCCGCCGCGTCCCCCAGGCCCTCGACGTCGAGCAGGGTCGCCTCCAGGGTGGCGGCCACCATCGCCTCGAGGTTGCGCCGGGCGCGGTCGGGCTCGGCGTACTTGGCGGCGATGACCTCGCCCTGCTCGGTGATCCGCAGCGCCCCGGACACCGCTCCCGGCGGCTGGGCCCGGATCGCGTCGTAGCTGGGCCCGCCGCCGCGGCCGACGGTGCCGCCACGGCCGTGGAACAGCCGCAGCCGGATGCCCTCGCGCCGGGCGACCTCGACGAGCGCCAGCTCGGCCCGGTACAGCGCCCAGTTGGCCGCCAGGTAGCCGCCGTCCTTGTTGCTGTCGGAGTAGCCGAGCATGACCTCCTGCACGTCCCCACGGTTGGCCAGCAGCGCCCGGTAGAGCGGCTGGCCGAGGACGGCGGTCATCGTCTCCGCCGCGCGGTGGAGGTCCTCGATCGTCTCGAACAGCGGCGAGATCCCGACCGGGCAGGTGGGGCCGTCCTCGCCGTCCGGGTCGAGCAGGCCGACCTCCTTGAGCAGGACGGCGACCTCGAGGACGTCGCTCACCGACTCGCACATGCTGATCACGTAGTTCGGGATCGCCCGCGGGCCGAGCGCGGCGACCTGCTCGGCGGCGGCGGTGAGCACGTCGAGCTCACCGCGGGCGGTGTCCGACAGCTGCGCGTCGGGCCGGACCAGCGGACGGCGCATCCGCAGCTCGCCGACCAGCAGCCCGACCCGCGCGTCCTCGTCCAGCGCCGCGTAGTCGGGGCAGACGCCGGCCCAGGCCAGCAGCTCGGCGAGCACCTCGGCGTGCACGGCGGAGTTCTGCCGCATGTCCAGCCCGCACAGGTGGAAGCCGAAGACCTCCACGCCCTCCCGCAGCCGCGCCAGGCGGTCGTCGGCCAGCGCGCCGGCGCCGTGGGTGCGCAGTGACGCGTCGATCGTCGCCAGGTCGGCCAGGAGCTCGGCGGGGGACTCGTAGGGCTCCAGGTCGGTGTGCGGCGGCGGACCCGGGACGTGCCCGAGCACTCGCTGCGCGGTGGCCGCCAGCCGGGCGTGCACGCCGTAGGTGGCGCGCCGGTAGGGCTCGTCGGCCCGGAACCGCGAGTCGTCGCGGGACGCCTCGGCGAGGCGGTACAGCTCCGGGGTCGGCGTGACCAGCCGGTCGGACATCGACAGCTCGTCGTGCAGCACGAGCAGCTCGGCGAGATGGTGGCCCAGCGCGGTCTCGGCCTGCCGGGTGCTGGCGCGGCGCACGGCGTCGGCGGTGACGAACGGGTTGCCGTCGCGGTCCCCGCCGATCCACGAGCCGGGCAGCAGCATCGGCCGGGGCAGCAGGTCGACCCCGGGCCAGCGCGCGCGCAGCGCCCGGCGCAGCTCGGCGTTGATCGCCGGCACCACCTCGAACAGCGACAGCTCGTAGTAGCGCAGCGCCTCGTCGATCTCGTCGGCCAGCCGCAGCCGGGACAGCCGCAGCAACGCCGTCTGCCACAGGGTCAGCACCGCCCGCTCCAGCTCGGCCGACCACTCCGGGTCCTCGGCCTCCCCCGGCGTGGAGCGGTCGCGGCGGCGGATCAGCTCGGTGACCTGCCGCTGCACGCGGAAGACCGTGCGCCGCCGCACCTCGGTCGGGTGCGCGGTGACCACCGGGCAGACCAGCGCGCCGGCGAGCTCCCGGGCCACGACGTCGGGGTCGAGCCCGGCGGCGTCGAGCAGGTCGAAGGTCGCGGCCAGGCTGCCCTCCTGCGGCGGGGAGCCCTCCCGGCGGTGGAAGCGCCGGCGCCGCTCGTGGTGGAGGTCCTCGGCGAGGTTGGCCAGCAGGGAGAAGTGGCTGAACGCGCGGATCACGTGGTTGGCCGAGCGGATGTCGAGGTCGCCCAGCCGGTCGGCGAGCTCGGCGCGGTCGACCTCCGAGCGGCGCACCCGGAAGGCCTCCACCCGGGTGGCCTCGACCAGCTCCAGGACGTCGTCCCCGGACTGCTCGCCGATCACCTCGCCGAGGACCCGGCCCAGCAACCGGATGTCCTCACGCAGCGGGGCGTCGGCGTCGTCCCCCGACTCTCCCCCGTGGTGGCGCAGGTCGGCGACGTCGACGGTGGCTTCCGACACCGGTGCAGTATCGACCGCCCGTGTGACGGGCGCGTGTCCTGGGGACCTCCCCCCCGTGCAGCGCCTCACCGCCTCCCCCGCCGCCCCGCCCGCCGCCGAGCACGGGGAGGGCCCCACCTGGGACGCCGTCCGCGGCGAGCTGCTGTGGGTGGACATCACCGCCGGGGCGGTCCGCCGCGCCGCGGTCTCGGCCGACGGCGCGCTCACCGAGACCGCCGTCGCCCGGGGCGGGAGCACCGTGGGCGCCGTCGTCCCGGCGGCCGACGGCGGTTGGCTGCTCGCCGCGGACGGCGGGTTCACCCACCTGGCCCAGGACGGCACCGCTCGCCCGCTGATCGCGCTCGCCGGCGAGGGTGGCACCCCCGAGGACGGCGGCACCCGGATGAACGACGCGAAGTGCGACCGGGCCGGACGGTTCTTCGCCGGGACGATGGCCTTCGACCAGCGGCCCGGCGCCGGCACCCTGTACCGCCTCGACCGCGACGGGACCGTCACCACGGTGCTCGACGGGCTCACCGTCTCCAACGGCATCGGCTGGTCGCCCGACGACTCGGTCGTGTACCTCGCCGACTCCGGGCCAGGCCTCGTGCACGCCTTCGACTACGACCCGGCCGACGCGTCGTTCCGCCACGGCCGGGTGCTGCTGGACCTCTCCGGGGACGACGGCGTGGCCGACGGGCTGACCGTCGACGACGAGGGGTGCCTCTGGACAGCGCTGTGGGGCGCCGGACAGGTGCGCCGGTGGTCGCCGACGGGCGACCTGCTCGCGGTCGTCGACGTGCCGGTGGCCCAGACGTCGAGCTGCGCGTTCGCAGGGCCGGGGCGGGACCTGCTGGTCATCAGCACGTCCGCCGAGGGGATGGACGACGCCGCGCGGGCGGCCCAGCCCGACGCGGGGCGGCTGTTCACGGCCCGCCCCGGGGTGACCGGCCCGCCGGCGTCCCCCTACCGCGGTCCGCTCGGCAACCTGCGCCAATAGGAGGACCCCTTCCCCACCACTCGCAGGCTCGCGGCGGGCCCCTGCAGGGGGCCGGGCGCGGGACGAACGGTGAGGGGGCGTCCTCCTTCAGCCGTCGAGGTCGCGCAACGCCTGGGCGGCCAGGTCGTCGCCGTCGGCGGCCCCGAGCCGCAGGTGCTCCACCGCGCCGTCGAGGTCGCCGCGCTGGGCCAGCAGCACCGCCAGGTTGTGGTGGCAGTAGGTGTCCCCGGCCGCGATGCCCGCCCGGTAGGCCTCCTCGGCCGCCTCCTCGTCGTGCAGCTCGTCGGCGTACAGGTTGCCCAGCGGCAGCCAGGCCTGCGCCTCCCCGAGCTTCGCCCCCCGCTCCAGGACGAACCGCGCCTCCGCGGGCCGGCCGGTCTCCCGCAGCAGGGCGGCCAGCGCCACGCGGGTGCCGGGGAAGTGCCCCTGCCCGGCCCGCAGGTCCGCCTCCAGGGCCGGGTCCTGGGTCTCCCGCCACCGCCAGCCGGCGACCACCGCGGCGGCCATCGGGTCCCCGGTCCCGGCCACCTCGCCGGCGACGGTCAGCGCCTGCTCCCGCTCGCCCTGCTCGTGGAGGAGGAAGGCCAGCTGCAGCGCCCCCTGGGGATCCCCGGCCGCACCGGCGCCCCGGTAGGCCTCCATCGCGCCGGCGAGGTCTCCGAGCTCCTCGAGCACCAGCCCGAGGTTCACCCAGGCGTCGCGCTCACCGCCGGCCAGCGCGCGCTCGTAGGCGTCGACGGCCTCCTCGACCTGGCCACGGGCGGCCAGGGTGTTGCCCAGGTTGAACCAGCCCAGCGAGGCGCCGAGCTCGGCCGCGCGGCGGAAGCAGTGTTCGGCGTCCCGGTCGCGCCCGGCCTCGGCCAGGTCGCAGCCCAGCTCGATGATCACGTCGGCGTCCCGGCAGGCGCGCAGCCGCCGGAGGCGCCCGTCGAGGTCCCTCCCCATGGCGGTGATCATCGGGTCACCGGGACCGCCGCGTCGTCCCCCGACGGTGGCGTCTCACCCCTCGGAGGCGGTGCGCCGCCTCACCCGCCGAACGCCTCCCGCCAGGCCGGCATCAGCGTCCGCCGGCTCCACTCGAGGAACGGGGCCTGCTGGTCCCCGCCGATCTGCACCAGGGCGAGGTGGGTGAAGCCCGCGTCGGCGTACTCCTTGGCGGCGGTGATCACCGCGTCGACGTCGTCCCCGCAGGGGATGCTCCCGGCGACGTCCTCCTCGCGGACGAACTGGCTGGCCGAGTCGAAGGCCTGGGTCCCGGGCAGCTCGGCGTTGACCTTCCAGCCCAGGCCGAACCAGCGGAACAGCGTGTGCGCGCGGGTGACCGCGGCGGCCCGGTCGGTGTCGTAGCAGATCGGCATCTGCCCGATCCGCGGCTTGCCGGCCCCACCGGCCGCGTCGAACTGCTCGCCGAGCTCGGCGTTCGGCTCGACGGCGATCATCGCGTCGGCCAGCTCGCCGGCGATCCGGCAGGACTGCGGCCCGGAGACGGCGATGCCGATGGGCACCCGCTTCTCGGGCAGGTCCCAGAGCTTGGCCGACTCGACCTCGAAGTGCTCGCCCCGGAAGTTGCAGTACCCGCCGTCGAACAGGTCGCGGATGACGTGCACGGCCTCGACCAGCATCTCCTGCCGGACGTCGGCCGGCGGCCAGCCCGTGCCGACGACGTGCTCGTTGAGGTTCTCCCCCGCGCCGAGGCCGAGGGTGAACCGCCCGTCGGAGAGCAGCTGGAGGGTCGCCGCCTTCTGCGCGACGACGGCGGGGTGGTACCGGAAGGTCGGGCAGGTGACGTAGGTCGTCAGCGGGATGCGGCTGGTCGCCTGGGCGGCCGCGCCGAGCACCGTCCAGGCGTGCGGCGCGTGACCCATCTCGTCGAGCCACGGGAAGTAGTGGTCGCTGCAGACCGAGAAGTCGAAACCCGCCTCCTCGGCCCCCACCACGTGACCGACCAGGTCCTTCGGCCCGGCCTGCTCGGTCATCATCGTGTAGCCCAGCTGCATCGCCATGCCGCCGGGCTACCCGCAGTGGGCGGGACGCAACCGACTCGCGTACCGCCCACCGCGGCCCCGCCCAGGGCTTCGCTGCGGCGGGGTCCTTCTTCAGGCGCCCTCGGCCCGCAGCGCCTCCCGGATCTTCGTCCGGCCGCTGGTGCGCAGCAGCGCGCCGGCGTACACCCGTCCGCCGAGGCGCACGATCAGCGCGATCGCCACCAGCATGAGGACGACGGCCAGCGCCACCTCCCAGGCCGCGGCCTCCCCCGCCGCCTGCCGCACCGGCATGACCAGCGGCGAGAGGCCCGGCACGTAGGAGGTCACCGTGGCCAGCGTGCTGGTCGGGTCGCCCGCGGCCTGGATCGCGACGATGAACCCGACCACCAGCAGGATCGTCGTCGGCGTGAGCACGCTGCCGAGGTCCTCCTGCCGGCTGACCAGGGACGCCGCCACGGCGAACACCGACGCGTAGAACGCGTAGCCGAGGACGAACCAGGCGACCACGGTGAGCACGGTGCTGATCAGCTCGCCGGGCACCGCGACGACGTCGAAGGCCAGGGCCCCGCCGACCCCCACGACCCCGATGACGATGATCTGCCCGAGGCCGAGGACGCCCAGGCCGATGATCTTGCCCGCGAGCAGCTGCCAGGGCCGCATGGTCGCCAGCAGGAGCTCCACCACCCGGCTGGACTTCTCCTCCACCACCCCCTGCGCGACGAACTGGGCGAAGAGGATCAGCAGCCCGTAGAGGACCGCCACGCCGATGACGGCCACGACCACGCGCTGGCCGTCATCAGCCGCGCCGTCCAGCGGCGTGACCGCGACCTCCGGCAGGGACTGCAGGTCCACGCCGGCCTCCAGCAGCCGGTCGGAGATGGCCACGCTGCTGACCGCGCCGCCGACGACGGCCTCCATCGTCGCGTCGCGCTCCTCCACCAGCAGCTCCGGGGCGGTGCCGGTGCCGTCGAGCAGCGCCCCGTCGACCTCGCCGTCCTCGACGGCGGACCGGGCGGCGGCCCCGTCGGGGTAGGTGATGATCTCGACGTCCACGCCGACGGCCTCGCCCTGCGCCTGGATCGCGGGCCCCAGCTGGGCGGTGTCGCCCACGATGCCGAGCCGCCCCTCGGCGCCGCCGGAGTTGACGACCACCTGGAACGCCATCACGCCGATCAGCAGCAGGATGATCACGACCGAGCTGATGATGAAGTTCTTGTCGCGGATGCGGCTGCTGATCTCGCGGCCGGCGACCAGCCGCACCAGGGCGGCACTCGACGGGGTGCGCGGCTCGGTCACGCCGCCACCTCCTCACGCTCGGGAGCCGGATCGGCCACGGCCTCGCGGAACAGCTCGACGAGGGTGGGCTCCCGCCAGGCGAAGTGGGTGACCCGGCCGGTGCGCAGCGCCGCGGCCAGCACGGCCTGGTCGTCGCTGCCGCCGTCCAGCTCGAGCAGGGTGTCCCCGGCCTGCTGGGAGACCACCCGCACGCCGGGCAGCGCGGCCGCCCAGCCCTGCGGCGCGTCGGGGACGACCACCCGCAGCAGGCGGCCGGCCTCCCGCCGGCGCAGCTCGGCGACCGTGCCGGAGGCGACCATGTGCCCGCGGGCGAGGATCCCGACCGAGTCGCACAGCCGCTCGACCAGGTCCAGCTGGTGGCTGGAGAAGACGACCGGGACGCCGTCGCGGACCTGCTCGAGCAGCGCCTCGGCGAGGGCGTCGACGCCGACCGGGTCCAGGCCGGAGAAGGGCTCGTCGAGGATGAGCACCTCGGGCCGGCTGACCAGCGCCGCGGCCAGCTGGACGCGCTGCTGGTTGCCCAGCGACAGCTTCTCCACCTGGTCACGGCGGCGCGGGCCCAGCCCCAGCCGCTCGGCCCAGTGCTCCGCGGCGCGGGTGGCGGCCGCGGCGTCCAGGCCGTGCAGCCGGGCGAAGTAGGCCAGCTGCTCACCGACCCGCATCTTCGGGTACAGGCCGCGCTCCTCGGGCATGTAGCCGATCCGGCGGCGCACCGCCTGGTCCAGCGGCCGGCCCTGCCAGCGGACCTCGCCGGCGTCGGCGCGGGCCAGGCCCATGGCGATCCGCATCGTGGTGGTCTTGCCCGCGCCGTTGGCCCCGCAGAACCCGAACATGGAGCCCGGTGCGACGGAGAACGACACCCCCTCGAGCACCCGGTGCGACCCGTAGGTCTTGACCAGACCGTCGAACTCCAGCACCGCACTCCCCAGGACGTCGTCTACCGGTGGTCACCGAAACTATCGGCTGGACCGCGGCGGACCTGGAGTCGGCTCAGAAGGCCTTCGCCAGTTCCCGCGCCTCGGCATGGGCTGCCTGCCGGCCCGTGTCGGCGTCGGCCGTGGCGAGGTCCGGCCGGAAGTGCACCTCCGCGACGTCGCCGATGCCGGCCCACTGCAGCCAGTCGCGCAGGTAGGGCGCCTGGAAGTCGGCGCCGAAGGCGGGCCCGCGGCCGGGGCCGTAGACCCCGCTGGTGTAGACCACGGCGGCCTTCTTGCCGGTGAGCAGGCCGGTGTACCCGGCCTCCGGGTCGAAGGAGAAGACCATGCCGGGCTGGCTGACCACGTCGATGAACTGCTTGAGCACGTAGGGGATCCCGGCGTTCCACATCGGCACGCTGAACAGGTACCGGTCGGCGGAGGCGAACCGCGCGAAGGTCGCCCGGGCCGCCGACCAGGCGCGGCCCTGCTCCCCCGTGGGCGTGTCCCCGGCGAACACGGTCATCTTGGCGCCGGCGGCGGCCGGCCCGAACTCCGGCAGGGTGCCGTCCCACAGGTCGAAGGTGTCGACGACGGCGTCCGGGTGGACCTCCCGGTAGGTGGCGAGGAACGTGCGGGCGATGGCGAGGGACTCCGAGCGCTCGCCGCGGGGCGAGGACGAGATGTGCAGCAGGCGGGTCATTCCGGACTCCTGGGACGTCGGGACCGCGGCGGGGTGCCGCGACGTCCCGGACCCTCCGCACCCGGCTGTCACGCGGCTGTCGGGCCCGTGACAGCCGGCCGGCTCAGGGCAGCAGGGCCAGCAGCTCGGGGACCGGCCGGTCGCGTCCGGCCGATGCCAGCCGGTCGAACGCCCCGTCCAGGGCGGCGCGGACCGCGGCCTCGGTCGCGCCGACCAGGCGCTGCTGGAGCGGGAGGAGGGGCAGCGCGTACCGGGCCCGCTGCGCTGCCGCGGCGCCGAGCAGGCGGGCGGCGTCCTGCGGCCGGTCCTCGGCGCGCGCGGTGTCGGCCAGCAGCTCGAGCCCCTCGGCGACGGCCGCCCGGTGGCACAGCTCCAGCGCCCGCCGGACGCCCTGCCGGTAGCGGGCCCGCGCGCCCGTGACGTCCCCGCGGCCGGCCCGCACCCGCCCCTGGGTGAGCAGGGCCGCCACGACCCCCTCGGGGTAGCCGAGCCGCTCGAACAGTCGGTGGCCGGCGAGGCCGAGCCGTTCGGCCTCGTCCAGGTCGCCGACGAACAGCGCGCAGCGGGCCGACTGCTCCAGCGCCAGGGCGGTGAGGTGCTCGTCGCCGGCCCGCGCGAGCACGTCCTCGGCGGCGCCCAGCCACGTCCGCGCGCCCTGCGGGTCGCCCGCCTCGAGCGCCGTGCGGGCCCGCAGCACGAGGGCCAGCGCCGCGCCGCCGTCGTCGGCAGCCGAGCGGAACAGCGCGATCGAGTGGTCCTGCGCCGCGGCCGCGCCGGGCAGGTCGCCGAGGGCCCAGCGGGCGGTGCCGACGTGCAGCAGGCTCTCCGCCTCGTTGCGGGCGTCCCCCAGGTCGGCGAAGACCTCCGCCGCCGCGGCGGCCTCCCGCTCGGCGACGGCGAGCCGGCCGAGCGACTCCGCGTGCGTGCCCGCGGCCAGCCGCAGCAGCGCCGTCGTCCGGACCTCGTGCGGGCCGGCGGCCAGTGCCGCGGCGATCCACTCGGCCGCCTCGGCGAACCGGCCGTCGAAGGACCACGCCCACGACAGCGAGCAGACCAGCGCGGCGCCGGTGGCGGGGTCGGCCGCGGGCGGCGTGAGGCAGGCCGTCAGGGCGGCGCGCAGGTCCGGCGCGGCCAGGCGCAGCTCGGCCAGCCACCCCTCCTGGTCGGCGCCATGGATGTTCCGGTCGGCGTCCCGGGCGAGGTCGGCGTACCAGCGGGCGTGCCGGGCCCGCGCGTCCCGGCCCTCCGCGGGCCCCCGCGCGGCCAGCCGCTCGGCGGCGTACGCCCGGACGGTGTCGAGCAGCCGGAACCGGTCCTCCCCCGCGACCGCGAGCAGGGAGTGCGCCACGAGCGCGAGCAGCGGCTCCAGCGCGTCGCCGGGAAGCCCGGCACCAGCCACCTCGACGGCGGCCTCGACCGGGAACGGCCCGGCGAACACCGACAGCCGGTCGAGGACGAGCGCCTCCTCGGCCGAGAGCAGCTCGTAGCTCCAGTCGATGGCCGCGCGCAGCCCCGCGTGCCGCCCGGACCGGCCCCGCCCGCCCCCGACCAGCCGCAGCCGGTCGGTGAGCAGCGCGGCGATCGTCCGGGGGCTGAGCGCCCCGGCGGCACCGGCGGCGAGCTCGAGCGCCAGCGGCAGGCCGTCCAGGAGCCGGCAGACGGCGGCGACGTCCGCGGCGTTGCGGGCGTCGAGCGCGAAGCCCGGCCGCACCGCGGCGGCCCGCTCGCAGAACAGCGCGACGGCGGCCGACCGCGCGACCGCAGCCGGGTCGCGCTCACCCTCCCCGGGCAGCGCGAGCGGCGGGACCGGGTGCACCCGCTCGCCCCGCACACCGAGCGGACGGCGGCTGGTGGCCAGCACCCGCAGACCCGGGCAGCCGGCGACCAGCCCGGTCACGAGGTCCGCCGCCGCGGCCAGCACGTGCTCGCAGGTGTCCAGGACCAGCAGCACCTGCCGGCTCCCGACCGCCCGCAGGAGCCCGTCCACCGGGTCGGTCCCGGGCGGGAGGGGCAGGCCCGCGGCGCCGGCCACGGCGGCCGCGACGCCGGCCGGATCGGCGCCGGCGCCGGTCAGCCCGCTGAGGTCGGTCCACCACGTCTCGCCCGCCCGGGAGCCGGCGAGCTCGACCGCGAGCCGGGTCTTCCCCGCCCCGCCTGGTCCGGTCAGCGTCAGCAGCCGGGACGCGGCCAGCGCCGCGCCGGCCGCGGCGAGGTCGTCGTCCCGGCCGAGCAGGGCCGTCAGCGGCACCGGCACCGGTGCGGGCGCGCGACCGGCCGGGCCGGCCGGCTCCTCGTCGGCGGTCGCGGGGGCCGGTCCGGTCGGCGGCGCGACGGCCGGCGCGGTCCCGACCGACGGCAGCAGCCCGGGGTCCTGGCGCAGCACCCGCTCGGCCAGCCGGCGCAGCTCGGGGCCGGGGTCGAGTCCGAGCTCCTCGGCGAACACCCTCCGGGTCCGGTCCAGGGCGGCGAGCGCCTCGGCCTGCCGGCCGGACCGGTAGAGCGCGAGGACCAGCTGCTCGGCGAAGTGCTCCCGGAACGGGTGCTCGCGCACCAGCTCGCCGAGGTCGGGCACCGCCTCGGCGTGCCGGCCCAGCGCCAGCAGGGCGTCGCCGCGCAGCTCGGCGGCAGTGAGCCGCAGCTCGCCGAGCCGGGCGATCTCACCCTGCGCGTAGTCGTCCTCGGCCGCCTCGCTGAGCGGGCGGCCGCGCCAGAGCGCGAGTGCCTCGCCGGCGAGCCGCAGCTGCTCCGGTGCCTCGGGAGCGGCCTGCGCGCCGCGGACCAGCTGCTCGAAGCGGAACGCGTCCACCCGGGCGGGGTCGACCAGCAGCCGGTAGCCGGCCGCGCTCCACTCCAGGCGCAGCTCGTCGCCGGCGAGCACGCGGCGCAGGTAGGACACGAGGACCTGCAGGGCGTTGTCCGCGTTGACCGGCGGCCGGGTTCCCCAGAGCTGGTCGACCAGCGTGGCCGGGGACACCGGCGTGCCCCGCTGCAGGAGCAGCGACAGCAGCAGCCGCCGGGGCCGGCCCCGGCGCACCGGCACCACGTCGCCGTCCCGCCGGACCTCCAGCGGACCGAGGACGAGGACGTTCACCGGCGCGCAGCGTACTGCGCCCGCGCGCGCCGGCGGGGCCGGGGGGGCGCGGCGGGGCCGCCACGCCCGGCCCCCGATCCACCCCCAACGGCCGCCCACCACGCGCGCCCCCGCCCCCACCCCCCGCCGCCCCCGCCCCCCCCGCCCCGGCGGCCCCGGCGCACCCCGCCGACCCCCCCCCCCCCCCCCCCCCCCCCCCCCCCCCCCCCCCCCCCCCCCCCCCCCCCCCGCGGCCACCACGGCCGGCGCACGGTTCAGCGCGCCGGGACCGCCTCGAGGGGAGCCGCCTCCGCCACCGGCGGCAGCCGCCGGGCCACCGCCACGGCCGCGACCGTGGCGACCACCGCCGCCAGCGGCTGGACGACGCTGCCCACGATGCCGGCGGGGTAGAAGACGACCAGCGCCGCGGCGAGGACGACGCCGGGGACCCGCAGGCCAGGGCCGCTGCGCCCGATCCCCGCCCCCAGCAGCACGGCGCCCACCGTCCAGGCGACCAACGCCACCGCGGCGGTGGCGAACAGCTCGGGGCCGTAGACGTCGGCGTCCACGGCCTCGATGCCCTCGACGCCGGCGCGGGCGGCCCGGCCGATGGCCGGCTGGGCGAACGCCGCGACACCGAACACGGCCGTGTTCAGCACGGTGGCCAGCACGGCCGCGGCGGCACCGGCGAGGGTCCGGCCGGGCCGGCCGCTCGGCCGCGCGGCCAGCAGGGCCACGCTCGCCGTCCCCACGATGCCCACCGCCGCGCCCAGGACGCTGGCGCCGAGGTGGCTGGCCAGGAACGTCGGCCCGGTGACGTACTCGGCATAGCCGGCGAAGTCGGCGCGCGGGTCGGGCTGGTGGGTCACGGTGCCCACGGCGAGCAGCGCGGTGGACACGGGCAGGCCCCAGATCCCGGCGGTGAGCGCCCGCCGGACCGGGTCGGTGCGGATGGACACGGGAGTTCCTCTCCAGGGGGCGCCCCGGGCGGGCGTCGGTGCCGGCCACCGTCCGCGGGGCGCTGTCACGCGGCTGTCACGGCCGCGCAGCCGGACGGCGCTGACCGCGCCGTCCCGCCGCGACCGCAGGCCCTGCGGTTCCGGCCCGCCTGCGGTGGAATCGGGCCATGAGCCAGGAGAACGTCCCCGCGCAGCCGCCGACCGGGGTCGGGCTGGACGGCCTGCGCTCGGCCGCCGCCGGGTGCACGGCGTGCGAGCTGTGGCAGGGCACCACGCAGACGGTCTTCGGCGAGGGCCCGGAGACCGCGCGCATCGTGTTCGTCGGCGAGCAGCCCGGCGACCAGGAGGACCGCAAGGGCGAGCCGTTCGTCGGCCCGGCCGGGCGGCTGCTGGACAAGGCCCTCGCCGAGGCCGGCATCGAGCGGCAGGACGCGTACGTCACCAATGCGGTCAAGCACTTCCGCTTCACGCAGAAGGGCAAACGCCGGATCCACCAGACGCCGGGGCCGGAGCACCTGCGGGCCTGCCGGCCGTGGCTGGAGGCGGAGTTCGAGGTGCTCAAGCCCGAGGTGGTCGTCTGCCTGGGCGCGACGGCGGCCAAGGCGCTCATCTCGCCGTCGTTCCGGATCACGAAGGACCGCGGCCAGCTCATCCCGTGGACCGCGCCGGGGGTGGCCGCCGCGGAGGGCGAACCGGCCGACGACGACGAGGACGCGCCGCACCAGACCTGGATGCTGGCCACCACGCACCCGTCGGCGATCCTGCGCACGCCCGACGAGTCCCGCGACGCCGCCTACGACGCCCTCGTCGCCGACCTCCGGGTGGTCGCCGGCGCGCTGGCCTGAGAGGGGCCCCCGGGCGGGACGGCGCGGGGCCGGTTAGGAAGGACCCGGTCCCGGCCGGTCGTCGCCACTCTCGGGGGCTGGTGAGGTCGGCCGGGACTCCCCTGCCCGCACGGTCGCCTGCGCCGAGCGCGAGGCCCGGAAGGTCCAGAAGGACGGCACGACCAGGGCCACCACGACCATCGCGACCACGATGACGATCCCGCCGGAGACCATCGCGGCGGTCACGCCGGCCGCGCTCGCGATCGCCCCGGCGCGGAGGTCGCCCAGCCGCGGGCCGCCGGTGACGACGACGATGAAGACGCCCTGCATCCGGCCGCGCATGTGCTCCGGGGCGGCCAGTTGCAGCATCGACGAGCGCAGCACGGCGCTGACCATGTCCCCCGCGCCGGCGACCGCCAGGCACAGCACCGCCAGCCACAGCGTCGGCGCGAAGCCGAAGCCGACGATCGCCACGCCCCAGACCGCGATCGCGACCAGCACCACAGCGCCCTGCCGGTCGACCCGCGACACCCACCCGGAGGTCAGCCCCATCAACAGCGCGCCGATGGACACGCCGGCGAACAGCCAGCCCAGGCTGTTGGGCGAGTCGGCGTAGCGGCCCTGCGACAGCTCCGGGAACACCGCCTGCGGCCAGGCGAAGAGCATCGCGATCACGTCGACGACGAAGGTCATCAGCAGCACCGGCTGGGTGCGCAGGAACGTGAAGCCCTCCCCCACCCCGCGCACGGCAGCGCCCAGCCGCAGCGGCCCGGCGTCGTGCCCCGGCGGCAGGGGCGGCAGCCCGCGCAGCAGCAGCACGGCGACGACGAAGCCGAGCGCGTCGACGGCGTAGGTGATCGGCAGGTCCCCGACCGCGATGAGGACGCCGGCGAGCAGCGGCCCCACGATGACCCCGACCTGGCGCACGGTCATCGACAGCGCGTTGGCCGCCGGCACGCCCTCGGGCCCCACGAGCGCCGGGATGACCGCGCTGCGGGTCGGCTGATTGACCGCGGTGAAGCCGGAGACGCACGCGGTCAGCACCCACAGCACGGCCAGGTTCCCGCCGCCGGGCAGCAGCGCCTGGACGGCGAGCAGGGCACTGGTCACCGCCGAGCCGACGCCGGTGACCAGCATCAGCCGCCGGCGGTCCATGGCGTCGGCGATCGCCCCGCCGAGCAGGCCGAAGGCGATCAGCGGCACGAGCGCGACGACGGAGGTCACGCCGACCAGCAGCGACGAGCCGGTGAGCTCGTAGACCTGGTACGGGACGGCGACCAGCGTCATCTGCTGGCCGAGCATCGTCGCCGCGACGCCCCAGAACAGGCGCCGGTAGTTCGCGTTGCGCAGCGGCGTGGTGTCGATCGCCCAGGCGCGGCGGCTCCTCGGCTCCGCCGGCACCGGCTCCTCCACCGGGCCGGCCCCCTCCACGGGGTCGACCGGCCACTGCTGGGGGTCGTCCCCGGACGCGCTCACGACGTCACCCGTCCACTCCCGCCCGGCGGGACGGCAGAGCCGCTCACGGCGCGAGCCGCTGGACCACCCAGCCGCCCCCCTCGGCGTCGTCGCGGACGAACCGGATGCGGTCGTGCAGCCGGTCGGCCCCGCCCTGCCAGAACTCCACCCGCTCGGGCACCACGCGGTAGCCACCCCAGGCCTCCGGCCGCGGCAGCGGGCCCTCCCCGGTGTCGGCGTCCAGCCGGCGCAGCCGCTCCTCGAGCTCCTCGCGGGAGTCGACGACGGTGGACTGGATCGAGGCGGCCGCGGCCAGCTGGGCGCCGCGCGGACGCGGGTCCCACAGGTCGTCGGAGGCCGCGCCGCCGACGCGCTCCACCCGGCCGGCGACCCGCACCTGCCGCTGCAGCGCGTGCCAGGGGAAGACCAGCGCCGCCCGCGGGTTCACCGCCAGCTGGGCGCCCTTCGCCGACGCGTAGCTGGTGCCGAAGACGAAGCCGTACTCGTCGTAGCCCTTGACCAGCACGATCCGCGCGTCGGGGGCGCCGTCGGCGTCCGCGGTCGCCACCACGACGGCGTTGGGCTCGGGCAGCTCGGCGGCCACCGCGTCGGCGAACCACCGGTCGAACTGCTCGACCCACGTGGGAGCCAGGTCGGACTCGCGCAGACCCTGCGTCTCGTAGTCCCTGCGCATGCGGGAGAGGTCGGGCACGGGACTCATGCTGTCACCGGCGGTTCCGGCAGGCGCGCACACCGAGTCGGCCCTGCCCACCCCCCGCCCCGGCTGCCCCGGGCGTGTCCGGACGGCCTAGGGTCTGGTCGCAGTCGTGTGCCCGCCCCGAGTGGGTCACGAGTCCCGCGCGCAGAGGAGCATGCGAGATGGCCGACGACTTCAAGCCGGGGCTGGAGGGCGTCATCGCCTTCGAGACCGAGATCGCCGAACCGGACAAGGACGGCGGCGCGCTGCGCTACCGGGGCGTCGACATCGAGGACCTCGTGGGCAAGGTCACCTTCGGCAACGTCTGGGCGCTGCTGGTCGACGGCAAGTTCGGCCCCGGGCTCCCCCCGGCCGAGCCGTTCCCGATCCCGGTGCACACCGGCGACGTCCGCGTCGACGTGCAGGCCGCCCTCGCCATGCTCGCCCCGGTCTGGGGCTACCAGCCGCTGCTGGACATCAGCGCCGAGGAGGCCCGCGAGGAGCTGGCCCGCGCCGCGGTGATGGCGCTGTCCTACGTCGCGCAGTCCGCCCGCGGCATCGGCGTCCCCGCCGTTCCGCAGAAGCGCATCGACGAGGCCGCGACCATCGTCGAGCGGTTCATGGTCCGCTGGCGCGGCGAGCCCGACCCCCGCCACGTCGCCGCCGTCGACGCCTACTGGACGTCGGCCGCCGAGCACGGCATGAACGCCTCCACCTTCACCGCCCGGGTCATCGCCTCCACCGGGGCCGACGTCGCCGCCGCTCTCTCCGGCGCGATCGGGGCCATGTCCGGCCCGCTGCACGGCGGCGCCCCCTCGCGCGTGCTGCACATGCTCGACGGCGTGGAGAAGGAGGGGGACGCCGACAAGTACGTCAAGGCCCTCCTGGACCGCGGCGAGCGGCTGATGGGCTTCGGCCACCGCGTCTACCGCGCCGAGGACCCCCGCGCCCGCGTGCTGCGCAAGGCCGCCCAGCAGCTGGGCGCGCCCCGCTTCGACGCCGCCCTGGCGCTGGAGCAGGCCGCGCTCAGGGAGCTGCGCGAGCGCCGCCCGGACCGGCCGATCGAGACCAACGTGGAGTTCTGGGCGGCGATCGTCCTGGACTTCGCCGAGGTGCCCGCGCACATGTTCACGTCGATGTTCACCTGCGCCCGCACCGCCGGCTGGTGCGCGCACATCCTCGAGCAGAAGAACACCGGCCGCCTGGTGCGCCCGTCGGCGCGCTACGTCGGCCCGGCGCCGCGCCGTCCCGAGGAGGTCGAGGGCTGGGACACCATCCAGACCAAGGCCGTCGACGAGGCCACGCCGGCCTGAACAAGTAGAAGGACCCCGTCCCTCTCCCCCCTCGCAAGCTCGGGGCGAGCCTCCGGACGGGGCCAACCGACCCCCGAGAGGCAGTTCCCCCGGATGAGCATCAGCATCCCCGCCGACCTCCTGCCCGCTGACGGCCGCTTCGGCTGCGGCCCGTCGAAGGTCCGTCCCGAGGCGCTGCAGGCGCTCGCCGACAGCGGCGCCACCCTCATGGGGACCTCGCACCGCCAGGCCCCGGTCAAGGGCCTGGTCCGCCAGGTGCGCGAGGGGCTGACCGAGCTGTTCGACCTGCCCGACGGCTACGAGGTGGTGCTCGGCAACGGCGGGACGACGGCGTTCTGGGACGCGGCGATCATCGGCCTGATCCGCGAGCGCAGCGCCCACGGCACCTACGGCGAGTTCTCCGCGAAGTTCGCCTCCGGTGTGGCCGAGGCCCCGTTCCTCGCCGACCCGGTCGTCGCCAAGGCCGAGCCCGGCTCGCTGGCGCTGCCGAAGGCCACCGACGGCGTCGACGTCTACGCCTGGGCGCACAACGAGACCTCCACCGGGGTGATGGCCCCGGTGCAGCGCCCGGCCGGCACCGACGACGCCCTCGTGCTCATCGACGCGACCAGCGCCGCGGGCGGCCTGCCGGTCGACGTCTCGCAGACCGACGTCTACTACTTCGCCCCGCAGAAGAACTTCGGCGGGGACGGCGGGCTGTGGATCGCCCTGATGTCCGGCGACGCGCTGGCTCGGGTCAGCGAGATCAAGGCCTCCGGCCGCTGGGTCCCCGGCTTCCTCGACCTGTCGATCGCGGTCGACAACTCCGGCAAGGACCAGACCTACAACACGCCCGCGGTCGCGACGCTGTTCCTGCTGGCCGACCAGATCCGCTGGCTGCTGTCCCTCGGCGGCCTCTCCGGGGCCGTGGCCCGCACCCAGGAGTCCTCCCGCCGGCTCTACGGCTGGGCCGAGCAGTCCGAGTACGCCACGCCGTTCGTGACCGACCCCGACCACCGCTCCCTCGTCGTCGGGACGATCGACTTCGCCGAGTCGGTCGACGCGGCGCAGGTGGCGAAGGTGCTGCGGGCCAACGGGGTCGTCGACGTCGAGCCCTACCGGAAGCTGGGCCGCAACCAGCTGCGGGTGGGCATGTTCCCGGCCGTCGACCCCGACGACGTCAGCGCACTGACCGCCTGCATCGACTTCGTCGTCGGCAAGCTGTAGGAGCGCCACAGCGGAGTGTGAGAGGGCGGGTTTCCTGCACTCCCACACTCCGCTGGCGGCCCCGTAGTCGCGCCACGCCGGGCGAGCCTGCCCCCTCGCCCGGCCCCGCGCGGATAGCCTCGGGACCCGGAGCCGTCTCTGCCGAGCCGGCCGCCCCGACCCGTGCAGACCACCAGGAGGCCGCCCATGCGCACGCTGCGGCTCGTGGCGCTCTCCGACGACGGGAAGAGCCTGGTGCTGGCCCTCGACGGCGCCGAGCCCGGCGAGGAGGGCGAGCGGTTCGAGCTGCCCATCGACGAGCGGGTCCGCGCCGCCGCCCGTGGCGACGCCCGCCGGCTGGGTCAGATCGACGTCGAGATCGGCGTCAGCCTGCCCCCGCGGGTCATCCAGGCCCGCATCCGCGCCGGGGAGACCCCCGAGCAGGTCGCCCAGGCCTCCGGCATCCGGGTCGAGCGGATCATGCGCTTCGCCCACCCGGTGCTGCAGGAGCGGGAGCGGGTGGCCGAGCAGGCCCGCGAGGCCCGCGTCCGGCTCTCCGACGGCACGCCGGCGGTCCCGCTCCAGCAGTTCATGTCCGAGCGGCTGCGGCTGCTCGGCGCCGACCTGGACGCCGTCCGCTGGGACGCGTTCCGGGCCGCCGACGGCACCTGGCAGGTCACCGCCGCCTGGCAGGCCGGCGCCAAGTCCGGCGTGACACGCTGGGCCTACGACATCCCGGCCCGCACCGTCACGCCGGTCGACGCCGCGACCACCGACTTCGCCGAGGGCACCCGCCTGGTCCGGGTCGTCCCGCACGTGCCGGCCGAGCGGCCCGCACCGGTGCACCGCGGCCGGCCGGTCGCCGTCGTCCCCGACGACGACGGCGTCGCCGCCCCCGCGTCCTCCTCGCGGCTGGCCTCGGACGAGGACGCCGACGACGAGCACGTGCGCCCGGTCCTGCCGCAGGACGTGCGCACGGGTGAGCGGCGCACCGATGCGTCGTTCGACGACGACATCGCCGAGCACGACACCGTCGTCCTGGGCCGCCCGGGCGGCGACGGGGACGACGACGAGGACCCGCGCGCCCGCATCCCGGCCTGGGAGGACATCGTCTTCGGGGTCCGCCGGCACCGCTGACCCGCCGCGGAACAGGGCCGACGCGTCCCCCGTTCCAGCAGAGACAGGAGGTGGGCCATGTCAGCTTCGGTGTCCATGCCGCTCGGTGGCGTGCAGGTGGGGTCCTACGACAGCTACGAGCAGGCTCAGGCTGCCGTCGACTACCTGGCCGACGAGAAGTTCGCGGTCGAGAACGTCACGATCATCGGCTCGGACCTCAAGCAGGTCGAGCGCGTGACGGGTCGGCTGACCTGGGGCCGGGCGATCGCTGCCGGCGCCGCAGCCGGGGCGTGGTGGGGCCTGTTCGTCGGCCTGCTGCTGGGCATCTTCGCGCCCAGCGGCAGCAACTGGGTGGGCTCGGTCCTGCTCGGCCTGCTCATCGGCCTGGTCTTCGGCGCGCTGTTCGGCGCGATGGGCTACGCGGCCACCCGCGGACGGCGGGACTTCACCAGCACCAGCGCGATCGTCGCCGGCCGCTACGACGTGATGTGCAACCCGGCCCGGGCCGAGGACGCCCGCGCCCTGCTCGCCCGCTTCTCCCTCCGGGGTTGAGGAAGGACCCCGTCCTCCTCACCGCTCGCAGGCTCGCGGCGAGCCTCTGGACGGGGCCAGCTCAGCGGAGGGTGGCGAAGGCGACCGCGGCCGCGGCGGCCACGCCGAGGGAGTCCACGCCGGCCCGCATCGGGATCCGCGCTCGCACCCGCGCGGCCCGCTGCGCCTCCTCGGTCAGCCCCGGGCCCTCCGCTCCCAGCAGCACCGCGGTGCGGGGGTGGGCGCGGGGGTCGACCGCGGCGAGGTCCACGGCGTCGGGCGCCGGGGTGAGCGCGACGGTCAGGTAGCCCGCCTCGTGCAGCCGCTCGAGCCCGCCCGGCCAGTCCGGCAGGACGGCGAACGGCAGCGCGAGCACGTGCCCCATGGAGACCCGCACGGAGCGCCGGTACAGCGGGTCGGCGCAGCGCGGGTCCAGCAGCAGCCCGTCCACCCCGAGGGCGACCGCCGACCGCGCGATGGAGCCCAGGTTCTCCGCGTCGTTGAGCGCCTCGAGCACGGCCAGGCGCCGCGGTGCGGCCGGGTCGGGGCCGGTCAGCAGCGCGTCGAGGTCGTCCGGTGGACGGCGGTCGGCCGAGGCGAGCACGCCGCGGGTCAGCCGGAAGCCGATCACCTCCGACAGCACCCACTTGTCCGCCTCGTAGGCCGGGACGCCCTCCGGGAGGTCCAGCGCGGCCACCCGTCCGGGCACGCCGAACACCGCCCGCACGCGGTACGGCGAGGCCAGCAGCCGCTCCACCGCCGGGACGCCCTCGACGATCACCGGCCCGGTCCCCCGCTCGGTGCCCGGCCGCCGGTCACCGGACTTGAGGTCGCGGAAGTCGGCCACCCGCTCGTCGGCGGGGTCGGTGATCAGCGCGGGGACGGCGGGCACGACGTCGATCCTCCCAAGCGGCCCAGGGCACCTAGCGCGGCAGGCGGGCCAGCTGACGGCTCTGCGCGACCAGTCGGCCGGTGGAGTCCCAGATGCGGTAGTCCTCGTCGAGCCAGCCGCCGGCGACCTCGCCCGCCCGCGCCTCGACCAGGCACCAGCCCGGCGCCGGCAGCGCGCGCACCAGCACCTGCAGCTGCACCGTCGGCGCCCACCCGAACCGGCCGACCGCCCAGCTGGTCGGCGGAAGCACGTCGGCGAACAGCAGCAGCGCGAGCGGGTCGGGCTCGCGGCCGTCGGCCAGGCGCACCCAGCCCCGCACCAGGGGCTCGTCGCCGGGGCGGCCCGTGGCCCAGCCGGCGGTGACCGGGTCCAGCCGGGTGTGCACCCGCGTCCGCAGCCCTACGTCCGGCAGCGGCACGGCCGACGGACCGTCGTCCACGGCCGGGAGGCAGTCCTCCACGGGCGTCGCACCCGGCGGCGGGGCTGCGGAGTACGCCGGCGGCTCGTCGGGCAGCGTCGCCGTCGTCGCCTGGACCGCGAGCGTGGGGCCGTCGGCGCCGGCGAGGACGACCGAGGAGTGCGCCAGCGTCCGGCCCGCCGGCCCCGGGGTGACGTCGAGCGAGACGCGGCCGGGTGCGGTGGGCCGCAGGAAGCTCGCCGACAGCGCCACCGGGTGCGGGTGCGGGCCGGCGGCCAGCGCCGCCCGGGCGACCACGGCGAGCAGGTAGCCCCCGTTGAGGACGCCGCCGCCGACGTCCCACCCGGGGTCGAGGTCGGCGGCCAGGCCCCCGCCCTCGGTGCGGGTCACCGCGGTGGCGGCGTCGAACTGGAACGGCCCGGGGTCGGTCTGCGGCACGGCCCCGAGACTGCCAGGGTGGTCCCCCGTGGAGCACACGCACCTGGGGCGCAGCGGCCTGTCGGTCTCCCGCCTCTGCCTGGGGACCATGAACTTCGGCTGGAAGACCGCCGAGCCCGACGCGCACGCGATCATGGACCGCGCGCACGACGCCGGCGTCAACTTCTTCGACACCGCCAACACCTACGGCTTCGACGCCGGCAAGGGGCGCACCGAGGAGGTCCTCGGCACCTGGTTCGCCCAGGGCGGCCGGCGGCGCGAGAAGACCGTCCTGGCCACCAAGGTGTACGGCTCGATGACCGACTGGCCGAACGACACCTTCCTCTCCGCCCGCAACCTCGTGCGCTCCTGCGAGGCCTCGCTGCGGCGGATGCAGACCGACTGGATCGACCTCTACCAGTTCCACCACGTCGACCTGGCCACGCCGTGGGAGGAGATCTGGCAGGCCTGCGAGACCCTCGTCGCCCAGGGCAAGGTGCTCTACGTCGGCTCCTCCAACCACGCCGCCTGGCAGATCGCGGCCGCCAACGAGGCGGCGGCGCGGCGGCACTTCGTCGGCCTGGTCAGCGAGCAGTCCCACTACAACCTGCTCACCCGGCACGTCGAGCTCGAGGTGCTGCCGGCGGCCCAGCACTACGGCGTCGGGGTCATCCCGTGGAGCCCGCTGGCCGGCGGCCTGCTGGCCGGCGTGCTCGCCCAGGAGGGCGGCGACCGCCGGCGGTCCCGCGAGGAGCGCATCGAGCGGCACCGGCCCGCGCTGCAGGCCTACGAGGACGCCTGCCGGGAGTGGGGCCTGGCGCCGGCGGACGTCGGCGTCGGCTGGCTGCTGCACCGGCCTGGGGTCACCGCGCCGATCGTCGGGCCCCGCACGATGGAGCAGTTCGAGGGGTCCCTGGCGGCGCTCGACGTCTCCCTGGACGAGGCGCAGCTGGCCCGCCTCGACGAGATCTTCCCCGGGTACCGGCCGGCGCCGATGGAGTACGCCTGGTGACGGACCCCGCTCCCCCCACTCGCAGGCTCACCGCGGAGCCGGTCCATCACCTCTCCACCGGCCAGACCGCCCGGCGGTCGTAGCGGGGCATGGGGCCCAGGTGGCTCTCCCACAGCTCGACCTCGGTCACCGGCCAGCTCGGCCCGCGGTAGTCGGCCAGCCGGTCGGGCAGGTCGCCGTCGCCGGGGTGGCCGGGACGCCAGCGGCCGAGGGTCAGGTGCGCCCGGAACGGCCGGTCCTCCACCGGCAGCCGCAGCGAGCGCGCCACGCGGGCCAGCCGCGCGGCCAGGGCCCCGAGCACCTCGCCGTCCCCCGCGACGCCCGCCCAGCACACCGAGGGCCGCCGTCGCGAGCCGAACCGGCCGCCGCCGGCCAGTCGCAGCGTGAGCGGTGGCGTGGCCGCGACCGCCGGGCCGGCCGCCTCGACCAGGGGCGCCACGGTCTCGCCGGGGACCTGGCCGAGGAACAGCAGGGTCAGGTGCCAGCGCTCCGGAACGGTCCAGCGGGGGCCGCCCGGGGACGCGCGCAGCGGCTCGAGGACACGGTCCAGGTCGGCGCGCGCCGCAGCCGGCGGCGTGACGGCGAAGAACAGCCGGTGGCCCCGCGGGCCGGCGTCGGACGGGCTCAGCGGCCGACCACCAGTCCGGCGTCGGCCAGCGCGGACTGCAGGCGCAGCCGCTCCGCGTCGCGGGCGCTCCCGGAAGGCCGATCGGTCAGGGTGTGCGGCACCTCGAGGATGCGCGCGGCCTCGAGCAGGACGTCGTCGTAGGCCGCCTGCAGACCGCGCCGCCGGGCCATCGGGGCCCCGGCGGGCACCCGGGCCAGCTGACCGGAGAGCCGGCGCAGGTCGGCGGCCACCAGCTCGATCGGCCGGGACGACGGCGTCGCCTGGACCCGCGGCGTGCGGCGCACCGGCAGCCGTGCCGACCCGAACACCAGCCGAGCGAGCCAGCCCAGCAGGCCCACGGCCCCGACCACGCCGACGACGATCGACCCGAGGTGGAGCAGCTGTGCAGCCATGCCGCCTCCGCGGAGGACTCGACGGGCGCGTGGCGACACCGTACGACGGCGCGCCGCGGCGGTCACGCCGATCGGCGGTCGGCCGCCTCCTGGCCGGGGGCCTGCGCGTCGGCCGCCTCCTCCGCCGTCCGCACCGCCACCGACGGCACGGCCGCCCGGGGGCCCACGTGCAGCTGCAGCCGCGGCGGGGACACGTGTGCCTCGAGGCGCACCCGCCGTCCGCGGGCGAGCCAGGCGGCCGCGCCGAGCGCGGCCAGCACCGCGACGGCCCCGCCGAGGATCAGCCCCCAGGGGGCGCCCAGGTGCTCGGAGACCCAGCCGATGACCGGCGCGCCCAGCGGGGTGCCCCCCATGAAGCACATGAAGTACAGCGCCATCACCCGGCCGCGCATCTGCGGGTCGACCCCGAGCTGCACGAAGCTGTTGTTGGCCACGCTGAACACCAGCCCGGCCGCGCCGGTCGGCACCAGCAGCACCGCGAAGGCCCAGTACCCGGGCACCAGGCCGCAGGCCATGGTGAGCAGCCCGAAGACGATGGCCGCGCCGACCAGGAACCGCTGCCGGGGCCGCGCGCTGCGACGGGTGGACAGCAGCGCCCCGGACAGCGACCCGACGGCGAAGCAGGTGGAGAGCAGCCCGAAGGCCTCCGCGCCCAGGTCGAACACCTCACGGGCCATCAGCGCGATGGTGACCTGGTAGTTGAACGCGAAGGTGCCCAGGACGAACGCCAGGCCCATCGCCAGCACCAGGTCGGGGTGGGCCCAGGTGTAGCGCAGCCCCTCCCGGAGCTGCCCCTTGCCGCGCGCGACCGGCGGGCTCGGGTGCAGCTCGTCGGGCCGCATGGACAGCAGCGCGCCGATGGTGAAGGCGAAGCTCGCGGCGTTGACCAGGAACGCCGGCGCGGTGTCGCCGGACGCCGCGCCGATGACCAGCCCGGCGACGGACGGGCCGACCAGCCGGGCACCGTTGAAGATCGTCGAGTTGAGGCTGACGGCGTTGGCCAGGTACTCGGGCCCGACCATCTCCGACACGAAGGACTGCCGCACCGGCGCGTCGATCGCCGACACCGCGCCCAGCGCCCCGGCCAGCACGAACACGTGCCACAGCGCGATGCCGTCCGCGGCGACCAGCAGACCGAGCACCAGGGCCAGCAGCCCCATCAGCGCCTGGGTGACGACCAGGACCCGGCGCTTGGCGTACCGGTCGGCGAGCACCCCGCCGTACATGCTCAGGAACAGGGTCGGGCCGAACTGCAGCGCCGTGATCAGGCCCAGGGCCACGCCGCTGTCACCGGAGAGCTGCAGCACCAGCCAGTCCTGGCCGATCCGCTGCATCCACGTGCCGGTGAGGCTCACCAGGTTGGCCGAGGCGTAGATCCGGTAGTTGCGCACCCGCAACGACCGGAACATCCCGGAGCGGTCAGCTCGGGCGCTCACCCACTCGCCAGCTTGTCCATGATCGCCGACGCCTCGCGCAGCACCGCCCGCTCCTCCGCCGTCAGTTCCTGCAGCCGGCCGGCCAGCCACGCCTCCCGCGCCCGCGCCTCGACGGCGAGCAGTTCCTCCGCCGCCGGGGTGAGCTCGATGACCACCTGCCGGCCGTCGGTCGGGTGCGGGCTCCGGGTGACCAGGCCCATCCCCTCGAGCGCGACGACCACGCGGGTCATCGACGGCGGCTGCACCCGCTCGTGCGTCGCCAGCTCCCCCGGGCTCAACCGGCCGTGCCGCTGCAGGGTCGAGAGGGCGGCGAGGTGCGTGAGGGTGACCGACTGGTCCACCCGCTGGTTGCGCAGCCGGCGGGAGAACCGCATGACCGCCAGCCGCAGGTCGTGGGCCAGCGCCGCGGTGTCCAGCGTCGTCCGGCTCACGACCATTAGCCTAGCTCACGAAGGTCCCGGGGCGGCCCCGTGCAGGATCCCGCCGCCGGGGGTCCTCCCTCAGAACAGCTGCTGCAGGGGCTCCAGGGCGAAGTAGACGACGAAGAGCACCGTGATGACCCACATCAGCGGGTGGACCTGGCGCACCCGTCCGGTCGCCGCGCGCAGCAGCACGTAGCTGACCACGCCGGCGCCGATGCCGTTGGTGATCGAGTAGGTGAACGGCATGAGCGCGATGGTGAGGAAGGCCGGGATCACCAGGGACATGTCGTCCCACTCCAGGTGCCGGATCTGGCTGATCATCAGCGCCCCGACGATCACCAGCGCCGGCGCGGCCGCCTCCGAGGGGACGACCTGGACCAGCGGGGTGAAGAACATCGCCAGGAGGAACAGGACGCCGGTGCCGACGCTGGCCAGGCCGGTGCGGGCGCCGTCGGCGACACCGGAGGCGCTCTCGATGTAAGTGGTGTTGGACGAGACGCTGCCCGCACCGCCGGCCGCCGCGGCGAGGGAGTCGACGAGCAGGACCGGCTGCGACCGGGGCAGGTTGCGCTTCTCGTCGAGCAGGCCGCCCTCGGCGCCGACCGCGGTGACCGTGCCGACGGTGTCGAAGAAGTCGGCGATCATGATCGAGAAGACGATGAGCAGCGCGGCGATGACGCCGATCCGCTCGAAGCCGCCGAACAGCGAGAAGTTGCCCACCAGCGACAGGTCGGGTGCGCTCACCACGTCGTCGGGCAGGGTCGGCACCTGCAGCGCCCAGCCCCGCGGGTTCTCCGCGCCGTCGGCACCGATGCGCGGACCGATCTGGGCGACGGCCTCGATGAGGATCGCCAGCAGCGTGGAGACGACGATGCCGATGAGCAGCGCGCCCTTGACCTTGCGCACCACCAGGACGCTGGTCAGCAGCAGGCCGACGACGAAGACCAGCAGCGGCCAGCCGGCCAGCTGACCGTTGATGCCGAAGCTGATCAGCGGGTTGCCGGGGCGGATGACGCCGGCGTCGGCCAGCCCGATGATCGTGAGGAAGAAGCCGATGCCGACCGCGATCGCCGTCTTCAGCTGCGGCGGGATGGCCTCGAAGACCGCCTTGCGGAAGCCGGTCAGCACCAGGACGGTGATCAGCAGGCCCTCGAGCACGACCAGGCCCATGATCTCGGGCCAGGCCAGCTGGGTGGCCGCGTAGACGGCGACGATCGCGTTGATGCCCAGCCCGGTGGCCAGCGCGAAGGGGTACCGGCCGACGATCCCCATGACGATCGTCATCACGCCGGCGATCAGCGCGGTGACCGCGGCGACCGAGGCGAAGGGCAGCGAGGCCCCGGTGAGGTCGGCGCCGGACAGGATGATCGGGTTGAGCACCACGATGTAGGCCATCGTGAAGAACGTCGTCAGGCCGCCGCGCAGCTCGCGGGCGACCGTGGAGCGGCGGGCGCTGATGCCGAAGTAGCGGTCCACGCCGTTCTTCGGCCGCACCCGCGGCCCCTCGCTGCGGCGGGGCGTCCGGGCCGCGGCGACGTCGGCCGGCGTACCGCCGTCCGCCGCGGTGACGCTGTTGCCGTCCCCCGCGGTCGTGTTGCTGCCCCCGGAGGGGCGGGACTTCTCGGTCATGAGGGACTCCACGAGCGGGTGGCGGGCAGGCGGGCGCGGGGGAAGCGCGCGACGGCCGACCGGTGCGGCTGGCAACGAGCGGCGACAGCGTGCCACACACACGTTTCCACCATGTGCACGACCAGCGGGCGCCGGGGGCCTAGGGTCGGGGCGTGCCCGCTCCGACCAGACAGGCCCCGCCGCCGCTGCGGGTCGACACCGTCCGCGTGGTCCTGATCGGGACGGCGCTGTGGGCCGTGGCCCTGGTCGTCCTGCTCCTGCTCGGCGACCGCGTCGACCGGGTGTGGACCTGGACCTGCGTCGCGGGCATCGCGCTGGCCGGCGTCGGCCTGGCGGTCATGCGCCGACAGGGCCAACTCGACCGCAAGGACTGAAGGAGCACCTCCTCCCCGCGGTGGCCGTGAGGAGCGGGGCCCGGAGGGTCCCCGACGAAGGGCCGGGTGGGCTCAGCGCAGGTCGGGGACGGCACCTGACCGCGGTGGCCGTGAGGAGCGGGGCCCGGAGGGTCCCCGACGAGCCGCCGGGTGGGCTCAGCGCAGGTCGGGGACGGCACCTGACCGCGGTCGTCGTCCGGAGGACGACAGTGTCACAGCACGTCGAACGCGCCGGTGTCGTAGCGCGCCGACGTCACGACCTCGGTCGCCTCGTCGACCACCAGCGTGGCCTGGCTGTGCGCCCCGCAGCCGTAGTCGACGGCGACCACGCGCCCGTCGGCCGGGGCGTAGACGTTGCCGCAGGCACCGAAGGCCCGCCGCAGCGAGCCGGCCAGCGGGAGGAAGAAGCCGCAGGTGCCGCACGGGCCGGGTGCGTGGCGGGCCATCGACGAGCGCGGCCCGTACTCGCCGGCGTTCCACCGGGCCGCCGCCTCGCCGCGCCCCTGCTGCGACATGACCCGCTCGCGGCCGAGCCCGACCTCCCGGGCGACGACGGCGCCCTGCGGGTCGTCGTCCGCGTCGTCGTCGGTGGTGTAGGCCGGGACCAGCCGCGGGTCGTCCTCGGTGGAGGGCAGCACGTCACCGACCGACAGGTCGCCCGGCCGCAGCCTCTCGTGCCACGGGACCCAGGCCGGCGCCAGCAGCGCCTG
Organism: Geodermatophilus sp. SYSU D00708; assembly: GCF_054050115.1. Lineage (NCBI taxonomy): Bacteria > Bacillati > Actinomycetota > Actinomycetes > Geodermatophilales > Geodermatophilaceae > Geodermatophilus > Geodermatophilus sp. SYSU D00708. Next base: position 200,810 of record NZ_JBJGYS010000003.1, on the reverse strand, counting down.
CTCCCCCGGCAGCAGGACCACCTCGTCGACGGTGACGACGTCCTCGCCGGGGACGTGGGCCAGGGTGACCGCCCAGTGCCAGCCGGCGTACCCGGGCACCCCGCTGGCGAAGGTGTGGGTGGCGACCTCGCCGAGCACCGCCGGGTCGCCGGACGCCGGGACCTCGGGCGAGACCCCCAGGTGCTCGCCGACCAGGTCGGGGGACCCCGCGGTCTCGACCGCCGCCGCCCGCGCCTGGTCGACCGCCGCGGACAGCACGTCGCTCCCCGCGCCTGCGGGGTGGAGGAAGTCGGCCACGACGCCATTGTCCCTGACGCCGCCGCACCCCGGACGGCGCGGGGGCACGTGCGCGACCGCGCGTCCAGACTGGTGCGGCACGATGGGCGGGTGCCCAGCTCCCGTCCGTTCGGTGCCCGCCGGGGCGGCCCCCGCCGGCACCCGCTGCCTCCCGGCGCGGACGGCATGGACACCACGCCCATCGACGTCGGCCGGCCGGCCACCCGCCCGCAGCCGGCGGCGCCACCACCGTGGACCGGGGCCGCTCCTCCCGGCGGCGCCCAGCCGCCGACCGCCGTCCTCCCGCCCGGCGGCTCGCAGCAGCCGGGGGCCGCTCCCCGGCCGGCACCGACGACGCCCCGGAAGATGACGGTCACCCGGGTGGCCGCCGCCCGCTCGCGCGAGCTGACCGGTGCGGCGGTGCGCCGGGTGCGCACGGCCAGCCGCGCCGACGGCGCCGGGGACAGCGGGCTGACCCACCTGCTGTGGGTCAACGCCCTGCACATGGCCGGCGACGCGATGATCGCGGTCTCGCTGGCCGGGACGCTGTTCTTCGCCGCCACCACCGACGCCCAGCGCAGCAACGTCGCGCTCTACCTGCTGGTGACGATGGCGCCGTTCGCCGTCGTCGCACCGGTCATCGGGCCACTGCTGGACAAGCTGCAGCGCGGCCGCCGCTGGGCGATGGCGGCCAGCCTGCTGGGCCGGGCCGTCCTCGCCCTCGTCATGGCCGCGCACTACGACGACCTGGTGCTCTACCCCGCGGCGCTCGGGGTCCTGGTGCTCTCCAAGGCGCACAACGTGCTGCGCGCCGCCGTGGTCCCGCGGGTGCTGCCCAGCGCGATGTCGCTGACCTCCGCGAACGCGCGGACGTCGGTCTTCGGGCTGCTCACCGCGGCGGTGTTCGGCGGCCTCGGGGGCGGGCTGGCCTGGGCGTTCGGGTTCCCGCCGGAGCTGTGGGTCACCGCGGTGGTGTTCGCCGCGGGCGCGGTCCTCGCGGTGCGGCTGCCCGGCCACGTCGACGTCCCGACCGGCGAGCTTCCTGCCGACGTGTTCACCACCGCGCCGGTGCCGGTGGTGGTCCCCGGGCGGCGGCGCCGGCCGGTCAACCCCCGGGTGGTGCTGGCGCTGCGGGCCAACGCCGCGCTGCGCGGCCTCGGCGGCTTCCTCACCATCTTCTCGGCGTTCCTGGTCCAGGCGACCGTCGACGACGGCTGGCAGGCGACCGCCGCCCTGGGCGCGATCGCCGCGGCTGCCGGGGTCGGCAGTGTGGCGGGCACCGCGGTCGGCTCCCGGCTGCACCGCGTCGCCCCGGACCCGGTCGTGCTCTGGTCGGCGGGCGCGGCGGCGGCGGTGACCGTCCTCGCCGCGGTCTTCTTCAGCCTCCCGATGGCCGCGCTGGTCGCCGGAGTGGCGGCGGTGGCCAACGCCCTGGGCAAGGTGTCCCTCGACGCGATCATCCAGCGGGAGGTGCCCGAGAGCCTGCGCGCGTCGGCGTTCGCCCGCTCCGAGACCGCGCTGCAGCTGGCCTGGGTGGTCGGCGGCGGGCTGGGCATCGCCCTGCCGCCGACCGGCTGGCTGGGCTTCACCGTGGCGGCCGGGCTGCTGGTCCTGGCCATGGCGCTGGTGCTGTGGGGCCCGCGCCGCCGGTCCGCGCCGTCCCCCGCCGTGGTCGCGGACCCGGTGGGACCGGCGTGAGGCGCGGGGGCGTCCCGGCCGCGCTCGTGCTCCTGGCCGGCGTGGCCGGCTGCGGGTCCGGCGAGCCGGAGGGCCCGCCGGACGTCGTCGTCCAGGCCGGCACGCAGCAGGTCGACGTCGCCCCGACGCAGTACTGCCTGGACGGCGACGGGCAGCGCTACGAGCGGGAGCCGCCGATCGTGGAGGTCCCCGCCGACACGACCATCCGCATCACCGTGCCGCAGGCGGTGGCCGAACAGGGCTGGAGCGTCCAGGTCTTCGACGACGGGCTCCAGGAGCAGCTCGGGGAGGTCGAGGTCGAGCAGGGCGCGGCCGTCCTCGACGAGATCAACTCCGACGACGTCGTCCCGGCCGCCTTCTACCTGGTGGTCGTGCAGGACGCCGGCGAGGCGTGCGAGGGCTTCAGCGGCGCGTGGCCGGTGGGCTTCCTGCGCAGCGGCGGCTCCGAGGGCGGCACGGCCTCCGCGACGCCCGCCGCCTGACCGCCTCGTGAGGTGCTGGAACGGCCTCGTCCCGGGTCCTGCCCCGAGCGGAGCGAGGGGTGGGGAGGACGAGGTCCTTTCAGTGCTCCAGGTCGGTGGCGACGGCGCGCAGCACCGAGGCGACCTTGCGGGCCACCTGCCGGTCGGGGTGGCGGCCCCGCCGCAGGCCGTTGGAGACGTCGTCGAGCAGCTTGATGAGGTCCTCGATGATCGGGACCAGCTCGTCGGGCTTCTTGCGGGTCCGCTCCGCGTGTGCGGCCGCGACAGACGGCAGCGGGTCGAGGATGCGAACCTGCAGCGCCTGGTCGCCGCGCCGTCCGGCGACGATGCCGAACTCCACCCGCTGACCGGGCTTGAGCTCACTGGTGCCGGCCGGCAGCGCGTCCTTGTGCACGAAGACGTCGGGACCGTCCTCGCGGGAGAGGAAGCCGAAACCCTTCTCCGGGTTGAACCACTTGACTCTGCCGGTGGGCACGTTGATCCCTCAGTCGGTCGCGGACGGACCCGGCACGGGCCGGGAGGACGGTGGCGCCGCGGGCGGCCGCCGGTGCCCAGGTTAGTCGTCGCTCGCGCCGTCCAGCGCCCCCTTTCCGACCGCGCCCCGGGAGGCCGCTGCGCAGGTCACGACGCTCAGTCGGCGGCCATGGGCTGCTCCACGACCCCCAGCCGGTCGAGCAGGACGAGGAAGACCGCGGCGAAGTCGTTGTCCGCGACGTCGCGGCGCACGCGGTCCCAGTCGACCTGCTCGCGCAGCGCCCGGGCGACCGGCAGCAACCGCGAGTAGTCGCAGTAGTGCTCGTCGAGGGCCATGAGCTTGGTGACGAGGATGTCGGTCGCCTCGAGGACGGGCATGTGCACCGAGAGCACGGGGAGCTCCTCGGCGCGCTCGATGAGGTCGAGCTCGACCGGGGTGCCGCAGGTGCGCCACAGGACGTCGACGAACGAGTTGCCCTGGACGACCTTGGTGAGCCAGTCCTCGGCGGGGTCGACGACCTCGAGGCCGGCCTCGGCCATGACCTTGGCCGCCCGCTCGGACTCGGCCGCCGGCACCAGGAAGTCGGCGTCGTGGTCCGGCTCGGGGGCGCCGCGGACCCACGCCGCGTACCCGCCGCAGAGCGCGAAGGGCACGTCGCCCTGCTTCAGCGCCACGGCGACGCGCTTGAGGAGGTCACGGATCTCGTCCCGGTCCGAGGGCTGCACGCCGTCCCTGCTACCCGGCGGTGCGTCGTCGGAACGTGACGGTGTGGACGGCGGCGTCCGGGGCACAGGAACGGCGTGCGGATCGCCACGTTCAACATCCTCCACGGCCGCTCCCCCGCCGACGACAAGGTCGACGTGGAACGGCTCGCCGCGGCGGTGAAGTCCCTGGACGCGGACGTCCTCGGCCTCCAGGAGGTCGACCGCGACCAGCCGCGGTCGATGGGCGCGGACCTCACCGCGGTCGCCGCAGAGGCCATGGGCGCGGTCGGCTCCCAGTTCGTGGCGGCGCTGCACGGCACCCCCGGGGGCACCTGGATGGCCGCCACCGGTGACGAGCAGCCCGGGTCGGCGACCTACGGGATCGCCCTGCTGTCGCGGTACCCGGTGGTGTCCTGGCGGGTGGTGCGGCTGCCGGCGCTGCGCAGCCGGGTGCCGGTGTGGTTCCGAGGAGCCCCGCGGCCGAAGTTGGTGGGTGACGAGCCGAGGGTCGCCGTCGCCGCCGTCCTCGAGGGGCCGGCGGGCCAGTTCACCGTGTGCAACACGCACCTGTCGTTCGTCCCCGGCTGGGGCGCGCTGCAGCTGTCGAAGCTGGTGCGGTCGCTCACCGGCACCCGGGAGCCGCTGGTCCTCATGGGGGACCTCAACATGCAGGCGCCCCAGGCGGTGCGGGTGAGCGGACTGCGGCCGCTGGGGACGGCTGCGCCGACCTTCCCCGTGGACACGCCGACCCGCCAGCTCGACCACGTGCTCGCCCGCGGCCCGATCACCGCGACCGGGCGGGCCGAGGCGGTGCGCCTGCCGCTGTCGGACCACCGGGCCCTCGTCGTCCCCTGCGCCCCCACCTGACGGCGCCGTCCCGGGTCCCGCCCTGAGCTTGCGAAGGGTGGGGAGGACGGGGTCCTTCTTCAGGCGTTCTGGACGGCGGCGGCGGACTGGAGGCCGAGTTCCTCGATCGAGACCTCCCGCATCTCGACCTTGCGGACCTTGCCGGTGACGGTCATCGGGAAGCCGTCGACGATCTTGACGTAGCGCGGGATCTTGTAGTGGGCCAGCTTGCCGGTGCAGAACTCGCGCAGCGACTCCACGGTCATCGCCCCGGCGCCCTCGCGCACCCGCACCCAGGCCATGAGCTCCTCGCCGAACCGCTCGTCGGGGACGCCGATGACCTGCGCCTCGATGATGTCCGGGTGGGTGAAGAGGAACTCCTCGACCTCCCGCGGGTACACGTTCTCCCCGCCGCGGATGACCATGTCCTTGATGCGCCCGACGATGTTGAGGTAGCCCTCGTCGTCCATCACCGCGAGGTCACCGGTGTGCATCCAGCGGGCCACGTCGATGACCTCGGCGGTCTTCTCGGGCTGGTTCCAGTAGCCGAGCATCACCGAGTAGCCGCGGGTGCAGAACTCGCCGGGGGTGCCGCGGGGCACGGTCAGCCCGGTCTCGGGGTCGATGACCTTGACCTCCAGGTGCGGGTGCACCCGGCCCACGGTGGAGGTGCGCCGGTCGAGGTCGTCGTCGGCGCCGGTCTGGGTGGAGACCGGCGAGGTCTCGGTCATGCCGTAGCAGATGGTCACCTCGGTCATGCCCATCTCGGCGACCACCCGCTTCATCACCTCGACCGGGCACGGCGAGCCGGCCATGATCCCGGTCCGCAGGCTGGACAGGTCGTAGGTGGCGAAGTCGGGCAGCGCCAGCTCGGCGATGAACATCGTCGGGACGCCGTACAGCGAGGTGCACCGCTCCTCCTGCACCGCCCGGAGGGTCAGCGCGGGGTCGAAGCCGGGTGCCGGGATCACCATCGTCGCGCCGTGGCTGGTGGCCGCGAGGTTGCCCATGCCCATGCCGAAGCAGTGGTAGTAGGGCACCGGGATGCAGATGCGGTCGGCCTCGGTGTATCCGCAGCCCTCGCCCACGAAGAACCCGTTGTTGAGCAGGTTGTGGTGGGTGAGCGTGGCGCCCTTCGGGAAGCCGGTGGTGCCCGAGGTGTACTGGATGTTGATCGGGTCGTCGGCCGACAGCTGGGCCTCCCGCTCGGCGAGCAGGCCGTGGTCGCCCTCCCGGCCGGTGGCCACGAGCTGGTCCCACTCGGCCGAGCCGAGGAAGACGACGTCGCGCAGGTCGGCGCAGGAGTCGCGGACCTCGGCGACCATCGCCCGGTAGTCGCTGGACTTGAACTCCGGCGCGCTGACCAGCAGCGAGATGCCCGCCTGCTGCAGCACGTAGGCCAGCTCGTGGGTCCGGTAGGCCGGGTTGATGTTGACCAGGATCGCGCCGAGCTTCGCCGTGGCGAACTGGACGAAGGCCCACTCCGCGCAGTTGGGCGCCCAGATGCCGACCCGGTCGCCCTTGGCCACGCCCAGCGCGTCCAGCCCCAGGGCGACCGCGTCGACCTCCGCGACGAACTGCGGATAGGTGAAGCGGCGACCGGTGGCGCACTCGACGAGCGCCTCGTGGTCACCCACCCGCGCTGCCGTCCGGTCGAGGTTGGCCCCGATGGTGTCTCCGAGCAGGGGGACCGTGGAGGTCCCGCTGCTGTAGGACGGCAGCGCGGGCGCCGTCACCGCTGGACCACCTGCACGCCGGCGCGGTTGGGCTTGTCGGTGGGGTGCGCGTAGCGGAGGCGGTTGACCGGCAGCGGGAAGTCGTGGTCCTCACCGAAGGGTGACAGGGGGCCGGCCGGCTCGGCGGTGAACTCGGTCAGGGGCGGGCCACCGTCCACCGACTGCCCCCAGGTGGGCTCCACCAGGTGCGCGTGCTTGGTCTTCCGCTTGGCCATCTCGCCACTGCCTCCGTAGTTCGGTACGGGCACCGCCTGGTGCGCGTCGGTGGACATCTTCTCGGACGCGGTACCCCGAACGCACGCACTAGGCCTCATCGGGGGAGCCGGGCCGCGTGCGGCCGGTCACGCGGGCGCCGTAGACGGTCGGCAGCCCGTCGGCGGTGAGCACCCACTCCCGCGGCCCGACCGGGGCGGCGCGGACCACCGCGTCGCGCAGCTGCTGCACCGCGCGGGTCCGCCACACCGCGGTGCTGACCAGGCGCAGCCGCACCGGGGAGGCGTAGGGGTCGGTCTCGTCGTAGCCCTCCGGCTCGAACGCCAGCACCGCCGGGCCGGCGATGCGCAGCACGCCCGTCTGCCAGGGCACCCGCCGCAGCGCCCGCTGCCAGCGCTGGTGCCGGACCAGCGCGCCGGCGCCGGCGACGGCGGCCACGGTGCCGACGACGACGAGGACGACGACGAGCAGCCCCGCGCCGGGGACCCGCCGGCCGGAGTCCTCGAAGATGCCCACCGCGGCGGCGCCGAGCAGCACGCCGAGCACCACGGCGATCACCCCGCCGGCCAGCCAGCGCCACGCACCGGCCTGGTAGCCGGTCAGCGCCGCCTGGGTCTGGGGGTCCTCGGCCGCCGGGTGCACCCCGTCATGCTGGCGCACCCGCGGACGACACCGGCAGGACCCGGCCGCGGAGGGCAATGCAGGACCCGGCCACGGGCGACACCACAGGACCCGGCCACGCGGACGTCGTAGCGTGGTCCGGATGCCTGCCGAACGCCCCGCCACGCTGTCGGCCTGGCTGCGCACCCGCAGCGACGAGCAGCTCGCCGCGCTCCTCGCCGCCCGCCCCGACGTCGCCCGGCCCGCGCCCTCCGACGTGGTGGCCCTGGCCAGCCGGCTGGCGGTGCCGGTGTCGGTGGACCGGGCCCTCGACGAGCTCGACGCCGCCACGCTGCAGGTGCTCGACGTGGTGCTGCTGGCCGAGACCGACGGGGTGGAGGCCGCCGAGCTGCCCGGCGCCCTGCCCGAGGTGCCCGACGACGTGCTCGCCGCCGCGCTCGACCGGCTGACCGGCCGGGCGCTGCTCTGGGGCGACGACGTCCTGCACGCCCCCGACCCGGTGCGCCGCGCCGTCCGGTACCCCGCGGGGCTGGGCCGACGGGCGGCGGAGCTGCGGCTGAGCCTGCCGGCCGACCTGCCCGCCGCGCTCGGGGAGCTGGCCGCGGAGGAGCGTGAGGTCCTCGAGCGGCTGGCCGGGGACCGCCCGGTCGGCCACCTGCCCGACAGCCCCGGCACCGCCTCCTCCCCCGCCCGGCGGCTGCTGCAGCGCGGGCTGCTCGCCCGGATCGACGCGCTCAACGTGGAGCTGCCGCGGGAGGTGGGGCTCGCGCTGCGGGGCGGCCGCCCCTACGGCCCGCCCCGGCTGCGCCCGGAGCCCGCGACGGTCTCGCGCGACCCGGCCGTGGTGGACCGGCAGGCCGCCGGCGCGGCGCTGGAGACCATCGGCCGGGTCGGCGAGCTGCTGGTGCTGCTCGAGGAGGAGCCGGCCGGACTGCTGCGCAGCGGCGGGATCGGCGTCCGCGACCAGAAGCGGGTGGCCCGCGCGCTGCACGTCCCCGAGCCGGAGGCCGGCTGGCTGCTGGAGCTGGCCCACGTCGCCGGCCTGCTCGACGTCGGCGGCCCGCACCGCGACGAGTGGCTGCCCACCCGGGCCTACGACCTGTGGCGCGAGCAGGACCTCCCCGACCGGTGGGCAACGCTCGCCGCCGGGTGGCTGGACGCCGTCCGGCTGCCCTCGCTGGCCGGTCAGCGGGACGTGGCGGGCAAGGCGGTCAACGCCCTCTCCCCCGACCTGGTGCGGCACACCGCCCCGGCGATCCGCCGCTCGGCGCTGGCCGCCCTCGCCGAGTACCGGCCGGGCACGGGCCTGGCCGCGGACGACCTGGTGGCGCTGCTGCGCTGGCGGACCCCGCGGCGGGCCGACCGGCTGGCCCCGGTGCCCGACCTGCTCGCCGAGGCCGCCCGGCTCGGTGTGCTGGTCGGCGGGGTGCTCTCCGCCGGCGGCCGCGGCCTGCTCGCCGGCGGGGAGGACGGCGCGGCCGACGGCGTGCGCGGCCTGCTGCCCCAGCCGGTCGACCACGTGCTGGCTCAGCCCGACCTGTCCCTGATCGCCCCGGGACCGCTGGTCGCCGAGCTCGCCGACACCCTCGCCGTCGTCGCCGACGTCGAGTCCTCCGGCGGGGCGACGGTGTTCCGGGTGTCGGAGGGCAGCGTCCGGCGGGCACTGGACTCCGGGTGGTCGGCCACCGACCTGCACGAGTTCTTCGCCCGCGCCTCCCGGACGCCGGTCCCCCAGGCGCTGGACTACCTGGTGGACGACGTCGCCCGCCAGCACGGCCGGCTGCGGGTCGGCGCGATCGAGAGCTACGTGCGCTCCGACGACCACGGGCTGCTCTCCCAGGTGCTCAACGACCGGCGGACGGCGGACGCCGAGCTGCGCCGCCTGGCGCCCGGGGTGCTGGTCAGCGCACTCGGCGCCGACGAGGTGCTCACCGTGCTGCGCGCCGCCGGGTACGCGCCGGCCGGCGAGTCCCCCGGCGGCGCCGTCCTCACCCGGCCCCCGGCCCGCCCGCGCGCCGCCGGACGCCGGCCCGGCGCGGCCGCCCCGCAGGCGCCGCGGCCGCTGACCGGCGAGGAGGTGGCCGCGACGGTCCGCGAGATCCGCGCCGGCGACGCCGCCCTGGCCGCCCGCCGCGGCGAGGCGGTGCGCCAGGTCCCCGGGGTGACCACCGCCGGCACGCTGGAGCTGCTGTCCCGCGCCGTCCGCGAGGGCGTGCCGGTGTGGCTGGGGTACGTGGACGCGCAGGGCAGCGGCAGCCAGCGGGTGGTGCAGCCGGTGTCCCTGGCCGGCGGGTACCTGCAGGGGTACGACGAGCGCCGCGGGGAGAGCCGCACCTTCGCCGTCCACCGGATCACGTCGGTGGCCCTCGTCGAGGACGGGGAGTCCGCCGCGTCCGGGTGATCCGTGCCGCAACCGCTTGTCCCACGCAACGGCTCGCACGACCCTGCCAGGCCATGGGGACTGAGCAGACCGTCGCGGCCCGGCTCGTCGGAGCCGTGCAGGGGGTCCTGGGTGTCGACCAGCTGCCCGTCCGGCTGCGGGCGTGGGACGGGTCCGTGGCCGGGCCCGAAGGAGCACCGGTGGTCGCCGTCCGCTCCCGGCGGGCGCTGCGGCGGCTGGTGTGGTCGCCCGGGGAGCTCGGGCTGGGCCGCGCCTACGTCGCCGGGGAGCTCGACCTCGAGGGCGACGTGTTCGACACGCTGGCGGCGCTGTCCGCGTCCGGGCGGCTGGCCTCCGACGACGTGCCGGCGCCGACGCTCGCGGAGCGGCTGGCGCTGGTGCGCACCGCGGTCTCCCTCGGTGCCCTCGGTCCCGAGCCGGCCCCGCCGCCGGAGGAGGTTCGGCTGCGGCGGTTCGGACGGCGGCACTCGAAGGCCCGGGACGCCGCCGCGATCTCGCACCACTACGACTTGAGCAACGACTTCTACGCGATGGTCCTCGGCCCCTCGATGGTCTACTCGTGCGCCGTCTGGGAGTCGCCGGCCACCGGGCTGGAGGCGGCCCAGGAGGCCAAGCTCGACCTCGTCTGCCGCAAGCTCGCCCTGGCCCCGGGGGCCCGGCTGCTCGACGTGGGCTGCGGGTGGGGCAGCCTGGCGCTGCACGCCGCCGAGCGGTACGGCGCGCAGGTCGTCGGGATCACGCTGTCCACCGCGCAGGCCGACCTCGCCCGGGCGCGGGTGGCCGAGGCCGGGCTGGCCGACCGGGTGGAGATCCGGGTGCAGGACTACCGGGACGTCGCCGACGGCCCGTTCGACGCGATCAGCTCCATCGGGATGGCCGAGCACGTGGGCGCCGCCGGCATGGCCGGGTACGCCCGCGCGCTGCACGACCTGCTGCGCCCCGGCGGCCGGCTGCTCAACCACGCGATCTCGTGGAACGCCGGCGCGGCCGACTGGGACAACGACACGTTCATCACCCGGTTCGTCTTCCCCGACGGCGAGCTGCTCAGCCTGGCCGGCACGGTGGCCGCGTTCGAGGGCCAGGGGCTGGAGGTGCTCGACGTCGAGGCGCTCCGCCGGCACTACGCGCTGACCCTGCGGGCGTGGGTCGAGCGGCTCGAGAAGCGCTGGGACGCCGCGGTCGCGCTCACCACGCCGGGCCGGGCGCGGGTGTGGCGGCTGTACATGGCCGCCTGCGCGCTGGCCTTCGAGAACGGGCGGATGGGCGTCAACCAGGTGCTGCTGCGGCGGCCGGGCGGGGAGGAGGAGGCCCCGCTGCGGCTGCGGGAGTGGATCTGACACCCGTCGACGGGACCCGACGCCGCCCGTCGGGATCGCGTGATCTCGCACGGTTGGCGAGTGTGACGTGCGCGATCACGGGATCTCGACCCGCTCGGGCGGGAAGGCCCTGTCGGTCCCCGTGGTTACCGTGTCGGAGGCCCTGCGTGGCCGCCGTCCCCCCACGCCTGCCGAAAGGTCACCGTGAACGACGGACCCCTCATCGTCCAGTCGGACAAGACCCTGCTGCTCGAGGTCGACCACCCGCTGGCCCGCGAGTGCCGGGCCGCGATCGCGCCCTTCGCCGAGCTGGAGCGCTCCCCCGAGCACGTGCACACCTACCGGGTCACCCCGCTGGCGCTGTGGAACGCCCGCGCCGCGGGGCACGACGCCGAGCAGGTCGTCGACGCGCTGGTGCGGTACTCCCGCTACCCGGTTCCGCACGCGCTGCTGGTCGACGTCGCCGACACCATGGACCGGTTCGGCCGGCTCACCCTGGTCAACAACCCGGTGCACGGGCTGGTGCTGACCAGCTCCGACCGGGCGGTGCTCGAGGAGGTCGTCCGCTCCAAGCGGGTCGCCCCGATGCTGGGCGCCCGGATCGACGACGACACCATCGTCGTCCACCCGTCGGAGCGCGGGCGGCTCAAGCAGGCGCTGCTCAAGGTCGGCTGGCCGGCCGAGGACCTCGCCGGTTACGTCGACGGCCAGGCCCACCCCATCGAGCTGCAGCAGGACGGCTGGCACCTGCGCGACTACCAGCAGGAGGCCGTGGAGGGCTTCTGGTCCGGCGGCTCGGGAGTCGTCGTCCTGCCCTGCGGAGCGGGCAAGACGCTGGTGGGGGCCGCGGCGATGGCCGAGGCCAAGGCCACCACGCTGATCCTGGTCACCAACACCGTGGCCGGCCGGCAGTGGAAGCGCGAGCTGATCGCCCGCACCTCGCTGACCGAGGAGGAGATCGGCGAGTACTCGGGCGAGCGCAAGGAGATCCGCCCGGTCACCATCGCGACCTACCAGGTGATCACCACCCGCCGGAAGGGCGAGTACCGGCACCTGGACCTGTTCGACGCCCAGGACTGGGGCCTGATCGTCTACGACGAGGTGCACCTGCTGCCCGCGCCGATCTTCCGGCTGACCGCCGACCTGCAGTCCCGCCGGCGGCTGGGCCTCACCGCCACCCTCGTGCGCGAGGACGGCCGGGAGGACGACGTCTTCTCCCTCATCGGCCCGAAGCGCTACGACGCCCCGTGGCGCGACATCGAGGCCCAGGGCTACATCGCGCCGGCCGAGTGCATCGAGGTCCGGGTGTCGCTCGACGACGAGGAGCGGATGACCTACGCGGTCGCCGAGCCCGAGGAGCGGTACCGCATCGCGGCCACGGCGTCGTCCAAGCTGCCGGTGATCCGCCGCGTGCTCGACCGGCACCCCGACGAGCAGAAGCTGGTCATCGGCGCCTACCTCGACCAGCTCGAGGAGCTCGGGCAGGCGCTGGACGCCCCGGTCATCCAGGGCTCGACCACCAACCGCGAGCGGGAAAAGCTGTTCGACGCCTTCCGCGCCGGGGAGATCCGCACGCTGGTCGTGTCGAAGGTGGCGAACTTCTCGATCGACCTGCCGGAGGCGGCCGTCGCCGTCCAGGTGTCGGGCACCTTCGGCTCGCGGCAGGAGGAGGCCCAGCGCCTCGGCCGGGTGCTGCGGCCCAAGGCCGACGGCCGGCAGGCGCACTTCTACACGGTCGTCAGCCGCGACACCCTGGACGCCGAGTACGCCGCCCACCGGCAGCGCTTCCTGGCCGAGCAGGGCTACGCGTACACGATCGTCGACGCCGACGACCTGGCCGGCCCCGGCGAGGTCAACGGCCCCGACTGGGTGGACGAGCCCGCCGACTGAAGAAGGACCCCCTGCCCCCACCGCTCGCAAGCTCGCGGCGGGACCCTGCAGGGAGCCGCCGGTCGTGGGCTGCGGGGCAGCTGGGGCCGCCGTGACGGAACGACCCGTCCCGCAGCCCGAGACGATCGCCACACCTCCGCGCGGCTGCGCGCATCCGTGCAGGTCAGCGGGCCACCGGCAGGCCCCATACGTCGGACGGACCGTGGCGCGCGGGAGGCGGCCGGTTGGGCGTGTTGCCGTTCCCGCAGGCAGGATGGCCGACGACATGGGGAGTGCAACACGCGCGGAGGCGGTCGCCCCGCAGAGGACCAGCCGACCGCTCCGGGCCTGGCAGCAGGCCGCTCTGGAGAAGTACGAGCAGGAGTCACCGAAGGACTTCCTCGTCACCGCGACCCCGGGCGCGGGCAAGACGACCTTCGCCCTCACCCTGGCCGCCCGGCTGCTGCAGCGCCGCGAGGTGGCCCGCGTCATCGTGGTGTGCCCGACCGACCACCTGCGGCTGCAGTGGGCCGACGCGGCTGACCGGATGGGCATCGTCCTCGACCCGGGGCTGACCAACGCCGTCGGTCCGGTGCGCGCCGGCACCCAGGGCTACGTGACGACGTACGCGCAGGTCGCCGGCAAGCCGATGCTGCACGCCGCGCGCGCCACCGCGGTCAAGACGCTGGTCATCCTCGACGAGGTCCACCACGCCGGCGACGGCCTCTCCTGGGGTGAGGCCGTCGAGGAGGCCTACGGCTTCGCCGCCCGCCGGCTGTGCCTCACCGGGACGCCCTTCCGCACCAAGGCCGACGAGCGCATCCCCTTCGTCCGCTACGAGGAGGACGGGTTCGAGGGGGACGACGGCGAGGGCGGCATGGGCCTGGTCAGCCGCGCCGACTACACCTACGGCTACAAGGAGGCCCTGGCCGACAACGTCGTCCGCCCGGTCGTCTTCGCCGCGTACACCGGCACGTCTCGCTGGCGGAACTCCGCCGGCGAGGTGGTGGCGGCGTCGCTCTCGGAGGCCGGCACCCGCTCGGTCGAGATGCAGGCGTGGCGGACGGCGCTGGACCCCAAGGGCCAGTGGGTGCCGCACGTGATCGCGGCGATGGACGACCGGATCACCCACCTGCGCGAGGCGGGCGGCATGCCCGACGCGGCGGGGCTGATCCTCGCCAGCGACCAGGACGACGCCCGCGCCTACGCCCGCATCGTCAGGCGGGTCACCGGGAAGGCGCCCGAGCTCATCCTCTCCGACGACCCGAAGGCCTCGAAGAAGATCGAGCGGTTCGCGACCGGGTCGGCCCGCATCGCGGTCTGCGTGCGGATGATCTCCGAGGGGGTCGACGTCCCGCGGGCCGCCGTCCTGGCGTGGATGACCTCCTACCGGACGCCGCTGTTCTTCGCCCAGGCCGTCGGCCGCGTGGTCCGCTCCCGGGCCGCGCACGAGTCGGCCACCGTGTTCCTCCCCGCCGTCCGGCCGCTGCTCGGCCTGGCGGCGTCCATGGAGAAGGAACGCAACCACGTCATGCCGCCGCCCAAGGCCAAGGACCCCGAGGAGCTCGACCTCGACCCCCTGCCGCCCAAGGAGCGGGAGGTGCCCGACGGCGTCAAGCAGTTCGAGGCGCTGGAGGCCGACGCGCGCTTCGCCCACGTGCTGCACGGCGGCACCGCGCACACCGGTGAGGGCCGGCCGGCGACCGTGTCGCTGGGCGCCGAGGAGGAGGAGTTCCTCGGCATCCCCGGTCTGCTCACCGCCGAGCAGACCGCGTCGCTGCTCGCCAAGCGGGACGACGAACTGCGTGCCCGCATCGCCGAGCGCGCCCACCACGACGACGAGGACGGCGGCCTCTTCCCGGTCGAGGACCACCCCGAGGAGGACGACGCCGGCCGCTCCTGGCGCGACGCCGCCGAGCTGCGGCGGGAGATCAACCGGCTGGTGAGCCGCGTGTCGGCCAAGACGTCCACGCCGCACGCGGTGGTGCACACCCAGCTGCGCAAGTCGGTGCCCGGGCCGCCCTCGGCCTCGGCGTCGGTCGAGGTGCTCCGCGCCCGCCGGGAGCGCCTGCGCACCATGCTCTGACATCGTCGCCCGAGGGCGTCCTCGTGCCGCCCGCAGCCCGTCCGCGTGGCGTGCAGCCTCCGGTGGGGCACCGCCCCGCTGGCTGAGCAGCAGCTCTCAGGCGGTGGGCTGGACCGGACGGTAGTAGAGGTCGAGGCAGATGAGCAGCTCTGTGTGACTGACTCCCGACAGGCTCCGCACCTCGAGGTCGACCAGGCGCATGAGCTCGTGCGCGTCCCGGCACACCACCTCGGCGAACAGGTCGAACCGCCCCGCCGTGGCGACGACGTAGGCGATCGAGGGGAGCCGGGTCAAGGCGTCGGCCAGCTCCTCCACCCGGTGGCCCGGGCGCACGCCGATCGCCACCCACGCCTGGACGCCGAACCCGAGACTCCGCGGGTCAGCGAGCGCCGTGATGCGCACGACCCCGCTCTCGACCAGACGGTTCACCCGCTTGCGGACCTGCGACTCCGACATGCCCAGCTCGTTGCCGATCGTGGCGAAGGCGACCCGGCCGTCTGCGTTGAGCCCGCTGACGATCTGCTTGTCCACGTCACCGAGCAGCTCGCGCGGCTGGGCCGGCGGGTTGTCCGGCTTGCTGCGCGTCGCGTGCCAGGCGGGCTCCTGGTAGTGCAGCCGCAAGTAGGGGAAGACCTCCGCACGGTGGACGCCGGGAGCCTGGACGAAGGACTCGTCCAGCACGGCCAGCAGCTCCACCGAGTCCCGGCACAGCACCTCGACCAGCGCGTCGTAGCGGCCGGTGGTGATCACCGCGTAGTCCACGCAGTCGAGCTCGGCGAGCGAGGCCACCAGCGCGCGCAGGCTACGCCGGCCGTCGACCTGCACGCCGACGAGCGCACCGACGGTCAGGCCCAGGACGGCGGGGTCGGCGACCGTGGTGATGCGGATGACCCGGCTGTCGATGAGCTCCTGCACGCGGCGCCGCACGGTCTTCTCGGGCAGGGACAGCTCCCGGGCGATGGCCGCGAAGGACCGACGCCCGTCGGCCTGCAGGATCTGCACCAGCGCCCGGTCGGTCTCCGACAGCAGCACGACGTCGTCGGAGTGCGGCGGCCGCACATCCCCGTGGAGGAACCCCGGGACGATGTTCGGCGCGCCTGGCATGAGCGACAACATAGGTCGCGGCCTCGCCGTCATCGGCCAGGAGCGGCCCTCTGGTGGACGCGCCGCCCACCGAGGTAGACCTCGTCGACCAGCACCTCGAGCAGTTCGTCGTCGGCGCACGCCGTGGGGTCGCGGTCCAGAACGACGAGGTCGGCGTCCTTGCCCACCTCGATGCTGCCCCGCCGGTCGGCCTCCCCGAGGGTGGCCGCCGCGCTGGAGGTGTGCATCCGCAGCGCCTCGAGCACGGTGATCCGCTGGTCGGCGTCGATGGTGTCGCCGAAGAAGGACTGCCTGCGGAGGGTGTTCCAGATGCTGAAGAACGGGTTGGTCGCCCGGTCCTCCGAGCCGATCCAGACGTCGGAGCTCCCGGTGATGGGCCAGCCCTCGTCCAGCAGCCGCCGGAACGGGAAGCGGCCCTGCGACCCGTACTCGCCGAGGCGGGCGGGGAAGAAGTCGCCGAAGGTGTAGAGGAAGACCGGCTGCGGAACCGGGATGATGCCCGCCTCCCGCCAGGCCGCCGTGGTGACCTCCGGCTCGGGCAGGAAGTTGCCGGCGTGCTCGACGCGCGGCCGTGGCGCTCCGGCCGGCAGCGGTCCGGCGGCAGCGATCGCCGCGCACACCTCCTCCTGGGCCCGGTCACCGTTGGCGTGCACGGCGAGCTGCAGGCCGGCCTCGGCGGTGCGCCTCAGCGCTTCCCCGATCTGGACCGGGGACAGCGCGACGTGCCCGCAGAAGTCACCGTGGCCGACGTAGGGCTGCTTCACCGCCGCACTGGAGGCCGAGAAGCCTCCGTCGGAGAACATCTTGACGCCGTGGATGCGGACGAGGTCCTCGTCGCTGTCCAGGGGAACGACCTCCCGGTGCCGGCATGCGTCGTCAAGGGACACCGTGCCGGGCGCCCACAGGTAGACCCGCACGCGGGTGCCCAGCTCACCCGCCTGGTGCAACTCGTCGTAGAGCCGGATCCCCTCGAGGGTCTCGCTGATCTCGCCGACGGTCGTCACCCCGTACCGGGTGAAGAGGTCGTGGACGCCCTCCTTCAGCGCCGCTCGCAGCGCCTCCCCCGACAGCGCCGGCAGCGGGAGGAGGTTGTCCATCTCCTTGACCACGCCCGTCGGCTCGCCGGACTCGTCGCGCTCGACGGTCGGCAGCCCGGTGATGCTGTAGTCGGCCGCCGCGTAGTCGCGGCCGATGCCGGCGCGCTCCAGCGCGCGGCTGTTGAGGATGCTGACGTGCCCACCGGCGCGGATCACGATCGCCACGTCCTGGCTGACCGAGTCCAGCTCCGCCCGCGTGGGCAACCGCCGGTCGGCGAGCTTCTGGTCGTAGAACAGGTTCCCCTGTCCGACCAGCCACCCGTCCACGGCCTGGGGGAGCGCCGCCCGCAGCTCGGCCAGGACGTCGGCGACGCCGGCGCACCCGGGGGCGCGGACGTCGACCGTCTGGTAGGCCGTGCGCGCCGCGACCTCGACGTGGGCATGCACGTCGACGAAGCCCGGCATCACCGGCCGGCTGCCGGCGTCGACCACCTCGGTGGCGGGACCGACGTACCGCTCGGCCTCCTCGCGGGGCCCGGTGGCCACGATCCGGCCCCCGCCGACGGCGACGAAGCCGGCAGTGACCGGCTCCCCCGCGGTCATCCAGAGCACCCGGTCGGAGAGCAGGACGAGATCGGCGGGCGTGGTCATGCGGGACTGTCTCCTGACTGCGCGTGGCCGTGGTGACACTGGCGTTGCGACTGTATGCACCCCGTTGGACCCGAGTCAACGACGGTTTAGGCCCTTGGGACCGAGCGCGACGACGGATCACTACGAAGCCGAGCCACTGTGGGACGTGCAGACCGTTACAAGCCCGCCCTTCCGACGAAACACGTCCGACTGATGCTCTTGCTCGACGAATCACGCCCTTGACATGAATCACACCGACTGTTTGTGTCTGTGACCACGGTCGCGCTGGAGCAGCGAACGGCCGTTGGCACGCGAGGGTGCACCGCACCGGAGACACGGAGGTTCTGGCACGTGGGAACTCAGCAGCACGCCGAGATCGCAGGTGGAGGGCTGGCTGGGCTGACCGTCGCCACCGCCCTGGCACAGCGCGGATGGAGCGTCCGCCTGCACGAGCGCGGACGTGAGCTGCGCGAGATCGGCGCCGGCATCTTCATCTGGGAGAACGCCGTGCGCGTCCTCGAGCAGATCGGCGCGGCCGACCAGGCGCTCGCCCGGGCCGAGCGGGTCGACAGCTGGCGGCTCTACGACGAGCGAGGGCGCCTGCTCCAGGACGACTGGATGAAGGACAGCGAGACGCGACTGTTCACGGTGCTGCGGACGGACCTGCACCGGGCACTGGCCGACGCGGCGCGGGCTGCGGGCGTGGAGGTGCGCACCTCCTCCCTGGTGGTCGGCGCGACCCCGGAGGGGGAGCTGCTCCTCGACAGCGGGGAGCGCCTCTCCGCCGATCTGGTGGTCGGGGCGGACGGCGTCGGTTCGCCGGTTCGGGGCGCGGTCGGCCTGGACCTGGCCGTGCGGGACCTCCAGGACGGCTGCAGCCGGCACCTCATCCCGCGGCAGCCCAGCGACCCCGTCGGGAACACCCTGGAGTACTGGAACGGCGGCCGCCGAGTCGGCGTCGTCCCGGTCACCCCCGACCAGGTGTACATCTACACCTGCTGCCCGGCCAAGGACCTCGTCGGCCGGCAGAAGCCGCTGAACGTCGAGTCCTGGACCGAGTCCTTCCCCGAGCTGCGCAGCATCTTCGAGCGCATCCCCAACGAGTCACGCTGGGCCTCGTTCGGCGACGTCCAGTGCCACGGCTGGGTGAAGGGCCGGGTCGCCCTGGTCGGCGACGCGGCCAGCGCCATGGCACCCAACCTCGGCCAGGCCGCCTGCCTCGCCATGACCAACGGGTACACGCTGGCCTCGGTGCTCGAGCAGCACGACGACGTCCCGACCGCACTGGAGGTGTGGGAGGCGCGCCAGCGCCCGGTCACCGACGCCACCCAGAAGTACTCCCGGCTCTACGGCAAGGTCGGCACCCGCTGGCCCAGGCCGATCACCGACGTCCGCAGCGCCCTCGTCTGGGCCGCCGGCCGCTCCCGCCGCTGGCAGTCCAAGGTCAACGTGGCCGCACACGCCGGCGCCGAGCTCGTCTCGTCCCGCTAGTCCGCTCCCCGCCCCCTCGACCGCCCGGCCGGGCGGCCCTCCCCTCGACCGCCCGGCCGGGCGGCGACGACCCCAGGAGACGTCATGTCATCTCGCAAGATGCCCGCGCTCGGTCTGGCGGCGCTGACCGCCCTGTCGCTCACCGCCTGCGGCGGGGACGCCGAGGGCGGGACCGGAGGAGGTTGGGACACCTCCCAGCCGGTCCCCGGTTCCACCGAGGGCTCGCACGACGCCTCGGCCGACGAGATCGAGGCCGCCCTCGCGCAGGACGCGTGGTGGTACCCCGCGCAGTTCGTCGACTGCGCGGCCGAGGGCACCACGCCGGAAGGGTGCAGCGGCCCGTCCACCGACGGCGTCTACAACGCCATCCCGTCGGACATCACCACAGACACCTGGCAGGTCTGCGCGGTGCTCCCGCACGTGAAGGACCCGTACTGGGTGGCGACCGACTACGGCCTGGTCACCGAGGCCGAGCGGCTGGGCATCGAGCTGAACGTCTACGAGGCCGGCGGCTACACCGAGCTGGCCAACCAGCTCAACCAGATCGACGACTGCGTCGCCGCCGGTGCGCAGGCGATCATCATCGGCGCGATCAGCTTCGACGGGCTCGACGCCAAGGTCGACCAGCTGCGCGCCGACGGGATCGTCGTCGTCGATGGCCTCAACGGCATCTCCAACGAGGAGGTCGACGCGCGCGCCGTGCTCGCCTGGCGGGAGATGGGCGCGGCGGTCGGCGACTACCTGGCCGAGCGCGGCGCCCCGGACCAGGTGGCCTGGTTCCCCGGCCCGGCGGGCGCGGGCTGGGCAGAGGACGCCACCTCCGGCATCGAGACGGCGCTCGAGGGCAGCAGCGCCGAGATCGCCGACACCAAGTACGGGGACACCGACAAGAACGTCCAGCTGCGCCTGGTCGAGGACACCCTGCAGGCCAACCCCGACGTCACCGTCATCGCCGGCACGGCGGTCACCGCTGAGGCGGCCGCGACGCTGGGCGGTGCCGACGGCAAGGCCATCCTCGCCGACTACATGATCCCGTCGACCTTCGACCTGATCGAAGCCGGCAAGGTCACCTGCGGCGTCTCCGACCAGCCCGTCATCCAGGCCCGGATGACCGTCGACATGGCGGTGCGGCTGCTCGAGGGCATCCCGCTGGACGACGAGATGCAGCGGGCCTTCCCCGCCCCGGTCCGCGTCTGCGGCCCCGCGGCCGGTGAGGCCGAGAACCTCGCCGACTTCATCCCCGAGACCACGTTCGCGCCCGAGGGCTGGGATCCCCAGTTCTCCGTGTCCGCCTGACCGACTGCACGAGGGAGGACCGTCGATGAGCGCCGACACGGACGACGTCGTCCTGCGGGCCGAGGGGATCACGAAGCGGTACGGCGGCGTCGCTGCGATCGAGCGCGTCTCGTTCGAGCTGCGGCGCGGGGAGGTGCACGCCCTGCTCGGCGAGAACGGTGCCGGCAAGTCCACGCTGATCAAGGTCCTGTCGGGATCGGTCGCCCGGGACGAGGGGGACGTCGTCATCGGGGGGCGCGCGGTCGGCGACCTCACGCCCCCCGGAGCGGTCGCTCTCGGCGTCAGCACGGTGTTCCAGGAACTGGCGCTCGTGCGCACCCTGACCGTGGCCGACAACCTGTTCCTGGGGCGGGAGCTGCGGCGGGGTGGCGTGCGGGACAAGCGGCGAATGCACGCCGAAGCCCGCGAGGCGCTCGCCCGGATCGGCGTCGACCTCGACCCCCGCAGCACTCTGGAGGGCTTCTCCCGGGCCCAGCTGCAGCTGATCGAGATCGCTCGGGCGTTGCACCGGCGCTCGCCGGTCCTCATCCTCGACGAGCCCACGGCCTCACTCAGCGCCGGCGAGGCGCGGCGGCTGTTCGACGTCATCGGCCGGCTCAAGGCCGAGGGTGTCGGGATCGTCTACATCTCCCACCGGCTGGCCGAGGTCCGTGAGCTGGCCGATCGGGTCACGGTGCTCCGCGACGGCCGCTGGGCCGGGACGCGCACCGCGCGGGACGTCAGCGACGACCAGCTCGTCGAGCTGATGACCGGCCGCTCGCTCGACGAGCTCTTCCCCGAGGTGCCGCAGGACCTCGGCCCCGTGCGGCTGCGGATCCGGGACCTGTGCACCCCTGCCTTCCAGGAGGTCTCGCTCGAGGTCCGGGCCGGGGAGATCGTCGCCCTGGCCGGCCTGGTCGGGTCCGGCAAGTCGGAGATCGGGCGCGCCTGCTTCGGGCTGGAGCGGATCACCGGCGGACAGGTGGAGATCGACGGCGAGCCGGTCACCCCGCGCACCCCGCGGGCGGCGATTGACCGGGGACTCATCTACTACCCCGCCGACCGGCACCGTGAGGGCCTGGTGAAGACCGCCACGCTGGGCGAGAACGTCATCCTGTCGTCGCTGGTGGCCGGCACGGTGAACCGCTTCGGCGTCGTCAGCCGGCCCCGGCGCGCCGGCCGCGTGCAGGAGGTCGTGGAGCAGCTGAGCATCAAGCCGGCCCAGCCGCAGAAGAACGTGCTCGGCTTCTCCGGCGGCAACCAGCAGAAGGCCCTGCTCGCCCGGGCGTTCGCCCGCGACTTCGCCGTCCACGTGTTCGACGAGCCCACCGTCGGCATCGACGTCGGCGCCAAGCTCGACGTCTACCAGCACGTCAAGCGGCTGTGCGCCTCCGGTGGAGCCGTCCTGCTCATCTCCTCGGACACCGAGGAGATCCTCGGCCTGGCGCACCGGGTCTACGCGGTCCGCGAGGGCCGCGTGGTCGCCGACCTCCGCGGCCGTGACGTGACCGAGCACAACATCGTCACCGCCTTCTTCGGGTCCCCGACCTCCGGTACAGGGCCCTCCGACACCGAGCCGTCCCCCGCCCTATCAGGGAGTACGTCATGACACACGCGTCCCCCGTCCAGCAGCGGCCGGCCGGGACGACCGCGCCCGCCGCCACCCCGCCGCCCCCGGGGCGCGCCGAGGCCAAGCGCCGCCCGACCGATGCGCTGCTGCGCTTCGGCCTGCTCCCGGTGCTGCTCGTCGTCGCGGTCGCGACGTTCGCCGTGATCGAGCCGCGGTTCCTCTCCGCGGTGAACGGGACCAACATCTCGCGGCAGCTGTCGTTCCTGCTGCTGGTCACGATCGCCCAGATGCTCGTGCTGCTCACCGCCGAGATCGACATGTCGGTCGGCGCCACCATCGCCCTCACCAGCGTCGTCTCCAGCACGGTGATGGTGTCCACCGGCTCGGTCCCGCTCGGCGTGCTCGCCGGCATCGCCGTCGGCATCGTCATCGGCCTGGTGAACGGGCTGGTCGTGGCCAGGTTCAAGGTGCCGTCGTTCATCGTCACCATCGGCACCGCATCGGTGGCCACGGGTCTCGCCCTGCTCCTCTCCGCGGGCACGCCGATCACCGGTCTGCCCGACGGCTTCACCAGTGTCCTGGGCGCCTCGGACGTCGCCGGCATCCCGGTCTCGTTCCTCATCGCCGTCGTGGTCCTGGGCGCCGTCTGGTTCCTGCTCAGCTGGACCGTGCTCGGCCACTATCTCTTCGCCGTCGGCGGCGGCGAGGACGCGGCCCGGCTGGTCGGCGTCCCGGTCCTGCGCACCAAGGTGACCGCGTTCGTGATGTGCAGCGTGCTGACCTCGCTCGCCGGCGTGCTGCTGACCGCCCGCGTCTCCTCCGGCGAGCCGACGCTGGGCCAGGAGTACGTGATCCTCGCGATCGCCGCCGCAGTGCTCGGCGGGACGTCGTTCTTCGGGGGCGAGGGCCGACTCGGGCTCGTGGCCGTGGGCGCGCTGTTCCTCGTCGTCCTCTCCAACGGCATGAACCTCATCCGCGTCCCCAGCTACGTGCAGGAGGTGGTTCTCGGCGGACTCCTCGTCGCCGCGGTGATCATCGACCGGCTGCGCCGCCGGAGTGCCCGATGACCGCCGTCGTCGGGCTGCGCCCGCCCGAGACCGATGTCCTGGCGAGCGTGCCCACGCAGTTGCTCATCGGGGGGACGTGGCGACCGTCCGCCGGCGGCCGGACCTTCCCGGTCGAGGACCCGTCCACCGGTCAGGTCCTGGCCCACGTCGCCGACGCCGGCGTGGCCGACGGGGACGCCGCCCTGGCGGCGGCCACGGCAGCGCAGGCCTCGTGGGCGGCCACCCCGCCGCGCCACCGCGGTGAGGTCCTGCGCCGGGCCTACGAGGTGCTGGTGGCCGACGCCGACCGGTTCGCCCTGCTCATGACGCTGGAGATGGGCAAGTCGGTCGCGGAGTCGCGGGCCGAGGTCCTCTACGCGGCCGAGTTCCTGCGCTGGTTCGCGGAGGAGGCGGTGCGCATCAGCGGCCGCTTCTCGACCTCCCCGGACGGCCGCACCAGGCTGCTGACGACCAAGCGTCCGGTCGGACCGTGCCTGTTCATCACACCGTGGAACTTCCCCATGGCGATGGGCACCCGCAAGATCGGGCCGGCGGTCGCGGCCGGCTGCACGATGGTCGTCAAGCCGGCCGCGCAGACGCCGCTGAGCATGCTGGCGCTGGCGGAGGTGCTCATGGACGCCGGGCTCCCCGACGGGGTGCTCAACGTCGTCCCGACCTCCACCGCCGGGCAGGTCATGGAGCCGCTGATCCGGGACCCGCGGCTGCGCAAACTGTCCTTCACCGGGTCCACCGGCGTGGGGCAGCGGCTCGTCGAGCAGTCGGCCGAGCAGTTGCTCAGGACCTCGATGGAACTGGGCGGAAACGCCCCCTTCCTCGTCTTCGACGACGCCGACCTCGACCTCGCGGTGGAGGGCGCGATGGCGGCGAAGATGCGCAACGTGGGACAGGCCTGCACGGCCGCGAACCGATTCCACGTCCAGGCGGGGGTCGCCGAGGAGTTCACCCGCCGGCTGACCGAGCGGATGCGGGAGCTGGTCGTGGGCCGGGGCACTGACCCCGGCGTCGACGTCGGCCCGCTGGTCGACGAGGCCGGCCGCCGCAAGGTCGCCGAGCTGGTTGCCGACGCCGTCGAGCGGGGAGCCCAGGTCGCCACCGGCGGACACGCACTCGACGGGCCCGGCTGGTTCTACGCGCCGACGGTGCTGACCGGTGTCCCGGCGACGGCGCGGATCCTGCGGGAGGAGGTCTTCGGCCCGGTCGCGCCGGTGGCGACGTTCACCACGGAGGAGGAGGCCGTCGCCCGGGCCAACGCCACCGAGTTCGGGCTCGCGGCCTACGTCTTCACCCGGGACGTCGGCCGCGCCCTGCGGGTCTGCGAGTCGCTGGAGGCCGGGATGATCGGCCTGAACCAGGGGATCGTCAGCAACCCGGCGGCTCCCTTCGGCGGGCTCAAGGCCAGCGGCTTCGGTCGCGAAGGCGGCGTCGAGGGGATCGAGGAGTACCTCGAGACGCAGTACATCGGCATCGCGCCCTGAGACGCCTGCCCCGAGCTCCCCGGCCGGCACCGCGATCCGATGCCGGCCGGGCCGAGACCCGCGCCCGTCGACGACCATCGGCGGGCGCGGCCTCGGGCGGGCTCGCTCAGGGAGCTGATCCGGTCGCGCCGGTCGGTGCGGTCGCGACCGGCAGCAGGCCGCGGGCGGCGGCGATCGCCACCGCCTCCGTCCGGCCGCCGGCGCCGAGCTTCGCCAGGATGTTGCTGACGTGCACGCTGGCGGTCTTCTCGCTGATGTAGAGCTCCGCGCCGATCTGCCGATTGGTCCGCCCCTGCGCCAGCAACCGCAGCACCTCGGTCTCCCGCGGCGTGAACACCGCCGCCGGACCGGCGCTGCGACCCGCGCCCGGCAGGTCCAGCCGCCCGCGGCGGGCCAGCGCGGTCACCGCGCCCCGCAGCGGAGCGGCGCGCAGCCGCTCGGCCACCTCGGCGACCGCCCGCAGCTCCGCCGCCGCACCCGCCCGGTCGTCGGCGGCCAGCAGCGCCTCAGCCAGCCGGAACCGGGACCGCGCGGCCTCGTACACGTGGCCGTAGCCGAACGCGTCGACGGCCGCCCGCCACAGCTCCGGCTCGACCCGGCCGGCCAGCCGGGCGGCCTCGGCCTCCAGGCGGGCCAGCCACGCGGCCGCCTCCACCCCGTACTCACCCACACCGCGCAGGTGGTCCTCGACGGCCGAGCGCCCGAGTGCGGCCAGCTCCTCCCCCACCGGGACCCAGCGGCCCACGCCGGCGTCGTCGCCGAGCAGCCGGGCCGCGGCCGCCGCGTCGGCGACCGGTGCGAGCGCGGTGGCGACCAGCCGCACCACCGCCAGCCGGTCGTGGTTCCAGTACGCGTGCACCTGCTGCACCGCGGCGCGGGCCCGCTCGGCCGCGGTGCCGGCGTCCCCCGCCCACGCGGCGAGGTCGATCTCGGCGCCGGCGGTGGCCAGGAGCAGCAGCACGTGCGCGTCCAGCCGCGCGGCCAGGCCCCGGGCCCAGGCCAGGCGCTCCGCGGCGGCCGGGTCGCCACGGCCGACCTGCACGAGCAGCCCGGCGGCCCGCACGTGCGCCGACATCTCGGGCACGCGGGCCAGGCCCTCGGCGAGCTCCAGGCTGCCGTCCCAGTCCCCGGAGACGTAGCGGGCCACCACGCCCAGGTGGCGCAGCTCGGCCGGGTAGAACGCCCACTCCACGCCGAGCGCGCGGGCCCGCCCCAGCCCGGCGTCGATCCAGGTCAGCGCCTCGGCCACGGCGCCGTCCTCGTACGGGACGACGGCCAGGTTGAACAGCACCCGCATCTCGACGTCGGTGTCACCCGACCGGCGGGCCCGCGCCAGCGCCTCCTCCAGCCGGGCCCGCACCGCGGCCCGGTCGCCGAACCCGCGGACCCGTGCCAGCGACACCGCGGTGTCGGCCCACGCGCTGTCCAGACCCAGAGCGTCCGCGGCGGCGAGCGCCTCGTCGGCCGCCGCGTCCCCCTCCGCCCAGCGGCTGAGGTCGTAGCTGGTGCGCGCGTGCGTCGCCGCGGCCCAGGTCCGGACGACGGACGGCGGTGCGGCCGGGACCAGCTCTATCGCCCGGCTGCTCTCGCGATGCGCGGCCGCCTGGTCCTCGATCCGCCCGAGCGCCTGGGCGAGGGTGTAGTGCACCCGCGCCCGGGCTGCCGGGTCGCCGTCCTCGCCGAGCAGGTCCAGCGCCGAGCGCAGCAGCGCCACCGCCCGGTGCAGCTCCCCGCCCCGCCGAGCCGCCGCCGCGGTGTCGAGCAGCAGCGTGGGCTGGTCGCGCCCGGCGCGCGCGGCCGCGTCCGGCACCGCGGGCCACAGGGCGAGGGCCGCCTCGAGGTGCTGGAGCTGCTCCGCGGGCGCGCCGACCGCGCCGGCCTCCGCCGCCGCCTCCAGCGACGCCGAGAAGGCGCCCGCGAGGTCGTTGCTGCCCCGGGCGTGGTGGGCCAGCTCGGCGGCGGTGCCCGCGCCCGGCGTCGCGGCCAGGTGGGCGGCGAACGCGGCGTGCAGCCGCACCCGCTCCCCCGGCAGCAGGTCGGCCAGGACCGCCTCCCGCAGCAGCGCGTGCCGGAAGCGGTAGCGGCCGTCGTCGGAGACGACCAGCAGGTGGTGGTGCACGGCCTCGGCCAGCGCCGCCTCCAGCTCGGCCGGGGACAGGCCGCTGACGGCCGCGACCAGGTCGTGCCGCACCAGCCGGCCCGCGACCGCGGCCACGCGCAGCACCCGCTGGGCCGCCTCTCCGAGCTGCTCGACCCGGGCCAGGAGCACGTCGGTCAGCGCCAGCGGCAGGCTCTCCCCCGCCAGGCCCGCGGCCAGCAGCTCCTCGGCGTAGAAGGCGTTGCCCTCGGCGCGGGCCACGACGTCGTCGACGGTCCTCTCGGCGACGCCGGCGGCCAGCCCGCGGACCAGCTCGCCGACCGCCGCGTCGGGCAGCGGCCCGAGCTCCAGCCGCTCCACGCCGGGCAGCCGCACCAGCTCGGCGAGCAGCGGCCGCAGCGGGTGGCGTCGGTGCAGGTCGTCGGCGCGGTACGAGACGACCAGTGCGATCGGCTCGTCGGCCAGCCGGGCCAGCAGGTAGCGCAGCAGTTCGCGGCTGGAGCGGTCGGCCCAGTGCACGTCCTCCAGCACGACCAGCAGTGGGGTGGCGGCGGCCAGCTCGACCAGGAGCGCGGCGACCGACTCGAACAGCTGCAGCCGGCCGTCGTCCAGGCCCGCCCGGGGCGCCAGGCGGGGCAGCGGGCGACCGAGGTCGGCGGCGTCCCCCGCGGGCAGCTCGGCCATCCCGGCCGCTCCGCGTCCGGTGAGCAACCCGGTCAGACCCGCCGCGGCCGGGTCGCCGGCCACCGGGCGGAGCAGGTCCACGAACGGCAGGTAGGGCAGCCCGACGTCGCCGAGGTCCACGCAGTGGCCGGTGAGCACCCGGCACCCCCGCTCGGCCGCCCGCACGGCGAGCTCGTCGAGCAGGCGGGTCTTGCCGACCCCCGCGTCGCCGGCGACGAGCACCGCGCAGGTGCGCCCCTCGACGGCCCGGTCGACCGTGGCCAGCAGGCGGGCGAGCTCCTCGGCCCGGCCCACCAGCGGTCGGTCCTCCCACTGCGGCACGAGGCCGATCGTGTCAGAAGGACCCTCCTGCCCTCCGCCACTCGCAGGTTCGCGGCGGGTCCCTGCAGGAGGGCCGCCGCGAGGGGTGGGGAGGGGGTCCTCCGTCAGCTCGCCCGGCGGCGGCGGAACCAGGGTCCGCGCCGGGTGCGGGTGTTGCGGCCGATCTGCTGCAGCACCTCGCGCCGGTAGGCCAGCTCCGCCTCGAGCCCGGGGTTCGGGTAGGTCGCCATCGTCGTCTCCCGTCGTCGTCATCGGTTCCGACGACGACGGTCGTGCTGAGGCGGGCGCCCCGGCATCGGGCGGCCGGGCAGTGTCGCCCGGCCGACCGGCGCCTGAGGCCCCTCAGAGACCCCTCAGAGCAGCTCGGTGCCCTTGGTCTCGCGCAGGGTGAGGACGACGGAGAAGGTGATCACGGCGGCGATCGCCACGTACCAGAAGAACCACAGGGGGTGGCCGGCGTCGGACAGCGCGGTGATGACCAGCGGCGCCGTCCCCCCGAACGTGGCGACCGTGAGGTTGTACCAGGCGCCGATGCCGGTGGCCCGCAGCTCGGTGGGGAACAGCTCGCTCATGATCGCCGGCGCGATGGAGGCCATCAGCGCGTAGAGCCCGAGGCCGACGCAGAAGACCACGATCAGCGAGAGCAGGTTGTCCCTGACCAGGAACGACAGCGGCACGATCAGGATCGCCAGCGCGCCGGACCAGACCAGCAGCTGCGGTTTGCGCCCGAACCGGTCGGACAGGTTGCCGAACGGGTAGCACAACGCCACGAACAGCGCCGTCCCGATCGAGAGCGCCACGAAGACGTCGGTCTTGTCCGCGCCGCGGAAGCTGATCGCGAACGGCGTCAGGGCGCTGAAGAACGTGTAGTAGGACAGCGTGTTCAGCAGCGTGATGGCGATCAGCTGCAGCACGGCCTTGGGGTGGTGCTTGATCGTCTGCAGCAGCGGGTGCTTGGTCGCCCGGGCCTTCTCCGCGTTCTCCTCGAACTGCTCGGTCTCGACCAGCGACCGGCGCAGCCACATGCCGATCAGGCCGAGCAGGCCGCCGATGAAGAACGCGATCCGCCAGCCGTAGGACTCCAGCTGTTCGGTGCTGAGCACCCCGGTCAGCAGCACGCCGAGCAGCGAGGCGGCCAGCAGGGCCGACCCCGTGGAGATGTAGAAGAACGACGAGTAGCGCCCGCGGTGGTTCGGCGGGGCGATCTCGCCGAGGTAGGCCGACGCGTTGGACACCT
The DNA here is from genome assembly GCF_054050115.1 of Geodermatophilus sp. SYSU D00708. Lineage (NCBI taxonomy): Bacteria > Bacillati > Actinomycetota > Actinomycetes > Geodermatophilales > Geodermatophilaceae > Geodermatophilus > Geodermatophilus sp. SYSU D00708. Next base: position 172,098 of record NZ_JBJGYS010000003.1, on the reverse strand, counting down.
CGCCGCCCAGCGACATGCCCTGGGCGATGCGGGCGAGGAGCAGCAGGATCGGCGCGAGCCAGCCGACCTGCTCGTAGGTGGGCAGGATCGCGATGACCATCGAGCCGCCGGCCATCAGCAGGATGGTGAGCAGCATCCCGGCCTTGCGGCCGCGCAGGTCGGCGAACCGGCCGAGCAGGATGCCGCCCAGCGGCCGGAAGAAGAAGGCCAGCGCGTACGTCGACGTCGCCCCGATCAGCGCCAGCGCCTCGTTGTCGGCCGGGAAGAACTGACCGGCGAAGAAGACGACGAACGTCGCGTAGACCGTCCAGTCGAACCACTCGACCGCGTTGCCGATGCTCGCCGAGACCAGCGTCTTGATCGGCAGCCGGTGCCGTTCGTCGACCGTCGTCCCGCCGTGCCCCTGCTGTACCGCGCCTGCCATGGGGACCTCCCGATGTCGCCCCGGTCACACCTGTGGACGACGGTAGGCGGGAGGTCCGGCGGCGGCACGTCGGAGTGTGGGGTCCGGACCGGATGACGGCCGCCTCGCGGCGAGAAGCACAACGCGGCTCCAGACCCCCGACCGGAGTCGGGGCGGTGGTCCGCGAAGGCGATAACCAATTGGCACCCGGGGGCACGATGCACCCGGCCCGGACGTCTTCGAGGCTACCCCCGGTCACGGCCGCTCACACGGCCCGGGCCGGATCAGTTGAAGCCGCGGTCGTCCTGCTTCAGGGCGGTGTCGACGGTCAGCGCCGAGGCGATGACCATGCTGGCCAGGGGCTCGGGCAGCCGGTAGTGCACCAGGACGACGTACCGGTCGGCGGTGGTGAACAGGGTCCGCCCCAGGCCCTCCCACTTCTTCGTGATCCTGGCCACCTCGGTGCCCGCGGCGTCGGTGATCGCGAAGTCCCAGGCCCGCCAGTTCTCCGCCTGGATGGCCCCCACCACCTGGCCGCCCACCACCAGGTCGAACCGGATCTTCCCGAACACGGTGGCCTGGACGATCTCGCCCAGCACCTCCCCCGTCGGCCGCTCGACGACCACCCGGGACCGCACCAGCTTGGCCGGCCGCGTCAGGACGAGCACCACCCCGGTGGCGTCGCGGACCTCCAGCCGGTGCGTGAGGAACTGGTCGAACTCGGTGAGGAACCGCAGGGCCTTCCTCAGCCCGCTCTGCCCGACCTCGACGACCGCCCCGATCTGCGTGCCGTTGCCGTCGAGCACCGCGTACTCGTTGGTCAGCTCCACCAGCTTGGTCTTCTGATTGACCAGCAGGACCGGCTGGTCGTAGAGCGAGGGCCCGTACTGCGCGGGCGCCTGCTGGGCCGGGGCCTGCTGCACCGGTGCCCGCTGCTCCGGTGCCTGCACCGCGCCCGGGGGCGCCTGCACGTGCTCGGTCCAGCCCTGCCCGTCCCACCACCGGGTGCCACCGCTCCCGGCGGGGTCGGGGTACCAGCCGGGCGGAGGGGGCGGTTGGGTCACGGCGGGGAACGCTACTGCCCGCGGCGCCGGACGCCCGGCAGGTCGCGTGCCAGACTCCGCCCGTGCCCGCCCTGACCGACGCCGAGGCCCGTGTCCTGGCCGCCGTGGACGAGCAGTGGGCCGTCGACCGGCTGCGTGCCCTGGTCGCCGTCCCGTCGGTGGGCGGGACCGCCGCCGAGTGCGAGGTGCAGCACCTCGTCGGCGACTGGCTGGAGGAGCTCGGCTGCGCCGTCGACCGGTGGGACGTCGACCTGGCCGAGGCCGCCGCCGCACCGGACGGGCCGGGTCAGGAGGTCCAGCGCACCGAGGCGTGGGGTGTCGTCGGGACCACGGCCGCCGCCGAGGACGGCGACCCCGCCCTGGTGTTCTCCGGCCACACCGACGTGGTCCCGCCCGGCGACCCGGACCTGTGGCCGGGGTCGCCGTTCGACCCGCGCGTCACCGGCGACGCCGTCCACGGCCGCGGCGCCTGCGACATGAAGGCCGGGGTGGTCGCCTCCCTGGCCGCGCTGGCGGCGGTGCGGACGGCGGGCGTGCGGCTGGCCCGGCCGCTCGCGGTGCACGCCGTCGTGGGCGAGGAGGACGGCGGTCTCGGGGCGTGGGCCACGCTGCGGCGCGGCCACCGCGGCGACCTGTGCGTCATCCCCGAGCCGACCGCCGGCGCCGTCGTGACCGCCTGCGCCGGGGCGCTCACCTTCCGCCTGGAGGTCTCCGGCCTGGCCGCGCACGCCGCCCACCGCGACCAGGGCGTGAGCGCGCTGGAGCTGTTCGAGGTGGTGCACGGCGCGCTGCGGGAGTTCGAGGCCGAGCGGCAGCGCGACGCCGACCCGCGGTTCGGCGGCGCCCGCTTCCCGTACGGCATCAACATCGGGCGGGTGCGGGCCGGCGACTGGGCCAGCTCGGTGCCCGACCGGCTGGTCGCCGAGGGCCGCTACGGCGTGCGGCTGGGCGAGCCGGTCGAGGCGGCGCGGGCGGCGTTCGCCGACCGGCTGGCGGCGGTCTGCGCGGGCCACCCGTGGCTGGCCGCGCACCCGGTCCGCCTGACCTGGACCGGCGGCGCGTTCGCCAGCGGCGCGCTGCCGGGCGGGCACCCGCTGCTCGCCGACGTCCAGCGGGCGGTCGACGACACCGGAGCCGGCGTCCCCCCGGAGCGCGCCCTCTCCGCCGGCACCGACCTGCGGCTCTACGCCGCCGCGGGGATCCCGACGCTGCACTACGGGCCCGGCGACCTGCACCTCGCCCACGGGCCGCTGGAGCGGGTGCCGGTCGCCGAGCTGGTCACCGCGGCGCGGGCGTTCGCGCTGCTGACCCTGCGCACCTGCGGGGTCGCATGAGCCTCGTCGGGTTCGAGGCCTGGGCGCAGCTGGCCGGCGACTCCCCCACCTCGCGCACCGAGTGGGCGGCCGTCGTCGCGGCGTGGAGCGAGCCGCACCGCCGCTACCACGACCTCGCGCACCTGGCCGCCGTGCTGGGCCTGGTCGGGGAGCTGGCGGAGGCCGCGAGCGACCCGGACGCCGTCCGGCTGGCCGCCTGGTACCACGACGTCGTCTACGACCCCCGGCGCGGCGACAACGAGCAGGTCAGCGCGGAGCGGGCGCGGGCCGGGCTGCGCGGCCTGGTGCCCGACGAGCGGGTCGCGGAGGTCGTGCGGCTGGTGCTGCTGACCGCCGGGCACGACCCCGCGCCGGACGACGCCAACGGTGCGGTGCTGTGCGACGCGGACCTCGCGGTGCTGGCCGGCCCGCCCGCGGCCTACGCGGCCTACGCCTCGGCGGTGCGCGAGGAGTACGGGCACCTCCCCGACGCCGAGTTCACCGCGGGGCGGATCGCCGTCCTCGAGCACCTGCTGGCGCTGCCGCGGCTCTACCGGCTGCCCGCGGTGGCCGACGGGTGGACGCCGCGCGCCCGGGCCAACCTGACCGCCGAGCTCAGCCTGCTGAGGGCGCGGGCCGGGTCTCCCCCGCAGGACGATCCCCCCGCGCCTTCCTGAGCCGCAGGCCGGCGCCCACCAGGCGGGACAGCAGCTCCCGCGACCCGACCGGCAGCGCCCCGGCGGCCACGGCGACCGCGTGCAGCTCCTCCGGCACGTCGTAGTGGTCGCCCTGGAACGCCCGCCGCGGGATGCCGAGCTCCGCCGCCACGAACGCGTGCAGCTCGTCGTAGGACACGTCGCTGACCAGGTGCGACCACCGCCGCCCGCGCCAGGGCCACACGGGAGGGTCGATCAGCACCACCACACGCGCCAGTCTGCCTGCGCGGTTAGCGTCGTGCCGGTGAGCGACGAGATCCGCTGGGGCATCGTGGGGCCGGGCCGCATCGCGGAGAACGTGATGGGCGACTTCGTGCACGTCCCCGGCGCCCGGCCGGTGGCGGTCGCCTCCCGGTCGGCCGAGCGGGCCGCCTCGTTCGCCCGGCGGCACGGGCTCGACCGCGCGCACGGGTCCTACGCCGACGTCCTGGCCGACCCCGACGTCGACGTCCTCTACGTCGCGACCCCGCACCCGCAGCACCACGCGGTCGCGCTGGGCGCCATCGACGCGGGCAAGGCGCTGCTGGTGGAGAAGGCCTTCACCGCGACCCCCGGCGGCGCTGCCGAGGTGGTCGCGCGGGCGCGGGAGCGCGGGGTCTTCGTCATGGAGGCGATGTGGACCCGGTTCCAGCCGGTGGTCGTCACCCTGCGCGAGCTGGTGGCCGACGGCGCGATCGGCGAGGTCCGCTCGGTGCAGGCCGACCTCGGGGTGTCCCGCGCCTACGACCCGCACGACCGGCTGTTCGCCCTGGAGCTCGGCGGCGGGGCGCTGCTCGACCTCGGCGTGTACGTCGTCTCCTTCGCGCAGATGCTGCTCGGCACGCCGGACACGGTGGCCGCGACGGGCTCCCGGTTCCCGACCGGCGCCGACGCCGACGCCGCGCTCCTGCTGGGCTGGGCCGACGGGCGCTCGGCGACGCTGACCACCTCGCTGCGGCACCCGACGCCCGGGGCGGCCCGGGTCTTCGGGACGGCGGGCTGGATCGACGTCCTCCCCCGCTTCCACCACCCGCGCACGATCGTGCTGCACCGCACCGGCGCCGACCCGGAGACCATCACCCGCCCGCCGACCGGTACCGGCTACGCGCACGAGATCGCCGAGGTGACCGAGTGCCTGCGGGCCGGCCGGACCGAGAGCGCGGTCATGCCGCTGGCCGACACCCTGTCGGTGCAGACCGTGCTCGGGCAGGCCGCCGAGGCGCTGGGGGTCCGGCACGCGGAGGACCCCGACGTCCTCCGTTAGGAGAAGTTCTCCTACAAGGTTCAAGTTCTCGTCCGCGGCGCCGATGGATGGAGTGACACCCGTCACCCACCCCTCAGGGAGCCCCCGTGTTCCTGCTCCACGGCATCACCGCACTCGTCGCGAAGTTCGGCTCCGCCTCGGTGGTCGTCCAGGCCGCCACCGGCCTCGGGATCGCCGTGGCCGGCGTGACCGGAGCCGGCGCCGCCGGCGCCCTGCCCGGCTCCGTCCAGGACGGCGTGGCCGGCGCGATCGAGGCGGTCACCCCGTTCGACGTCCCGTCCTCCGACGACCTGGCCGGCGACTCCGGCCGCAGCGGCGACGACGACGGCACCGCCGACCGCGGCCCCGGCGATGCGGGCACCACGGGCACGGACGACGACAGCACGGACGACGGCACCGACCGCGACGGCGCCGACGACGGCACGGACGACCGCGGATCCGGCGACGCGGGCCCCGACGGGATGGACGACGACAGCACGGAGCACCGGGGCGTCCCGAGCACCGACGACGACGGCACGGACGACGACGGCCTGCACCACGACGGCACGGACGACGACGGGACCGACGACCGCGGCTCGGGCGACGCCGGCGCGAGCCACTCCCCCGACGACTCCGACGACCCGGCCCGCGTGGCGCGCGAGGCCGAGGAGGAGGCCCGCGAGGCCGCCGAGGAGGCTGCTGAGGAGGCACGCGAGGCCGAGGAGCGGGCCCGGGAGGAGGCCGAGGAGGCCGCCGAGGAGGCGCGGGAAGCCCAGGAGCGCGCCCGGGAGGAGGCCGAGGATGCCGCCGAGGAGGCCGCCGAGGAGGCGCGCGAGGCCGAGGAGCGTGCTCGGGAGGAGGCTGAGGAGCGGGACCGCCGGGACGACGACTCCGACGACCGCTCCCGGCACGGCGGGGACGACGACTGACTAGGCCGCTGCCCAGGCGTCGCCGGTGGCCTGGGCGGACGTCGGCACGCGGGTCGGCGTCCGGCCGGTCCGGCGGACCGCCTCGGCGAAGGCCACCGCGTCGACGACCGCGGCGCACCCCGGGTCGTTGTTGAAGTAGACGAGCACGTCCTCGTCCGGCCCCCAGGTCGCGGCCAGCCGCTCGGCCCACAGCTGCAGGGTCTCCGGCCGGTAGCGGGGCCACGGCGACGCCGCGCCGGTGTGCATCCGCAGGTAGCCCCACCCGGTGGTGCGCCACAGCGGAGCGACCGGCTGCTCGTCGCGGTCGGCCCAACACAGCGCCGCGCCGTAGCGCTCCAGCAGCGCGCGGACCTCGTCGGTCCACCAGCTGTCGTGCCGCGGCTCGACGGCCACGCGGGTGCCGGCCGGGAACTGCGCCAGGCAGGTGCGCAGCAGCTCCGGATCGGCCTTGAGCGTGGGCGGCAGCTGCAGGAGGACGACGTCGAGCCGCTCTCCCAGCCCCGCGGCGCGCTCCAGCAGCCGGGCGACCGGCTCCTCGGGCTCGCGCAGCCGCTTGACGTGCGTGAGGAACCGGCTGGCCTTCACCGCCCACCGGAAGTCGGCCGGGGTGCGCGCCCGCCAGGCCTCGAACGTCGACCGCTCCGGCAGCCGGTAGAAGGCGTTGTTGCTCTCCACCGTGGCGAAGTGCTCGGCGAAGTGCTCCAGCCACAGCCGCTGCGGCAGGCGCTGCGGGTAGAAGCGGCCGCGCCAGTCGCGGTACTGCCACCCCGACGTCCCGATCACCACGGCCACGGTCAGCGCCTACCCGCAGGTCGTGCGGACGACGCGCGGAGGAGTGACCGCCGTCCTCCTCGGGCACTGTCGGACGAACGCTCCCAGCAGCGAGGAGGACCCGTGCCCGACCTGCCGCCCACCGTCTTCGTGCTCTTCGGCGCGACCGGGGACCTCGCTCGCCGGATGGTGCTGCCCGCCTTCTTCCAGCTCGCCCAGGAGGGGCTGCTCCCGGAGGACTGGCGACTGGTCGGCAACGGGCGCGGCGACGTGTCGCACGAGGACTTCGCCGGCCGCGTGCGGGAGGCGCTCGAGGAGTTCGGGCCCTCGCCGGACGACGGGCCGTGGGAGGAGTTCGCCGGCCGGCTGCGGTTCGCCGGGGGCGGCTTCGAGGAGTCCGACCCCGGCAGCCTGCTCGACGTGCTCGGGGAGGCCCGCGACGAGCTGGACGGCGACCCGCAGCTGGTGCACTACCTCGCCGTCCCGCCGTCGGCGTTCGAGAAGCTGACCCGGGGCCTGCAGGAGCACGGGCTGGCCGAGGGCGCGCGCGTGGTCTACGAGAAGCCCTACGGCACGTCGCCGGAGACCTTCGCCGAGCTCGACGAGCTGGTGCACTCCGTCCTCGACGAGGACCAGGTCTTCCGGATCGACCACTTCCTGGGCAAGGAGGGCACCCAGGACCTGCACGTGCTGCGGTTCGCCAACGGGCTGTTCGAGTCGATGTGGAACCGGGAGCACGTCGTCCAGGTGCAGATCGACGTCCCGGAGGACCTCGACGTCGCCCAGCGCGCCGAGTTCTACGACGCCACGGGCGCGGCGCTGGACATGCTGGTCACCCACCTGTTCCAGCTCGCCGCCGAGGTGGCGATGGAGCCGCCGGCCAGCTTCGCCCCCGCCGACCTGGTGGACGCGCGGGAGGCGGTGCTCGCCTCCTTCCGCCCCCTGGACCCCGGCGACGACGTGGTGCTCGGACAGTTCGACGGCTACACCGACATCGACGGCGTGGCCGACGACTCCCGCACCGACACCTTCGTCGCGGCCCGGCTGTGGGTGGACACCGACCGGTGGCGCGGCGTCCCGTTCGTGCTGCGCACCGGGAAGCGGATGGCGGCCGGCGAGCAGCGGGTGAGCCTGCTCCTGCGCAAGCCGGAGGGGCCGGTCACCGGCGTCCCCGGGCACGGCAACGTGCTCTCGCTGTCGCTGTCCGGGTCCGGCGCGGTGGACCTGACGCTGGTGGCCAAGGAGCCCGGCCCGGACCTCGCGCTCGCCCGCGCGACGGCGACGCTCGAGCTCGCCGACGTCCCCGGCGGGACGCCGCTGCCGCCCTACGTCTCCCTGCTGCACGACGTCCTCACCGGTGACCGCTCCCTGTTCACCAGCAGCGCCGGCCTGGCCAGCGCGTGGCGGGCGTTCGCCCCGCTGCAGGAGCACCCGCCGCAGGTGCACCGGTACGCGCCCGGGTCGTGGGGTCCGGAGGAGGCCGGGGCGCTGGCCGAGCCGTGCGGGTGGCTCCTCGGCCCCACCGGGGGCTGACCTCCGCCCCCTCCTCCCGGCCTCGGTGCGGGTCAGGAGGGTGACGGGGACCCGCCGACGGCGGGTGCCACCGTGGTCGTACGACCTCCGTCGCCCCACGCATTGGGGGAACGCCTCCCCCCTCGTCGCGGCTCCCCGTGCACCGCTCCGTGCGACGACCGTCTGACCGACCCTCCGGTGTCGGAGGGAGCCAGGACGGCTCGGACTGCGGAGAGAGGCCATGACCAGGACACGACCGACCCACCACGGCGGTCGCGGGGGCGGGACTGCACATGCGGCTCCCTCCCCCTCGCGACTGTCACTGCACAGCACGCGCACCCGCCTCGCCACCGCCGGCCTGGTGGCCGCCACGGCCACCGGCGGCGTCATCGGTCTCGCGACCAGCGCCTCGGCCGGCACCCCGCCGACGGGACCGGGGAACATCGAGGTGTTCCCCTCCCGCGACATGGTGGCCATCGAGGGCTACACCGCCCAGGCGGGGCAGACCGCGACCCTGACGGTCACCCGTGGCGGCCAGACCGTCGGCACCGCCACGGGCGAGGTCGACGCGACCGGCTTCATGGAGTGGAACCACGAGGCGACCCCCAACGGCGACGGCACGTTCGCCGGGTGCTTCACCGACGTCACGCCGGACATCCAGCCGGGTGACGAGGTGTCGGTCCGCTTCAGCGGCTCGCCGCTGGTGGACGGCATGAGGGTGAGCTCGGCGGAGGTCACCGAGGTGACCGCCAGCGAGCCGGCCGAGGGCAACGTCAACACCGTCACGATCCGGGGGACCTACGGCTCGGACGTCGACCTCAACCGGTTCGCCGTCGAGGTCGTCAACCCGGAGATGCGGGAGGCCGGCAGCGCCATCGGCGAGCGGGCCATCAGCTGGGGCCCGAACGAGCCGCCCGCGGCCACGCAGGGCTACACCGTCGAAGGCACCGCGGCCAACGGCGAGTTCTCGGTGACGTTCGGGGGCCTCTCGCCGTCCGACCAGCAGCTGGTCTTCGACGGCGAGAAGGTCGCGCTGAGCTGGATGGCCGACGCCACGACGGTCGAGGCCCAGCTCGGCCTCACCCTGTCGGAGTTCGGGCTGGTCGGCGGCGGCGCCCCCGGCTGCGCGCCCGGACCGGCCGGCGCGGAGCCCCCCGCCGGCGAGTTCTCCGTCGTGTGGGCCAACCAGTCCGAGGCCACCATCACCTGGAACTCGGCCGCGCCCGTCGCGGGCGGCGAGGCGGTCGACGGCTACAGCGTCGAGGCCATCGACCAGACGGCCGACGCCAACGGCGCCCAGCGGACGGCGGGCTACCGGGTGGGCGCGGACGCCACCCAGGTCGTCCTCGGCGACCTCGACCCCGGCGCCCTGTACGACATCGAGGTCCGCTCGATCGTCAACGGTGAGATCGGCGCACCGTTCGCCCTCGCCGGCACCGCGGAGCCCACGCCGCCGGAGGGCACCGCGCTGCAGCTGACCTCGACGCCGGCCTTCAGCGGCGACACCGCGGTCATCGCGGAGGACCGGCAGCTGACCCTGTCGGCCAACGCCGGGACGATCTACTACACCGTCGACGGCAGCGCGGTCACCACCCAGCCGAACGGCAACGTCCCGTCGGCGACCGCGAAGATCTACACGGCGCCGGTCCCGATCACGGCCGAGAACACGCGGGTCAACGTCGCGGTCATCGACGCCACGGGTGCCGTCGCGCACGCCACGGGCGTCGTGTCACCGAAGCCCGCGGCCGCCGCTGTCGCCCCGGGCGGGCTGGCGATCACCAGCATCGCCGGCTCCGGGCCGAACAACGACGCCGGCCGGGTCAGCCTGGCCTGGAACCCGGTGCCCGACGCCACCGAGTACCGGGTCCGGGCGTTCCTGAGGACGGACGCGACGAACATCAACGCGCTGCAGGCCGAACGCGACGTGGTCGTCACCGGCACCACCGCGGACGTGAGCGGTCTGCCGAAGTCCGAGCCGGGGACGCGGTGGGTCTTCCGGGTCCAGTCGAAGACGGCGGCAGGGGCGCAGTTCTCGGCGCTGTCCAACCCCGGCGTGAACGTCGTCCTCCCCGGGGACAGCATCGGCCTGACCCTCGCCCAGTTCCGGACCGGCGACGAGTTCCGCATCAGCGGCTCGGGCACCGTGCCGGGCGCGACGGTCACCGTCCATCGCCCGAACACCGCGGGCACCGGTCCGGCCGCCACCCCGATCGCCGGGTACCCGTCGGGGACGGTGGGCGCGCTGGAGGCACCGGAGAACACCGGGCCGTGGCAGATCGTCCTCGACCCCGCCCCGGCGACCGCGCCGACCACCATCTGGATCAAGTCCAGCCTGGGTGGCGTCGCCGGTCCGTTCACCGTCGAGGTCCGGTGACCCCGGCCCGGCCGGGTCCGCACCCCCGCCAGGGGTGAGCCCGGCCGGGAGGCGCCACGACCGAACACCCACCCGAGGGCCCGTCACCATCCCGGTGGCGGGCCCTCGGCCTGTCCGTGTCCGGGGTGTGCCGACATGTCCGACGCACCAGGCAGTGGACGCGGTGGCCCGGGAACGCCGACAGGGGCGGCCCCGCGGAGTGCGGGACCGCCCCTGCCGGGCAGTGCTGGTGTTGCAGGCGGCCCCTCTGCAGGGTCCCGCGCCGAGCGTGCGAGGCGTGGGGGCAGAGGGGTCCTTCAGGGACTCAGAAGTCCATGCCACCCATGTCGCCGGCGCCCGGGGCGGCCGCGGCGGCCTTCTCCGGCTTGTCGGCGATGACGGCCTCGGTGGTGAGGAAGAGCGCCGCGATGGAGGCGGCGTTCTGCAGCGCCGAGCGGGTCACCTTGGCGGGGTCGATGATCCCGTTGGCGACGAGGTCCACGTACTCGCCGGTGGCGGCGTTGAGGCCGAAACCGGTGTCCGAGTTGCGCACCTTCTCCGCGACGACGCCGCCCTCGAGGCCGGCGTTGACGGCGATCTGCTTCAGCGGCGCCTCGAGCGCGACGCGCACGATGTTGGCACCGGTGGCCTCGTCACCGTCGAGCTCGAGCTTGTCGAACGCGACGGCGGTGGCCTGCGCCAGGGCGACGCCACCACCGGCGACGATGCCCTCCTCGACGGCGGCCTTGGCGTTGCGCACCGCGTCCTCGATGCGGTGCTTGCGCTCCTTGAGCTCGACCTCGGTCGCGGCGCCGGCCTTGATGACGGCGACGCCACCGGCCAGCTTGGCCAGGCGCTCCTGCAGCTTCTCGCGGTCGTAGTCGGAGTCCGACTTCTCGATCTCGGCGCGGATCTGGTTGACCCGGCCGGCGATCTGGTCGCTGTCACCGGCACCCTCGACGATCGTCGTCTCGTCCTTGGTGACGACGACCTTGCGGGCGCGGCCGAGCAGCTCGGTGCCGGCGGACTCGAGCTTGAGGCCGACCTCCTCGCTGATGACCTGACCGCCGGTGAGGATGGCGATGTCGGTCAGCATGGCCTTGCGGCGGTCGCCGAAGCCCGGGGCCTTGACGGCGAGGGACTTGAAGGTGCCGCGGATCTTGTTGACCACCAGGGTCGCCAGGGCCTCGCCCTCGACGTCCTCGGCGATGATCGCCAGCGGCTTGCCCGACTGCATGACCTTCTCCAGCAGCGGGAGCAGGTCCTTCACCGAGCTGATCTTGCTGTTGACGACGAGCACGTACGGGTCGTCGAGGACGGCCTCCATGCGCTCGGCGTCGGTGACGAAGTAGGGCGAGATGTAGCCCTTGTCGAAGCGCATGCCCTCGGTGAGCTCCAGCTCGAGGCCGAAGGTGTTGCTCTCCTCGACGGTGATGACGCCTTCCTTGCCGACCTTGTCCATCGCCTCGGCGATGAGCTCGCCGATGGCCGGGTCAGCGGCGGAGATCGACGCGGTGGCGGCGATCTGCTCCTTGGTCTCGACGTCCTTGGCGGTCGAGAGGAGGTACTCGGTGACCGACTCGACGGCCTTCTCGATGCCCTTCTTCAGGGCCATCGGGTTGGCGCCGGCGGCGACGTTGCGCAGACCCTCGCGGACGAGCGCCTGGGCGAGCACGGTGGCGGTGGTGGTCCCGTCACCGGCGACGTCGTCGGTCTTCTTCGCGACCTCCTTGACGAGCTCGGCGCCGATCTTCTCCCACGGGTCCTCGAGCTCGATCTCCTTGGCGATGCTCACACCATCGTTGGTGATGGTGGGGGCGCCCCACTTCTTCTCGAGGACGACGTTGCGGCCCTTCGGACCGAGGGTCACCTTGACGGCGTCGGCGAGGGTGTTCATGCCCCGCTCGAGGCCGCGGCGCGCCTCTTCCTCGAAGGCGATCATCTTGGCCATGTGGTGATGTCCTCCATGCATGGATCGCTGCACGGCCGGGTTCGGCGCCCGCGACGGACGACACCAGCGGTTCGCGGGCACTCCGTCGGCCCGCCCACCAGTGCCTCACCGTTCCGACCTGATTGGCACTCGGCACTGTCGAGTGCCAATCGAGAGTCTGGCACTCGACCCTGCCGAGTGCAAGAACGGGGTGTGACCGGCGACTGTTCCCGCCGGGGACCGTGTGCGCTGATCAGCGGCACCCGGGCCCGGACTGCCGACCAGCGCCCGACGTCGCCACAGCGGCCTGCACACACGACCGAGGCCCGGCCCCCTGACGGGGACCGGGCCTCGATGAGGACCTGCTGGCTCAGGCGACGCGAACGGAGTCCGCCTGCGGACCCTTCTCGCCCTGGACGACCTCGAAGGTGACCCGCTGGCCCTCGTCGAGGCTCTTGTAGCCGTCCATCTGGATGGCCGAGTAGTGGACGAAGACGTCCTGGCCGCCGTCGACGGCGATGAAGCCGAAGCCCTTCTCGGCGTTGAACCACTTCACGGTGCCCTGTGCCACGTGTGCTCCCACGTTCGTGCGTTGCGGACGACCCCCGCCTACAGGGGGCCGGGTCTCGTTCTTCCGCCCGTCGAACACGAACGTGGAACTGGAACCGCGGGAGAAGCTACAGCACGAAAGCCGTGGTGAGAGCAACCTCACGCACGCGTCTCCCCAGAACGGGGGACGCGTGCGCGGGAACGCCCCGAACCCTACCCGGTCACCCGATCAGGCCCGCCGCCCGCACCGACTTGAGCGAGGGCTCGACGCGGTGGGTCGGACCGACGACCGGCTCCAGCGGGTCGAGGGTCTTCAACCCCTCGCCGGTGTTGAGGACGACGGTCTCCTTGGCCGGGTCGAGCCGGCCGTCCTCGACCAGCTGGCGCAGCACCGCGATCGTCACGCCACCGGCGGTCTCGGCGAAGACACCCGTGGTGCGGGCGAGGTCGCGGATGCCGCGCACGATCTGCTCGTCGTCCACCCGGCCCACCGAGCCGCCGGTGCGCCGGATGGCGTCGAGGGCGTAGGGGCCGTCGGCGGGGTTGCCGATGTTGAGCGACTTGGCGATGCCCGTGGGCTTCACCGGCTTGACGACGTCCCAGCCCTGCTCGAACGCGGTGGCGATCGGGTCGCAGCCGGCCGACTGGGCGCCGAAGATCGTCCACTCGGTGGCCTCGACGATCCCCGCGGCGGTGAGCTCGCGGAAGGCCTTGTCCACCTTGGTCAGCAGCGAGCCCGACGCCATCGGGATGACCACCTGGGCCGGGATCCGCCAGCCGAGCTGCTCGGCGATCTCGTAGCCCATCGTCTTGGAGCCCTCGGCGTAGTAGGGCCGCACGTTCTGGTTGACGAACGCGGTGTCCTCGAACTCGTCGGTCTCGGCGAGCTCGCTGGTCAGCCGGTTGACGTCGTCGTAGGAGCCCTCGACGGCGACCAGCGTCTGCCCGTACACCGCCGACTGCACGACCTTGCCCGGCTCCAGGTCGGCCGGGATGAAGACGAACGAGGGCAGACCGACGCGGGCGGCGTGCGCGGCGACGGAGTTGGCCAGGTTGCCGGTCGAGGCGGCGGCGATCTTCTTGTAGCCGAGCCCCTTGGCGGCGGTGGCGGCGAGGCTGACCACCCGGTCCTTGAACGAGTGCGTCGGGTTGGCCGAGTCGTCCTTGACCCACAGCCCGCCGGTGAGCCCCAGCTCGGCGGCCAGCCGGTCGGCGCGGACCAGCGGGGTCAGACCCGGGTCCAGGGAGACGCGGTCGGCCGGGTCCTGGCCCACCGGCAGCAGCGCGACGTAGCGCCAGATGTTCTGCGGGCCGGCCTCGATCTGCTCCCGGGTGACGGCCTTGAGCAGGTCGTAGTCGTAGTCGACCTCGAGCGGGCCGAAGCACTCCGCGCAGGCGTGCTCGGCGATCAGGCCGAACGTGGCGCCGCAGTTGCGGCAGACCAGGCCCTTCGCCGGGCACGGGGGGATCGGGCCGCCCGCGCTGGCGTCGGCCTGCTGGGAACCGGGAGCGGTCAGGGTCATGCGACGACTACCTCCTCATCTTCCCCGCGGCGGGCCGTCGAGCCGCGCGGGACGGAATTGGCACCTCTCGCTGCGCGGACGCACAGGCGGCGGTTGCCGGGGCTTCGTCGGGCCGTGTCCCTCTGCCCCTCTGGATGAGTGGAACGCCTGAGACTGTACCCACGTGTCCTGGGCCGCACCGGCCCGGCCAGGATGGCGGCGTGGCAGCGCGCATCGTCTACACCGACCTCGACGGCACGATGGTCGGCCCGCGGGGGTCGTTCTGGCACACCGAGCGCCGCGACCTGACCGCCGACCCGGCGACCGCGCTGCTGGACCTGCACCGGTCCGGCGCCGCGCTGGTCCTGGTCAGCGGCCGCACGTTCGAGCAGGTCGTCGAGGCGGCCCGCATCTTCGCGGCGGACGGCGCGATCGCCGAGCTGGGCTCGGTGGTCAGCTGGGACGGCGGCCGCGGGGTGCACCGGCTGGACGGGGAGCTGCCGGCCGAGTACGCCGGCCGGACCCCGATGGAGGTGATGGCCGAGCTGGGCGTCGTCGAGGACCTGCTCGCGCGCCACCCCGGGCGGCTGGAGTGGCACGCGCCCTGGCACGCCACGCACCAGGCCGACGCGCTGCTGCGGGGCCGGGTCGACGCGCTGGCCGTCGACGCGTACCTGGCCGACGCCGGGCTGGGGTGGCTCACGCTCAAGGACAACGGCGCCATCCACACGACGTCACGCATGACGCTGGACCCCGAGGCGCTGCCGCCGCAGGTCTACCACCTGATGCCCCGCGGGATCTCCAAGGGCGCGGCGGTCGCCTGGGACCTCGAGCGCCGCGGCCTCACGCCCGACGACGCGGTGGCGATCGGCGACAGCGCCAGCGACCTGGAGATGGCGCCCGCGGTCGGCCGGCTGTGGATCACCGCGAACGGGGCCACCGTCGACGGCATGGCCGACCTGCTGGCCGCCGTCCCGAACGCGTCGGTCACCGACGCCGCGATGGGCGAGGGCTGGGCCCAGGCCGTCCGCGCCTCGCTCTAGCGGTCGAAGGCCCCGTCCTCCCCACCCCTCGCGAGCTCGGGGCGGTGCCCTGGACGGGGCCACCGGCTGGGCACTTACGAGGTCACATCACGTCTCGAGAAGTGGCGGAAGGCCAGCGCGGTGAAGACCGCCGCGTAGACCAGCGACTGGACGACGCCGCGGAACAGGTCCCCGGAGTCGATCGGGGTCTGCAGCAGGTCGGTCCAGGCGAACTCCTCGGCGGTCGGGAACCAGTCCCGGATCGACCCGAGCTGCTCGACCTGGTCGAGGATCGCGAAGACGAACATGGTGAACACCGCACCGCCGACGGCCGCCAGCGGCGCGTCGGTGACGGTGGAGAACCAGAACGCCAGGGTGCCGACGACGAGCAGGTGGACGGCCAGGTAAGCGACCATCCCGGCCAGCCGGAGCAGCCCCTCCCCCTGCGGCAGGCTGACCCCGATCGGCGTCTGGATCGGCTCGAACCCGAAGGCGATGCCGCCGGCGACGATCCCGGTGAGGACCAGCACGACCATCGCGCCGAGCGACAGCACCAGGGCGGCGTACCACTTCTGCCGGAGCAGCCGCATCCGCGGCACGGGGGTGGCCAGCGTGTAGCGCAGCGAGCCCCACTGCGCCTCGGCCGCGACGGTGTCGCCGAAGAACAGCGCGTAGACCACGACGAGGAAGAAGCTCGTCGTCGCGAACAGCACGAACAGCGTGAAGTTCAGCCCGCTGGAGGTCGCGACGTCGACCAGGTTGAGCCGGCCGTTCTCCGCGGCCTCCTCGCTCGCTCCCAGCTGCAGCGCGGCGATCAGGATCAGCGGCAGCGCCACCATGAGCGCGAAGACGCCGATGGTCCGCCGCCGCTTGAACTGCCGGCTCAGCTCGACCGACAGCCTCAGCGTCCGCTCGGGCCGGTAGCCGGCGACCGCCCCGGTCGGCTGGACGTGCGCTGTGTCCATCGCTCGACTCCGGTCTCGATCCGCTCCTCGGTCGCCGGCGCTCCCTGCGGTGCTCCCCCGGCCGTCGTGCTCGACGGTGCTCACGACTCCCCCACCAGTGCCAGGAACGCGTCCTCCAGCCGGCGGCGCGGGGTGAACGCGTCCACCTCGACGCCCGCCTCGACCAGCGCCTGGAGCGCCCGCGCGCGGGTCGTGCCGTCGAGCTCCGCGACCAGACCCTCGTCGGTGCGCTCCACCGACACCCCGGGCAGCGCCGCGAGGACGGCGGCCGCCCGGTCGGTGGCGGCGTCGTCAGCGAGGCCGACCTGCACGGCGCCGCCGGTGCCCACGATCTCCTCCACCGTGCCCTGGGCGATCTTCTGCCCCTTGGCCATGACGACGACGTGGCTGCAGGTCTGCTCGATCTCGCTGAGCAGGTGGCTGGAGACGATCACCGTGCGGCCGGTGGCGGCGTAGGAGCGCAGCACCTCGCGCATGGCGTGGATCTGCGGCGGGTCCAGCCCGTTGGTCGGCTCGTCGAGGACCAGCAGGTCGGGCAGGCCCAGCATCGCCTGGGCGATCGCGACCCGCTGCCGCATGCCCTGGCTGTACCGGCGGACCGGGCGGTCGATCGCCGCGCCGAGGCCGGCGACCTCGATCGCCTCGTCCATGTGCGCGTGCTCGGCCGGTCGACCCGTGGCCGCCCAGTACAGCCGCAGGTTGTCGCGGCCGGACAGGTGCGGCTGCAGCCCGGTGCCCTCGACGAAGGAGCCCAGCCGGGACAGCACCGGGGCGCCGGGGCGGATCTCGTGGCCGAACACCGTGATCCGCCCGTCGGTCGGCCGGATCAGGCCCATGAGCATCCGCAGGGACGTCGTCTTGCCGGCGCCGTTGGGGCCGAGCAGGCCGAGCACCTGGCCGCGGCGCACCTCGAAGGAGAGGTCCCGGACGGCGACGAAGCCGTCCTTGTAGGCCTTGGTGACTCCGGTGAACCGCAGCGGGACGTCCTCGCCGTCGGGCTCCACGGCCGACACCCGGCGGCGCCGGCGGCGGCCCCACAGGGCGGCGGCGCCCCAGCCGGCCAGACCCAGCGCCGCCAGCACGCCGAGCAGCACCCACCAGCGGGAGGTGGTGCCGGCGACCTCGGTGCGGCCGACGACCTCGGGGACGTCCAGCGCGGCGCCGTCCCCGCCGGCGAGGGCGACCGAGTACACCGCCGACTCCGCCGGCAGCGCGAACGCCTGGTCGGTCGAGGAGACGACGACGCGCAGGGTGTGGCCGGCCTCGAAGCGGTGCACGATGCCCGGCAGGGTCACCGAGACCTCGGTCGGTGCGGTGGGGTCGGCCGAGAGCCCGGTCAGGGCCAGGGGCGCCACCTGACCGGCGGGCAGGGTCATCGAACCGTTCGGCGCGACGTCGTAGAGCTTGGCGAACAGCGTCGCCGACCCGCTGGGCGAGGCGATGTCGAGGTCGACGGTGGACGCGCCCACCACCTCGACGGCGCTCTCGAGCGGCGCGCTGTCGAAGGCCGCGAACTGGCCGGGGATCTCCAGGGTGCCGCCGGACAGCGCCGCCGACAGCGCCCCGACCCCGGGGACGACGGTGATCGCCGCGGGCGTGCCGCCGGCCGGGGTGACGACCGGCTGCACCGACCCGCTGACCGGGATCGACCCCCGGGTCGCCGGGTCCCCCCCGGCCAGGCCGGGGTAGGCCGGGGCGACGACGGTCTGGTTGCCGCCCTGCACGCTGCCGACGCCGGCCCCCACGCCGCTGGGCACCGGGAACTCGAAGCCGGTGCCCGGGTCCTCGCCGCGGGCGGGGTCGCCGGGGTCGCGCAGGTACCAGTCGAACCAGCCGGCGACCTGCTCGCGCAGCCGCTCGGTGGTCCGCTCCGAGGCCTGGCTGTCGTGGCCGCCGGTGAACCAGACGACCTTCACCGGGGTGCCGTGGGCGGCGATGCCGCGGGCGTTGGCGTCGGCCTGGCCGAGGCCGAACAGGGAGTCCTGGGTGCCCTGGACGAGCAGGGTGGGGGCCTCGATGCGGTCCAGCACCGTGGCGGGGCTGCTGCGGTCGAGCACCGCGGCGATCTGCGGCGTCAGCGTGCCGGTGGCGGCGGCGGTCTGGTAGGCGGCGCAGATGTCGGCCCGGAAGCGGCCGCAGGTGAGGGCCTGCTGCACCTGGGCGGGGTCGACCGCGGCCGGGTCGATCGTCGGCCGTCCGCCGTCGGTGCCGCCCGCCGGGGTGGCGCCGTCCCCGCCGTCGCCGTCCTCCCCCGCACCGCCGAGCGCGTCGAGGAGCCCGCCGGTCGGCGCCGAGCCGACGCCGAAGAACAGCCCCGACCACAGCCGCTTGTAGACGCCACCGGGGCCCTGCGGGGTGGCCGCGACGGTGCCCGCGTCGTCCTGCCCGACCTGCGAGGGGAACAGCGCGGCCGACAGCGAGTTCCAGGTGATCTGCGGGGCGATCGCGTCGACGCGGTCGTCGTACCCGGCGGCCAGCAGCGACAGCGCCCCGCCGTAGGAGCCGCCGGCCACGCCGACCCGCGGGTCGCCCGCGCCGTCGAGCAGCACGTCGTCGCGCTCGGCGAGCCGGTCCAGCAGGGTGGAGAGGTCGGCGACCTCGAAGCGGGGGTCGTTCAGCCCGATCTCGCCCGTGCTGCTCCCGAACCCGCGCGCGGAGTACGTGAGGACGACGTAGCCGCGCTCGGCGAGGTCGCGGGCGTCGTCGACGACGGAGTCCTTGCTGCCGCCGAAGCCGTGGGCGAGGACGACGGCGGGCGCCGGGTCCTCGGCCGTCGCCGCGCCGGGCACGAACAGCGTGGTGTCCAGCTCGACGGCGTCGGCCCCGGACCCCGAGGGGACCATCGCCTCCTCGGTGGCGACGTCCTCGGCCGCGGCGGCCGGTGCAGCCGGGGCGGCGACCACGAGGACGCCCGACACGAGCGGGGTGAGCAGGGCGGCGAGCGTCGCGCTGGCGCCGGGGCGCGGGCGGGGACGCACGGGCCCGCGAACGGGACGCACGGAGCGGCCAACGGACGACCGTCCTCCGGTGTTCCGGGACGGCCGCGGGCCGGTGGGCACCCGCTGCCCGGTCAGGGCCGCCACTCGCCGGTCGTGACCACCACGAGCCCCGGGTCGTCGACGTCCGGGACGTCGAAGAAGCGCGTCGCCGGGCCGGTGATGTCCGGGAACTGCTCGATCAGCTGCAGCGCGGCCTGCCGCTGCTCCTCGTCGCCCTCGGTGACGTAGACGGTGGTGACGGCGACGTCCCCGCCCTGGTACTGGCCGACGCCCTGCGACTCCCACCCCTGCTCCCCCAGGGCATCGGCGACCTCCTTGGCCAGGCCGGTGACGCCGGTGGCGTTGAGCACGGTGACCGGGACCCGCACCGGCGCGCTGGGCGCCTCCTCCGCCGGCGGCAGCGGGTCGACCTCCAGCGGCGGCAGCACCGAGCTGGGCGCGGCGACGGGTGCGGACGACGGGGCGGCCGTGGTGGCCTGCGAGTCCGCAGCCTCCTGCGGATCGGACCCGGCGAAGGAGTAGACACCGAGCACCACCAGTGCGACCACGGCGACGGCGAGCAGCGCGGTCGCGGCCCGGCGCACGGGGGACGGACGCCGGGGCGCGTCGTCGTCCTCCAGGTACGGGACGGGCGAGACGCCGTTGCGGCGGGCCTCCTTGCGCCGCTCGGCCTCGGCGGCCTGGCGCTCGGCGCGGAACGCCGCGCGGCCGCCGACCACCCCCGTGGCGGTGCCGGTCTCCGGGCCGCGCACGGGCTCGGCGGCGTCGACCTCGTCGCGGTCGGGGTCGTCACCCGGGCGGTCGTCGAGGTCGCCGGTCCGGCCGCGGGCGGGGGTGCGGTCGGGGATCGCCTCGGTGGCCGGTGCCGGCGCTCGGCGGGAGCTGCCGGAGTCGCGGGACGGGGTGCGGTCCGGGATGGCCTCGGTCGCCGGCGGCGGGGCGTCCTTGGTGCGCGAGGGGCTGGTCCAGTCCCGGTAGCCGGGGGCGGCGTCGCCGCGGGCACGCTCGGCGCCCCGGGAGGGCTCGGCGTCGGCAGGGTGCCCGGTCGGCGCGGACGCCGGAGCGGCGGACCGGCGGTCGCGGCCGGCGCTCCGGCCGCGGGCCGGGTCCCGGTCAGCGTCCCGGCCGCGGCCGGGGTCCCGGTCGCGGGCCGGGTCCCGATCACGGCCGGCGTCCCGCTCCGGCCAGCCGGAGGGCGCGGCGGGCTGGTCGGTCCCGTGCTCGGGGGTGGGAACGGCCTGGAAGGGGGCGACCGTCGTCCGGGGGGTGGCCGGCGCCGCGGGTGCCGAGGCGGCGGGGGCCGAGGCGGCCGGCGGGACCGGCAGCCGCAGCCGGGTCTTCGGAGCCGGCTCCGCCGCGCGGGGCCGGGCGGGCGGGGTGGGCCGCGCAGGGGGCGCGGAGGCAGCCGGGGGGGCGGAGGCAGCGGGCGGCGTGGGCCGGGCGGGCGACGCCGGGGGCGCGGGCACGGACCGGGCCGGGCCGCCGGCCGGAGCCCCCGCGGGCGGTGCGGGCCGCGAGCCCCCTGCGGGCGGAGCCGACCGCGACGCGCCGGCCGGCGGAGTCGACCGCGACGAGCCTGCCGGCGTGGTCCGTGGGGCGGCCGGGTTACGCGGCGCCGCCGGAGCAGCCGGGGTCCGCGGCGCGGCGGGGGTCCCCGGCGCCGCTGGAGCGGCCGTGGTCCGCGGCGGGGCCGGGGCGGCCGGGCGGGTGGCACCGGGCGCACCGGCGCGCGGGCCGGCCGGCGGCAGCGGGCGGGGCGGCGCCGGACGGCGGCGCCCCGGGTCGTCCCCCGCGTCGAGCAACCCCTCCCGACGACGGTCGGCGCGGCTGCGGCCGGGCGTCGTCGGGTGATCGCTCAGGTCCTGATCGACCGGGGAACCCGGCACGTCGGTCCGGCGACGACCGTGCGGGACCGGGGTCCCCCGGTCCGATACGTCACTGCCTGACGCGGCGTGCCTGCCCACAGTGACCAAATCTAGACGGATTCGCCTCCGTTGCCCAGGACGTGAGACGAGCGCCGCGAGCCCCGCGCGGCCCGCAGCCGGCGCAGCCTCCGGACCAGCAGCGGATCCGCCTCCAGGGCGGCCGGACGGTCGAGGAGGGCGTTGAGCACCTGGTAGTAGCGGGTCGGCGCGAGGCCGAAGCGCTCGCGGATCGCCGTCTCCTTGGCCCCGGGGCGCCGCCACCACTGCCGCTCGAAGGTGAGCATCTCGTGCTCGCGGTGGGTGAGGGTGCCGAGCGGGGAGCCGGCGTCGGACGGGGCGGTCGTGTCGGGCGCGGGTGGCGGGAGTACCTCGCCCCCCGGCGGGGAGACCGCGGGAGCAGGTTCGGCAGACATCGACGGTCCTTCTCTACGTGGTGATGCCCCGACGGTAGTCCCGCCCACCGACATCTCCAGGGCTGCCGGCGGCCTCGTGCAGAGTCCCGCCGCGAACCTGCGAGTGGCGGGGGCCAGGGGGGCCTCCCTCAGACCGGCGCGGGCGCCTCGGCCGCCGTCCGCCGGCGTGCACCGGCGCGGGCCTGGCGCAGGCTGTCGACGGTGAAGACCGCCAGCGCGATCCACACGATGACGAAGCCGGCCAGCCGCGCGGGGGGCATCGGTTCGCGGTAGACGAAGACCCCGATGGCCAGCTGCATGAGCGGGGTGACGTACTGCAGCAGCCCGACCGTCGACAGCGGCACGCGGCGGGTCGCGGCGGCGAACAGCAGCAGCGGGATGGCCGTGGCGATGCCCGAGCTGACCAGCAGCAGCGAGTGGCCCACGCCCGCCGAACCGAAGGTCCCGTCCCCGCGCACCTGCAGCACGACCAGCAGCACCAGCGCCGGGACGGCGACCAGCGCCGTCTCCACGAAGAGGCCGGGCGCCGCCTCGACCCGCACCACCTTCTTCATCAGCCCGTACAGCCCGAAGGTGGCCGCCAGGGTGAGCGCGATCCACGGCGGACGGCCGTAGTCGACGGTCAGCACCGCCACCGCCCCCGCGGCGATGCCGACGGCGACCCACTGCAGCACCCGGAGGCGCTCGGCGAACACCACCACGCCGAGCAGCACGCTGACCAGCGGGTTGATGAAGTAACCCAGCGAGGTCTCGACGACGTGGCCGGAGTTGACGGCGAGGACGAAGACCAGCCAGTTGACGGCGATGAGCACCGCCGCGCCCAGGAGGACCAGCAGCGCGCGGCGATCGGCGAAGACCGCCCGCACCTGCCCCCAGCGGCGCACCGCGGTCAGCAGGACGGCCACGAAGAGCAGCGACCAGACCACCCGGTGCGCCACGATCTCGACCCCGCCCGCCGGCTCCAGCAGGGGGAAGTAGAGGGGGAACAGCCCCCAGAGACCGTAGGCAGCCAGCCCGGAGGCGACCCCCGCACGCCGCTCGTCCACCCGAGCACCGTACGCCGGGGGAGGCGCCCGTCCGGTCGCCGGATCCTGAGCCGTGCTCAGGACCTCAGACCGTCTGGATGTAGTCGACGAGCTTGGCGCGCTCCTCCTCCAGCTCGTCGAGGCGCGCCTTGACGACGTCACCGATCGAGACGATGCCGACGAGCGCGCCGCCCTCGACGACCGGCACGTGGCGCACCCGGTGGTCGGTCATCGTGCGCGCGAGTTCCTCGACCCCGGCCGAGGGCGGGCAGGTGTGCACGCGGGCGGTCATGACGCTGGACACCGGGTCGCCGAGCAGCCCGGCACCGCGCTCGTGCAGCGCGCGGACGACGTCCCGCTCGGACACGATGCCGTCGACGCTGCGGCCGTCGGCGGACACGACGAGGGCCCCGACCCCGTGCTCGGCGAGCAGCGCCAGGGCGTCCCGCACGCTGACCGAGGCCTCCACGGTGGCGACGTCCGAGCCCTTGCGGCGGAGCAGCTGCTTGATGTGCACGAGACCTCCCTGGGGACGACCGGCTCGGGAAGTGTGCGCCTGAGCACACCCCTCCGGCAACGTCCGGGAGGCCTACCGTCGAGGCGTGCAGAAGCCCTCCACCGCACGCCGGCCGACGCCGCTGCAGTGGCTGCGCTACGCCTACGGCGGCGGCCTGCCCGAGGAGCTCTCGCCGTGGGTGCTGGCCGACACCACCCGGCGCGGCTGGGTCCGCCGGCACCTCACCCGTGCCGTCGTCCAGATGCTGCCCCTGGTGGTGCTCTGCGTCGCCGTGGTCCCGGTGCCGCTGAGCTACCGCCTCTCGGCCGCCGCCGGGGGTCTGCTCCTCGGCCTGTTCTTCTCGGTGGCGTTCATGACCGAGACGACCGAGCACCGGGTGGCCAAGGCCGGCTACCGCGCCGGGACGGCGGCCCGGCTGCGCGAGCAGCGCGCGGAGCGGGAGCGGCTGGAGCGCCGCTCCCCCTACCGCCGCGACGGGGCCGGCAGCTTCGACTGAGCGAGGACCCCTGGGGGCGTCAGTCCTCGACGCGGAAGCCGATCGCCAGCCGGACCTGGAAGTAGGCCACGTCGCCGTCGAGGACCTGACCGCGGATCTCCTTGGTCTCGAACCACTCGATGTGCCGGACGGTCTCGGCGGCCTTGCGGACCGCCGTGCGGATCGCGTCGTCGACGCTCGTGCCGCTGCTGCCGACGATCTCGCTGAGCCGGTACACGTGGTCGCTCAAGACTGCCTCCTGGCCTCTGCCACGCCGTTGGCGCGGGCCGGCCGCCGACCGGCCGGGGGACCGAACGCTAGCGAGGTGGCGTGGTCTGCACCACGCGAGCGGCGGGCACCGGACGCGCGCTCTCCGGTCGCAGGACGCGCAGTGACTCGACGCGGCGCGGAACGGACGGTCACCGGGTGACCCACCGCGCTGGTCGGCCTGGCCTGCGCGAGACAGGATGCCCGGCAGACGCAGCCGGAGACCGGCTGACCGCGGAACAGGAGGAGCCCATGCCCGACGAGGTGCAGGACCGACAGGAGATCCGGCAGCTCGTCGAGAACTGGGCCGTGTGGCGTGATGCCGGCGACTGGGACCGCTTCGCGACCGTGTGGCACCCGCAGGACGGCTACATGACGGCGACGTGGTTCCAGGGCCCGGCAGCGGACTTCATCGCCATCAGCCGCAAGGGCTTCGAGGACGGCGTCAGCATCCTGCACTTCCTGGGCGGGCACACCGCCGACGTCCGGGGCGACCGGGCGATCGCGCAGACCAAGATGACGATCAACCAGCGCGCCGAGGTCGACGGCGTCGCGGTCGACGTGGTCTGCACCGGCCGCTTCTACGACTTCCTGAGCCGGTACGAGGGCCAGTGGAAGATCGTCCGCCGGCAGCCGATCTACGAGAAGGACCGGCTGGACGTCGTGGACCCCGCGGCGAGCCTGAGCCTGGACCCGGAGCTGCTCGGACGGTTCCCGACGGGCTACCGGCACCTGGGCTACCTGCAGACGAAGGCCGGCTTCACCGTCACCACCGGCCTCCCGGGCCTGACGGGTCCGGTCGTCGAGAACCTCTACGCCGAGGGCGCGGCCTGGCTCGCGGGCGCGCCCACCCCCGGCGTGCCGCTCTGAGCCCGCCACTCCCCGTCGGGGTCCGCCCGGATGCCGGCGACGTCGGTGGGCGGCCACCACGCGTTCGCCTCCCGAGCGGCACACTGTGGACAGGACGCGTGTGACTGCCGCCACACCGCCTGCCGTGCCGCGTCCCCGGACGGAGGAGCCCCCGTGCACCGACCACTCCGACGCCGCTGGGCGGCCCCGGTCCTGCTCGTCCTCACCTCCCCGGCGTTCGCCAGCACCCCCGCCGTCGCGGCCACCGACACCGACACCGCCGCACTCCGCGAGGCCGTGACCGTCGACGGGATCAGCGAGCACCTCGCGGCGCTGCAGGCGATCGCGGACGCCAACGGCGGCAACCGGGCCAGCGGCAGCCCCGGGTACGACGCGTCCGGCGCCTACGTCGCCGACCAACTGGAGGACGCCGGGTACGAGGTGACCCGGCAGGAGTTCACCTTCCCGTTCTTCCAGGAGACCGCGCCGGCCACGTTCCGGCGCACGGCGCCCAGCGAGCGGGAGTACACCGCCGAGGACTTCGCCGTGGCCACCTACTCGGCGTCGGGCTCGGTGAGCGCCCCCGTCCAGGCGGTCGCCGACAACGTCGTCCCGCCGACCGGCCCGGCGAACTCCTCGACCGCCGGGTGCGAACCCGAGGACTACACCGGCTTCGTGCCCGGCAACGTCGCCCTGGTGCAGCGGGGCACCTGCACGTTCGGCCAGAAGGCCGCCACGGCGGCGGCCGCGGGGGCCTCGGCACTGCTGATCTTCAACGAGGGCCAGGAGGGGCGGACCGAGGTCCTCAAGGGGACCCTGGGCACCCCGATGCCGGAGGACTCGGCCATCCCGGTGCTGGGCACCAGCTACGCCGTCGGTGAGGAGCTGACCGGCCTGCTGGCCATCGGCGAGGTGCGGGTGGAGCTCACCACCTCGACGCTGTCGGAGACCCGGACCACGTACAACGTCCTGGCCGACACCCCGGAGGGCAGCCGGGACCGCGTCGTCGTGGTCGGCGCCCACCTGGACTCGGTGGCCGCCGGACCGGGCATCAACGACAACGGCAGCGGCGCGGCGACGATCCTGGAGATCGCCGAGCAGCTCGACGAGCTCGACGTGCACCCGCACAACGCCGTCCGGTTCGCCTTCTGGGGCGCGGAGGAGGCGGGGCTGCTCGGCGCGCAGCACTACGTGTCCACCCTCAGCGGGGCCGAACGCGGCCGGATCGCCCTCAACCTCAACTTCGACATGCTGGGCAGCCCCAACCACGGCCGCTTCGTCTACGACGGAGACGGCTCGTCGATCCCGCCCGCCGGTCCTGCCGGCAGCGGGGCCGTCGAGCAGGTCTTCACCGACTACTTCACCGCGCAGGGCCTGACCTCCGAGCCCACCTCGTTCGACGGCCGGTCGGACTACGGCCCGTTCATCGCCCAGGGCATCCCGGCCGGGGGCCTGTTCTCCGGCGCGGAGGGCGTCAAGACCGAGGCGCAGGTGGCCCTCTACGGCGGCACGGCCGGGGTCGCCTACGACGCCTGCTACCACCAGGCGTGCGACGACTTCGGCAACGTCTCGGCGCAGGCGCTCGACGAGCTGGGGGACGCCGCGGCCCACGCCACGCTGGTCTTCGCCCTGGCCGAGTCGCTGCCGGGAGCGGCAGCCGCACCCTGACACCAGCAGGTGGCGGGCCGGACGCCGTCCGGCCCGCCCCCGGCCGGGAGCCGACGGGGGGACTCGAACCCCCAACCGCCCGATTACAAGTCGGGTGCGCTACCAGTTGCGCCACGCCGGCGGGACACCACGGGACCACGTCCCGGGACGAGTCTAGGGACAACGCGGAGGACGACCCCGCGGCGGCGCCGGGGACCTGGCCGCGCGCCTGGCGTGTCAGCCTCGGCACGGCCCGCGGGCCGTCACCTCCCCAGGGCGGCGCCGAGGCGGGTCACCGCCGCGACCTCGGCGTCGTGGATGCCGGCCAGGTGTCCGCTCATGTCGGCCAGCACCGCCGCGAGGCGCTCCTCGTCCAGCGGTGGCGCGTCGGCGTGCTCGGCCCGCAGCCGCCACAGCTCCTCGGCGGCCGCCGCCCGCTCGGCCGCGCCCACGTCGCCCCCGGCGACCGCTCCGGTGACCGTGGCGGTGAGGGTCCGCAGCCGGGCGATCTCCGGGACGTCGTCCGGCAGCGCCGTCTCGGCGAGGGCGTGCCAGCGGTCGGCGATCTCCCGCCACCGCGGCGCCTCGGCGGCCAGCCCCGGCTCGTCGAGCACGGCGGCGGCCTGCTCCAGCCCGTCGGCGAACAGCCCGCGCAGGTGCCCGCCGTCCATCCCGGCGGGCTCGACGCCCTCCCACACGCCGGCCAGCGCCCGCAGCAGTCCGCGCCGGTCGGCGAACACCGTCGGCCATCCCTTGGCGGCCCGGCGGTCGACCAGCAGCCGGGACCACTTCCGCCAGGCAGGCAGCGCGAAGGAGGTCGACGTCCCGCCCAGGTGGTCGACGCCGGCCTGCAGCCCGGCGCGCACCGCGGCGCGCAGTCGGTCGGCCGGCACGGCGGCGTCCGTGGTCCGGACGACGAGCATCGTGTTGCGGTAGCTGCCCACCCGGGCCCGCGCCCGGTCCAGGTCCGCGGCCGGCACGGTCAGCGGCGCCAGCGTGCGGTCGTCGACGTGCACCCGGTCCCCCGCGGCGGCGTAGGCCACGACCGGGTGGCCGCCACCGCCGTCGAGGAACGGCGGCAGGTTCCAGTAGCCGAGGTGGTAGCGGTCCGGCCAGACGATCGCCGGGTCGCCGGCGGCCAGTGTCGAGGCCAGCGCCCGGGCCGCGCCCGCAGCGCCGCCGGTGCGCGACCAGGCGACGTCCAGGCCCAGCCGGTCGACCGTCGTGGCCAGCCGCCGGTCGAAGTACTGCCAGGAGTTGGCGAACCCCAGGGTGACCACGCGGCCGTCGTCGTGGGCGAACTCCCAGAGGATGTAGCCGGCGCCCAGGCCGCCGCCGACGACGAACAGCAGCGGCTCGGTCAGCGGCCCGTCGGGGCCGGTGACCCCGCGGTGGGCGAGCACGTTGGCCAGGGCCGCGGTGTCCGGGTCGGTGCCACCGCGCAGGGCCCATCCGGCGTCGACGACGGGGCCGGTGTCGACGGCGCCGCCGACGACGTGGGCCCGGGCGACGGCGTAGCGCTCGCCGGTCCGGGCCATCCGCGCGCGCACGCGGGCCTTGAGCTGCTTGGCCGTGGTCATGGTCGGACTCTCCCGGCTGCACCCGCGGCGACGGCTCCACGCGCCGTGCGCCGCCGCAGCCGTGACATCCGATCGGGTGGGACGTCCGAGCCGTGCAGCGCCTCGAGGCTCTCGCAGTCCCCTTTGCCCCGCGTCGCCGGCCCGCGTGGAGGACCGGTCTGGGGTTGGGCGTGAGGCTCGCCCGGAGATCACGATAGCCCGGGCGGCGTCGGCTCGAGGCTCGAGCCGCCCGCGGGCCGCGGGTCAGGAGCCCGGTGCGAGCGCCACCGCGAGCCCCAGGAGCAGTACCAGGAGCAGCAGGCCCAGGAAGAGCGGCAGTGCCCGGCGTCCGGTCAGCCAGCGCTCGGCCGTCGTCGGGGGCGGCGCCTCCCGGGCCGGCCCCGGCGGGTCGGCCAGCCAGCGCCGGGCATCGGCCACCCGCGCCCACCACCAGCGCGTGTACCCGGCGGCCACGCCGACGACGAGGACCGCACCCACGGCGGCGAGCACCGGTCGGCGGTCCCACTGACCGGCGACGAGCAGGCCCAGCGGTCCCAGCAGCAAGCACCAGCCCGCCCAGCGCACCTTCACCAGGTAGCGCGCCTGTCCGTCGACCCGGGCCCGCAGCGCCGGTCCCGGGTCGGCGTGGGAACGCAGGGCCACCTGGACCCGGTACGCGGCCGAGCGCCTGGCCTGGGCTCGCGGGCCGGACTGGGCGGCAGCGGCCGACCCGGCCAGTGCCAGGACCGACCCGACCGCGACCCACGCGCTGCCGCCGGTCCAGAACCCGAACCCGCCGGTCAACAGGACGATGCCGGCGAGGAAGGCGACGAGGACCGGGGCCGCCAGCAGGTCCAGCCGGCGTTGCCCGCGCTCGGCCTCGGCCCAGTCGACGTCCCCGGTCGGCGTGGTCACGGGCGCCCCTGCGCGGAGGTGGGCCGGAGCGGGAGCGCGGACACGCGCCCACCGTAGGAAATGCCGGGCCGACCTGCAGTTCCACCGCCCGAGCACCGTCCGGACGGGGGAACGCGCCCCGGGGCTCGGGAGGGCCGGCGGCAGAGCCCTGCCCGGGGCGTCGAGGGGATCGCGGAACCCGCCCGCCGCGACCCGCGGGGAGGTGGGTTGGCTGCAGGCGGGCCAGGGCAACAGGGGGTCGAGCCGCGGCGCCGTCCTCGACGACCGCCGCGGCCGAGGGGCCCGCCGGTCGAGCAACCGGGCGGAGGGGCCCTCCGCAGCCGATCGGGGTGGCGACCACATGAACAGCCGCGTGGCTCACTCCCGGTCGCACGCGGGCAGCGAGCGCACGCCGCCACCGCCACCCGAGCCCCCCGACGTCCCCCTGACCGGCCACTCCACCCCGGCCGACGGCGAGCGCTGCCCGCACACGCACCCGCTGTGCGCGGACATGCGCTGCCAGCGGCCGCATCACGGTCCGGACGTCGTCTGCCACGCCGTCGGCCTCCAGCCCTACTGGTCGTCGTTCTGGGAGTCGCCCGGGACCTGACCGGCGTGGCCGCCCCGCCGCCCGCGAGGCCCCCGAGGAGGGTGTTGCGCCACCGGGGCGGCTGGGTCCAGCCTGCGTCTGGCGGTCGGTGCACCAGGACAGCCCCGTGCGGACAGCCGGACGTGCGGCGAGCCGGAGTGGCGCTGTGGGCAGGTGACGCGTGCCTGCGTTCGAGGTCGAGGACCCGACCGCTCTGCTGCGGCGGTACGAGCCGGTGGTGCGGCTGACCCGCGGTGAGCTGTTCCACCCCAGCTCGGTGACGGGCTACCTCGAGCGGGCCGCGCTGCTGCGCGGGTCCGGCGGATCCACCCGCGTCCTCGCCGACCCGGGGACGCTCACGCCCGACGCGCTGGCCGCGCTGGGTGCCCGGCACCGGGGCGAGCCGCTGTCCCTGCGCTACGTCCAGCAGCCGATGGGCCGCCGGGAGCACCGGCGCTGGCGGCGCAGCGGGACGTACCAGCCGCTGCGGACGTCGAGCGGCGCGGCGGCCACCGGGCTGCTGGCCCGGGTGGTCCCCGCGCTGATGCGGCTCTCGCTGCACCTGCGCGGCAAGGTGCCCGGTGGGTGGACCGCCGCCGCCCACGAGCAGACCCGGTCGGCCGCGGACGCCGACGCCTGCCACTACTACGGGCACCTCGTCCGCGACGGCGGGTACCTCGTCCTGCAGTACTGGTTCTTCTGGCCGATGAACGACTGGCGCTCGTCCTTCGGCGGGGTCAACGACCACGAGGCGGACTGGGAGCAGGTCAGCGTCGTCCTGGCCGAGGAGGGATCGTCCCTCACCCCGGCGTGGGTGCTGTTCGCCAGCCACGACGAGACCGGCGCGGACCTGCGGCGCCGCTGGGACGACCCCGACCTGGAACTCGTCGGGGACCACCCGGTCGTCTACGTCGGCGCCGGCTCGCACTCGGCGGCCTGCCTGCCCGGTGACTACCTCGTCGCGGTCGCCCCGGAGCTGCCCGCCTGGCTGGACCGGCTGCGCCGGCGGATCGCCCGGGTGCTGCCCTGGTGGGACCCGGACGCGGCCGGCATCGGCATCCCGTTCATCGACTCCCGCCGCGGCGACGGGCTGTCCATCGGCCCGGGGCAGGACCGGGAGTGGCACCGCGAGGTGATCGACGACGACACCGGCTGGGTGCGGGACTACCGCGGCCTGTGGGGCCTGGACACCGGCGACCCGTGGGGTGGCGAGCGCGCGCCGGCCGGGCCCCGCTACGAGCGCAGCGGCGCCGTGCGCCGGTCGTGGGCCGCACCGCTGGCCTGGGCCGACCTCGACGGCGAGCCGCCGACCCCCCGGGCGGCCGACGCGCTGTGGCAGGCCCGGCGCGGACAGCTGGGGGCCCGGCTCTCCGGCGTCCACGCGCGGTTGGACGCCGTTCGGGAGGAGCTGCGCAGCGCCACCGTCGCCGACCGCGCCGCCGGCCGGTCCGCGCAGCACCCGAGCCGGGTGCGGGCCGCGCTCCAGGACCAGGTCGCCGGGCTGCGGACCCAGCAGGCGCAGCTGGCGGCCGAGCTCGACGCCCACGACGGGAGCCCGGGCACCCCGCCTCCCGTGCCGCACCCCCACGACCACCTGCGCCACCGGGCCCTGCCGCTGGACCGGGACACCGGCGCGCGCCCGTGCGATGCTGGTGTGGGCGTCGGCGTCCAGCACGGTCCTGTTCGCGGCGCTGGGCCTGCTGCTGCTGATCGGGGACGTGGGGCTGCTGGTCCCGGCGGCGGCCATCGTCGTCACCGTGCTGCTGGTCGAGGCGACGCTGCGCGGGCACCTGGTGGGGCTGGTGGTCAACCTCGCCCTGGCCGCGGTCACCGTGGCCGCCGCCTGGACCGTCGTCCTGCTCCTGGTCGACAACCTCCGGCTCGGGGCCGGGGTCCTGCTGCTGCTCGCGGCCGCCTACATGGCCGGGCAGACGGTCAGCGACGCGCTCCACCGCCGGCCGGGACGCCGGGACTGACCTCCGGCGGGCAGCGGTCGGTCAGGCGGCCGGGTCGCCGTGCCGGAGGTAACCGGCCGGGTCGCTGCTCGCGAGGGGGCCGGCGGCCAGCCACCGGGCGAAACCGGCCGGGTCGCGTCGCTCGAGCTCGTCGAGGGCCTCCTGGCGGCGCAGGACCAGCGCCTGCCGCGTCGCGGGGTCCAGCGGGCCGTTCAGCGCCGTCGAGGTCCGGACCCACTCGCGGCCCAGCTCGCCGGTCGGCAGGTCGGCCACCGGCAGGACCGGCATCTCGGTCACCCGCGGCAGGCCGAGCACCGCGCCCGGCCCCGGGGTGGCGGTGCGGCGCGACCGCAGCGCCCACAGCCCCAGGGCGGTGGCCACGCCGCCCGCGGCCACCAGCAGCGTGAGCAGCGCACCGCCGATGGTCGCGGTGCCGGAGAGGACCAGGAGCACCGCGACCGTCGCCGCGGCGGTCCGCCAGGCGGCCTCCACCGCCAGCCGGCCGTTCCGGCCGCTGGACTCCCGCGCTATCCCCCACGCCAGACCGGCGGAGACCAGCCCGGCGATGCCGATCGCGACCAGGCCGCTGGGCGGCAGGGCCAGGCCGCCGACGACCGCGAACGCGGCGCCGCAGAGCAGTACGAGGCCGAGGAGGAGACGGGTGAGGGGGCCGCGGGTGGGCACGGGGCAGCCTCCAGGACTTGCCGGACTCGGGGTCGGGCCGCGGAGAGCGACCCGACCGCCCCCTACCCAGAACACCGGCGCTTGCACCCACCGTGTCGGTGCGTCTTCGCTCGGGAGCCGGCGGTGCCGCCGACCGCCGGTCCGGCCGGGCACGACCGGCCCGGCAGGATCGGCGCCCGTGGGTTCCTCCGTCGTCGAGCTCGGTCCGCGGCTGGCCGTGGTGCTGGTCCTCCTCGCCGCCGTCGCCGCGACCGTCGGCCGGCTGTCGGGACTGGGCCAGGACCGCCCGGTCGCCGTCGCGGCGCTGCGGGCCGCCGTCCAGCTGGGCGTGGTCTCCGCCGTCCTGCTGGTCGTGGTGCGCTCGCTGCTGCTGTCGGCGGCGTTCGTGGCGCTGATGGTCACCGTCGCGGCGGCCACCGCCGCCGGCCGGGCGACGGGGCTGCCGCTGCGGGCCCCGGGGGCGCTGCGCCGGGTGGGCACCGCCGCGCTGCCGGTGGTCGGCGGGGCGGGGCCGGTGGTGGCGCTGGTGCTGGCCGGCGGGGCCGTGCCGCTGCGCGGGGAGGCGGTCATCCCGGTCGCCGGGATCCTCGTCGGCGGCGCGATGACGGCCACCTCGCTGGCCGGCCGCCGCCTGCGGGAGGAGCTCACCGGGCGGCGCGGCCAGGTGGAGGCCGCGCTCGCCCTCGGGTTCCTGCGGCGGGACGCCGTCCTGGAGATCGGCCGCGCCGCCGCGGCCACCGCCCTGGTGCCGGGGCTGGACCAGACCCGCACCGTCGGGCTGGTGACCCTCCCCGGCGCGTTCGTCGGCGTGCTCCTCGGCGGCGGCAGCCCACTGGAGGCCGGCGCGGCGCAGCTGCTCGTGCTGATCGGCCTGCTGGCCACCCAGGTGGTCGCGGTGTGGGCGGTGACCGAGCTGGTGGCCCGGGGGCGGCTGCTCCCCGACGTCCCCCGCTGACGCGTCCAGGGACCTCACAGCCGACCGTCAGCCCCGCGGCAGCCGGGCAGCCGATCGTGGTCTGCGCGAGGGCGGCGGACCGCCGCCCGATAGGAGGACTCAGGAACCGTGAACCACTACGGCACCCCCACCGCCGCCCCGTGGGCGTCCCCGGCCTGGCAGCAGCCGGGCGCCGTTCCTCCGCCGCCGCCCGGCTCCCTGCCCCCCGCCGAGCCGCAGCCGCAGGAGCCCCGCCGGCGGTCCGGCCGGCTGCGGATGGGCGTCGCGGGCCTGCTCGCCGGCGCGCTCATCGGCGGCGGCGCCGGCGCGGGCGTGGTGGCGCTCACCGACGACGGCGGGACGACCGGCACCACGGCCGCGGCCGCGCAGAACGTGACCATCACGAACCCCGAGACGGCGACCGCCGTGACCGCCGCCGCGGCCAAGGCGGCGCCGAGCGTGGTGACCGTCTACGTCACCGCCCAGTCCGGCTCCGGCAGCGGCTCCGGCGTCGTCCTCACCGACGACGGCTACGTGCTGACCAACAACCACGTGGTGAGCCTGGACGGCAGCACCGGCTCGGCCGCCATCTCGGTGCGCACCTCCGACGGCACCCTCTACGACGCGACCGTCGTCGGCACCGAGCCGACCTACGACCTGGCCGTGCTCAAGCTGGACGGCGCCTCGAACCTGACGCCGGCCACCTTCGCCGACTCCGACGACGTGCAGGTCGGCGACCTCGCGGTCGCGATCGGCGCCCCGCTCGGGCTGTCCGACACCGTCACCGACGGCATCATCAGCGCCACCGGCCGCGCCGTCGCCACCGGCTCCACGCAGGACGACGCGACGGTCATCGACGCGCTGCAGACCGACGCCGCGATCAACCCGGGCAACTCCGGCGGCGCCCTGGTCAACGGCGCCGGCGAGGTCATCGGCATCAACACCGCGATCGCCACGGTGGCCGCCGGCGCCCCCGGCCAGCAGTCCGAGAGCGGCAACATCGGCGTCGGCTTCGCCATCCCCGGCAACACCGCCGAGCGGATCGCGC
This sequence comes from Geodermatophilus sp. SYSU D00708, assembly GCF_054050115.1. NCBI lineage: Bacteria > Bacillati > Actinomycetota > Actinomycetes > Geodermatophilales > Geodermatophilaceae > Geodermatophilus > Geodermatophilus sp. SYSU D00708. Next base: position 138,067 of record NZ_JBJGYS010000003.1, on the reverse strand, counting down.
AGGAGATCATGGCCTCGGGCTCGGCCCGGACGACGTTCCTGGGCGTGAGCGCGCAGACCGCGGCCGACGACGGCAACTCCGAGATCGGCACCGGCGCGCAGATCGTGCAGGTGCAGCCGAACAGCCCCGCCGCCGCCGCGGGGCTGCAGGCCGGTGACGTCGTGACCGCGGTCGGCGACCGGGTGGTCACCACCTCCACCGAGCTGACCGCCGCCGTCCGCAGCGCGACGCCGGGCGACCAGGTGAGCCTCACCGTCCAGCGCGGCCAGGCCACCTCCCAGGTCGACGTCACGCTGGGCAGCACGACCGACTGACGGACCAGCGCGGTCCGGGGCGGGGTGCCTAGGCTCGGTCAGGTGCCGGCACCCCGCCCGACCGCGACCGCGCCCCTGGCCCGCTCCCTCGACGACCCGGAGCGGGCCCGTGACCTCGCCCGCATGAAGCGGCTGGCGACCGGGCTGTTCCTGGCCGCCGCCGCGGTGTTCCTGACCTGCGTGCTGCTCGGCCCGGACGCCGGGGCGTGGGTGGGCTACGTGCGGGCGACCGCCGAGGCCTCGATGGTGGGCGCGCTGGCCGACTGGTTCGCCGTCACCGCGCTGTTCCGGCACCCGCTGCGGCTGCCGATCCCGCACACCGCGATCATCCCGCGCAAGAAGGACCAGATCGGCGCCAGCCTGGGCACCTTCGTCCAGGAGAACTTCCTCACCCGCGCCGTGGTCGAGGAGAAGCTGACCACCATCGACGTCCCCGGCCGGCTCGGCGGCTTCCTCGCCGCCCCGGGACGGGCCGAGCGGCTCTCCGGGGACGCCGCCGCCGTCCTCCAGTCGGTCGCCGACCTGCTCCGGGACGACGACCTGCAGCCCGCCGTCGCCGCCCTGGTCGACCGCAAGCTGCACGCCACCCCCGCCGCCCCGATCGTCGCCCGGGCCCTGGAGCTGGTCGTGGACGGCGACCGCCACCAGGAGGTGCTGTCGGCGGCGCTGCGCGGGCTGGCCCGCTTCCTCGACGACAACCGGGTGGTGTTCCGCGCCCAGCTCGGCGACGCCTCCCCCGCCTGGGTGCCCGACTGGGTCGACGACCGGGTCTTCGACCGGGTGTTCGCCGGGGTGATGCGGTTCCTCGAGGAGGTCGGCGAGGACCCCCGCCACGAGCTGCGCCGGGTCTACGACGCCCGGCTGCGCGCCTACGTGCACGCGCTGCGGACCGACCCCGCCGCCGCGGGACGGGTCGAGGAGCTGAAGAAGGAGCTGCTCGAGCACCCCGCCGTCCGGTCGTGGTCGGGGTCGCTGTGGACCAACCTGAAGAACGCCGCGCTGACCGCGGCCGGCGACCCCGACTCCGAGCTGCGGGCGCGGATGACCGGGATGGTCCGCACGCTGGCGGAGAAGCTGCAGAGCGACCCGACCCTCCGCGAGCTGGTGCAGCGGCACACGCACACTGCGGCCGGCTACCTCGTCGAGCGGTTCTCCGGGGACCTGGCCGACCTGGTCGGCAGCACCGTGGCCCGCTGGGACACCGAGGAGACCAGTCGCCGCATCGAGCTGCAGGTCGGCCGGGACCTGCAGTTCATCCGCATCAACGGCACCGTCGTCGGCGGCCTGGCCGGCCTGGTGATCTACACGATCGCCCAGCTGATCGGCTGACGCGGTCGAGGAGTGGGCCCCGGAGGGGTCCGCGACGAGGCGGCACTGGTGCTCATCGCATCAGGGGGACGGCACCTGATCGCGGTGCGGTCCGGAGGACCGCGATGTCGTCGCGCCCCTGCTACTCCGCTCGGCGGCGCGCCATCGCCGCGGCGTACAGGGCGATGCCGGCGGCGACGCTGACGTTGAGCGACTCGGTGTCGCGGGCGATCGGGATGCCGACGACGACGTCGCAGCGCTCCCGCACCAGCCGGGACAACCCCGTCCCCTCGGCACCGACCACGAGCGCCACCGGGTCGGCGAAGCCGTCGAACTCCGACACGTCGACGTCGCCGTCGGCGGCCAGGCCGACCGTCATCAGCCCGGCGTCCTGGTAGGACCCGAGCGCCCGGGCGAGGTTGACCGCCCGGGCGACCGGCAGGCGGGCCGCGGCACCGGCGCTGGTGCGCCAGGCGGACGCGGTCATGCCCACCGCCCGCCGCTGCGGGACGACGACCCCGTGCGCGTCGAAGGCCGCGGCCGACCGGACGACGGCGCCCAGGTTGCGCGGGTCGGTGACCCCGTCCATCGCCACGACCAGGGGCGGCCGGCCCGAGTCGCGGGCGAGGTCGAGCAGGTCGTCGGGGTGCGCGTACTCGTACGGCGGCACCTGCAGCCCGATGCCCTGGTGCAGCGCGCCGCCGGACATCCGGTCGAACTCGGCCTTGCCGACCTCCAGCAGCGGCAGCCCGCGGTCGTTGGCCAGGTGCAGCGCCTCGGTGATCCGCTCGTCGGTCGCCGCCCGCGTGTCCCCGGTGACGACGTACAGGGCGGTCGCGGGGATGTGCGCCCGCAGCGCCTCCACGACCGGGTTGCGGCCGAGCAGCAGCTCGGGCGCCTCCTCGGAGCGCTGGCGGCTGCGGTCACGCTCGGCGCGGCGCCGCGCGTCGGCCTGGGCCCGCCGCTGCGCGGGGTGACCCGGCCGCATCTCCGCAGGCGGGGTGGCGCCGCGCCCGGCCAGGGACCGGCGGTTCTTGCCGCCGGTGCCGGCGGTGGCGCCCTTCTTGCCGGCGCCGCTGGTGCGGCCCCGGCGCTGGCTGTTGCCGGCCATCAGCGGCTCAGCTCCCATCGCGGTCCTTGGGGGGTGTCCTCGACCTGGACACCGAGCGCGGCCAGCTGGTCGCGGATCGCGTCGGCCGCGGCGTAGTCCTTGCGGGCGCGGGCGGCCTGGCGCTGCTCCAGCGCGAGCGAGACCAGCCCGCCGGTGACCTCGGTCAACCGGTCGTCGGCGCCGGCGGCCCAGCGCGGGTCCAGCGGGTCCAGCCCGAGCACGCCGAGCATCGCCCGCGCCGAGCCCAGCGCCGCCGCGGTCGCGTCGTCGTCCCCGGCGGCCAGCGCGGTGTTGCCCTGCCGCACCGTCTCGTGGATCGCCGCGACCGCGGCCGGGGTGCCCAGGTCGTCGTCGAGGGCGGCCGTGAACTCCGGTGCGAGGTCCGCCTTGCCGGCGTCCGCACCCACCCGCTCAGCCGCCCGCTTCACGAACGACTCCAGCCGCCGGTAGGCCGCTCCGGCCTCCTCGAGCGCCGCGTCGGTGAACTCGATCGTCGACCGGTAGTGCGGGGTGACCAGGTAGTAGCGCAGCTCCACCGGCCGCACCCGCTTGACCACCTCGTCGACCAGCGCGGTGTTGCCCAGCGACTTGCTCATCTTCTCGCCGCCGAGGGTCACCCAGCCGTTGTGCAGCCAGTAGCGGGCGAAGCCGTCGCCGGCGGCCATCGACTGGGCGCGCTCGTTCTCGTGGTGCGGGAAGCGCAGGTCCAACCCGCCGCCGTGGACGTCGAACTCCGGCCCGAGGTAGCGCTCGGCCATCGCGGAGCACTCCAGGTGCCAGCCCGGCCGGCCGCGCCCCCAGGGCGTGGCCCAGCCCGCGGTCTCCGGCTCCCCCTCCTTGTGCGCCTTCCACAGCGCGAAGTCCCGGGGGTCGCGCTTGCGCTCGTCGGTGTCGGTGTCGGCGGCCGGCTGCAGGTCGTCGGTGCGCTGGCCGGTCAGCTCCCCGTAGCCGGCGAAGGAGCGGACGTCGAAGTACACGTCGCCGTCGGAGGCGTAGGCGTGGCCGCCCTCGATCAGCCGCTCGATCAGCGCGACCATGTCGGGCACGTGCCCGGTCGCCCGCGGCTCGTAGGTGGGCGGCAGCACGCCGAGGACCTCGTACGCCCGGGTGCAGGCCAACTCGTTGGTGTAGGCCCACGCCCACCACGGGACGCCGTGCTCGGCGGCCTTGGCGAGGATCTTGTCGTCGATGTCGGTGACGTTCCGGACGTAGGTGACCTCGAGCCCCTTGGCCGCCAGCCACCGGCGCAGGACGTCGAAGGCGAGTGCGGCCCGCACGTGGCCGACGTGCGGCGGGCCCTGGACGGTGAGCCCGCAGACGTACATGGAGGCCTGTCCCGCACGCAGGGGCGTGAAGTCGCGGACCGCGCGGGCGGCCGTGTCGTACAGGCGGAGGCTCACTGCGCGGAGTCTACGGAGCGCAGCGTCGGCTCCGCGCGGAGTCTTCGGGCGTTCGCCGATCAGCCCGACCCGGCGTCCGTCGACCCGGTCCGGACCACCAGCGCCGTCGCCATCGCCGCGCGCCCCTCGCCCCGGCCGGTCAGACCCAGGCCGTCGGTGGTGGTGGCGGTGACGCTGACCGGGGCGCCGAGGGCCGCCGACAGCGCCGCCTCGGCCTCGGCCCGCCGCGGGCCGACCTTCGGGGTGTTGCCGACCAGCTGCACCGCGGCGTTTCCCACGCGCCAGCCGGCCTCGACCAGCACCTCCCGGACGTGCTCCAGCACCGCCGCCCCTCGGGCGCCGGCCCACCGGGGGTCGTCGGTGCCCAGCAGCCCGCCGATGTCGCCGAGCCCGGCGGCCGACAGGACCGCGTCGATCAGGGCGTGCGCCACGACGTCACCGTCGGAGTGCCCGGCGCAGCCGTCGGCGCCCGGCCACAGCAGCCCGCCCAGCCAGCACTCGCGCCCGGCCTCGATCGGGTGCACGTCCACCCCGATCCCCACCCGCGGGAGCTGGTTCACCGCCGGACCTGCAGCTCGGCCAGCGCCAGGTCGTGCGCCACGGTGACCTTGGCGGCCCGCTCGTCACCGGGCACGGTGGCCACCGGGATCCCGGCCGCGCGCACCACCGCGGCGTCGTCGGTCAGCTCGGCGTCGTCGGGCAACCGGCCGTAGGCGGCGACGAGGGTCTCCCGGTCGAACCCCTGCGGGGTCTGCACCCGGCGCAGCTCCTCGCGCGGGAGGGTGCCGGCGAGCAGCCCGTCGGGGTCGACGGTCACCGTGGTGTCCACGACCGGCAGCACGGGGACGACGGCGGGTGCTCCGGCGGCCACCGCGGCCAGCACCCGGGCCACGACGTCGGGCGGGGTCAGCGGGCGGGCGGCGTCGTGCACCAGGACGGCGTCGCAGCGGTCGTCGGCCGCCGCGAGGGCCGCCCGGACCGAGGCGGTGCGGGTGCCGCCGCCGACGACGAGCCGGACGTCGGCCGGCAGCACGGTGGCGAAGGCGGAGCGCTCGGCGGCCGGGACGGCGACGACGACCTCGGCCACCCCGCCGTCCCGGAGCGCGTCGACGGCCCAGCAGACCAACGGCCGTCCGCCCAGGGGCACCAGCGCCTTCGGCCGATCTGCCCCCAGACGCAGACCACTCCCGGCCGCTGCGACGATGCCGACAGCGTGCACGGGAGTGGTCTGGACGTGCTGGAGCGCAGGAGAACTCGCGGGGACGAGCTCAGCTGGCGAGGACCTCGTCGAGGAGCACCTCGGCCTTGTCCTCGTTCGTGCCCTCGGCCAGGGCGAGCTCGCTCACCAGGATCTGGCGGGCCTTGGAGAGCATGCGCTTCTCGCCGGCGGAGAGGCCACGGTCCTTGTCGCGGCGCCACAGGTCGCGGACGACCTCGGCGACCTTGTTCACGTCGCCGGAGGCGAGCTTCTCCAGGTTGGCCTTGTAGCGGCGCGACCAGTTGGTCGGCTCCTCGGTGTGCGGGGCGCGCAGGACCTCGAAGACCCGGTTCAGCCCCTCCTGACCGACGACGTCACGGACGCCGACGATCTCTGCGTTGTCGGCCGGCACGCGCACGGTGAGGTCACCCTGGGCGACCTTGAGCACGAGGTAGGCCTTCTCTTCACCCTTGATGACCCGCTTCTCGATCGCCTCGATGAGCGCGGCACCGTGGTGCGGGTAGACAACGGTCTCGCCGACAGTGAAGCCCATGTGTGTGTGACCCCTTTCGCTGTCCACAGGTTACCACGCGAAACTGACGAAGGGGACGGCCCGATTTCGTAAACCCGCAGGTCAGCGGCGGAATGAACTAGTCGAGAGGGGTTGACATCGGCGTGGTGGATGTGCCTGCGCACCCCTCCCGCCCGGCGGTGACCGCCCGCGCGCTGGCGCTGGCCACGCACCCCGGCCCGGCCGTCGCGGTGACCGTCGTGGCCACCCTCCTCGGGGTCGCCGCAGGGGTCCCGGGCGGGCGGGTGGTACTGCTGTCCCTGGCCGTCCTCGCAGGTCAGGCGTCGATCGGGTGGAGCAACGACTGGCTCGACGCCGACCGCGACCGCGCCGTCGCGCGGGCCGACAAGCCGGTCGTCCAGGGCGCCGTGGCCCCCTCGCTGCTGCGCTCGCTGGCCCTCGCGTCGGCCGCCGTGGCCGTCGTCCTGTCCCTGTTCCTGGGTCTCGTGCCGGGACTGCTGCTGCTCGTCCTGGTCGCCAGCGGCTGGGCCTACAACGCGGGACTCAAGCGCACCGCCGTGTCCGTCGTGCCCTACGTGACCGGGTTCGGGGCGCTGCCCGCCGGCGTCGTCGCCGCCGCCCCGGGAGGACCGGTCGCGCCCTGGTGGCTCGTGGCGGCCGGCGGCGCGCTCGGGGCCGCGGCCCACCTGGCCAACGTCGCCCCCGACCTCGAGGACGACCTCGCCACCGGCGTCCGCGGGCTGCCGCACCGGCTGGGGGCGCGGGTCTCGGCGGTCACCGGTGCGGTCCTGCTGGGCGCGGCCTCGCTGGTGCTGGTCCTGGGTCCCGACGGCCGGCCGACGGCCGCCGGGTGGGCCGGGCTGGCACTCGCCGTGCCCGCCGTCGCCGTGGCCGCCCTGGCCGGCACGCCGCGCTTCCGCCGCCTGGCCTTCCCGGCGGTCATGCTGCTGACCGTCCTGGACGTGGTGCTGCTGCTGGCCGGTGGGGCCGCGGTCACCTGAGCGCGGCCCCACCGCCGGCGTCACTTCCGGCCGTGGCCCTTGCCGTTGCCGTTGCCGTTGCCGTTGCCGTTGCCGTTGCCGTTGCCGTTGGATTCGACCTCGGCCGCGGGGACCGCCTCAGCGGTCTCCTCCTCGGCCTCCGGCGCCTCGACCTCGGTCTCGGGCTCCTCCGCCGCGGCCCGCTCGGCCTCGCGGGCGTCCTTGCGCTGCTGGTTGCGCGCGTGGGCCTGCTCGCTGACCGTGCCGCCGTCGACCCAGCCCTGGCGGGCGCCCTCGCTCACCCACGAGCCGTGGGACTGACCCTCGACCGGCCCCTCCTGCCACACCTCCTGCTCGGGGGTGACCTCGTCGGCCGACTCCTCGGCGTCGACAGACTCCTGGGCGTCCTCCGGCACCTCGGTCTCCTCCGGCACCTCGGCCTCCTCCGGCACCTCGGTCTCCTCGGGGACCTCGGCCTCCTCCGGCATCCCGGTGCCCTCCGGGTCCTCGGTGGCCCCCGGCGTCGCGTCGTCGACGCCGTCGGTCGCGTCCCCGGAGGGGGCTGTGGTGTCGCCGTCCGAGGCGGGCTGGACGACGGGGGCCGGCTCGTCCTGGGTGACGGCGACGGTGGCGGTCGTCGCACCGGCCAGGGCGACGACGACCGCGCCGGTGCCGGCGGCGGCCTTGGCGAGCGCGCCGGCCGAGGCGATCTTGGCGACGAGAGTGGTGAGCAGCATGCGAGGCCTCTTCCGTGAGGTCCGGGCGGGGCGCCCGGCCGTCCCTGGGGACGGTTCCTGGTGGGGGGTGAGGAGACCGGTCGCCAGCAGTTCGGCCAGGGCCGCGTTCGGCCGCCCGGGAGCGGCGGCGTCCGCCCGGACCGCGTCGGTGAACGCGGCCAGGCCGGACGCGCAGTCGCGCACTGGGCGGCCGGCGAGGACGGCGTCGAAGGCCGCCTCGAGGGCTCGGTCGTCGGCTGGCGTGGTCATCTCGTCCTCGTCATCGCCGGAGGGCTCCAGAAGGGTGCGCACCGACCCCCACCCGTTCGGGGGAGGTCGTCTCGAGGGTGCTGCGCAGGCTGCGCAGCCCGCGCCGCTGGAGTGCCTTGACCGAGCCGACGGAGCGGCCGAGCACGGAGGCCACCTGCTCGACGGTGAGGTCGCCGAGGATCCGCAGCAGGAGGACCGCGCGCTGGTCGGTCGGCAGCGTCGCGCACAGTCGGTGCACGTCGTCGGCGCCGATCCGGACGAACGCGTCGTCCTCCACGTCGCCGCCGCCGAGGTCGCCGAGCACCGCGTCGTCGTCGGTCACCTGCGGACGGCGGCCCCGGCGACGCCAGTCGTCGACCAGCCGCCGGTGGGCGATCGTGAAGACCCAGGCGCGGAACGCCTCCTCGTCGCCGTGGAAGCCGGCCAACCCGGTGAGGACGCCGATGAACGTCTCACTGGCCAGGTCGTCCGGCTCGGCCGCGCCGTGGAGCCTCAGGTAGCCGGTCACGACCGGCGCGAGGTCCCGGTAGAGGACCTCGAAGGCCCACGCGGCCCCGGCCCGGCCCGCGGCCAGGACGTCGTCGAACGGCAGTCCCGTCCGCATCCCGCCTCCCGTCGTCGCCCGCGTTGCTCCAAGGGCATCGGCAGGCATCGGGGCGAACCGGACCGGCACCACCCGGTCGGGTGGTGCGAGGCGGGGACGGCGCGCCGGGGCGTCCCCTTCCCTCCGGGCGGGTCCCCGGGGCCGGGCGTTAGGCTCGGCGCGACAAGGGCCATCGACGTGCGGTGGCCGGCACGTCCCTGGAGGTCGACGGCTGTGAACCGCGCACTGCGCGCCGCCACGATGGGTGCCCTGCTCCTCAGCCCGATCGCGTTGACCGCGTGCAGCGCGGGGCAGGTCTCGCAGACCGCCACCCAGAACCGGGACAAGGTGGGCCCCGAGGCCCAGGCCGGCGACATCACCCTGCGCCAGGTCCTGCTCGAGTACCCCACCGAGGGCCGGTACTCGCCCGGTGACGAGGCGTCCCTGTCCATGACGATCGTGAACGGCAGCAACGAGGCCGACACCCTGGTCGGCATCGAGGGCGACGCCTTCACCGGCGTGATCGTGAGCGGGCAGGCGACCGCCTCCCCCGCCGTCCCGGGCTCCCCCTCGGCAGCGCCGACCACCGGCGCGACGCCCTCGGCTCCGGCCGCGCCCAGCGCCCCCGCCGCGCCCAGCGCACCGGCCGCGCCGACGACCGCCACCGCGAGCACGCGGGTCGACATCCCCGTGCCCGCCCGCTCCAGCGTGCAGATCGGCGACGACGGCACGCTCACCGTCGACCTCGCCGACCTGTCGGAGGAGTTGACGACCGGCCAGACCGTCGAACTGACGCTGACCTTCCAGGGCGCCGGCGAGGTCTCCGTCCAGGCGGGCGTCGCCACCCCCGACCGCGCGCTGCCCCGCGGCGAGGGCTTCGACTTCCACGACGGGGCCGCGGAAGGCCGCGAGGGCGAGCAGGACACCGAGTCCGAGTAGCCGGAGGGCCCCGTCCGCGTCCTCCCCGGAACTGTCGTACCCGGCGGTTAGCGTCGCCGGGTGCCTTCTGCAGGAGTGAAGTCCCGCCCCGCCCACCGCTGCACCGAGTGCGGCTACGGCTCGGCCAAGTGGGTCGGCCGCTGCCCCGAGTGCCAGGCGTGGGGCACGCTGCAGGAGGTCGGCGTCCCGGCCTCGCCGCTGCGGTCGGTGGCGGCCGGCCCGGTGACCGCACCGGCCGTCCCCATCGCCCAGGTGGAGCTGGCCTCCGCCCGCGCGGTCCCCACCGGCATCGACGAGCTCGACCGGGTGCTCGGCGGCGGGCTGGTGCCCGGCGCGGTGCTGCTGGTCGCCGGCGAGCCGGGGGTCGGCAAGTCCACCCTGCTGCTCGAGGTCGCCCACCGGGTGGCCGCGGCCAACGGTCCGGCGCTGGTGGTGTCGGGTGAGGAGTCCGCGGCCCAGGTGCGACTGCGGGCCGAGCGGATCGGCGCCCTGCACGACGGCCTCTACCTGGCCGCGGAGACCGAGCTGTCCGCCGTCCTCGCGCACGTGGAGCAGGTGAACCCCTCGCTGCTGGTCCTCGACAGCGTGCAGACGGTGCGCTCCCCGGCCGTCGACGGCACCGACGGCGGGTCCACCCAGGTGCGCGCGGTGGCCAGCGCGCTGACCGGGGTGGCCAAGAGCCGCGGGATGACGACGATCCTGGTCGGCCACGTCACCAAGGACGGCGCCATCGCCGGGCCGCGCACCCTGGAGCACCTCGTCGACGTCGTCATCTCCTTCGACGGCGAGCGGCACTCCACCCTGCGGCTGATCCGGGCCACCAAGAACCGGTTCGGGCCGGCCGACGAGATCGGTTGCTTCGAGATCGGCGACCGCGGGGTCGTCGGCGTCCCCGACGCGTCGCACCTGTTCGTCTCCCGGCGGGCCGCCCCGGTCCCCGGCAGTTGCGTCACGGTGACGATGGAGGGCAGCCGGCCGCTGCTGGCGGAGGTGCAGTCGCTGGTCGCGTCGAACAGCGGGGGCGGGTCGCCGCGGCGGGCGGTCAGCGGGCTGGACTCCCAGCGGGTGGCGATGGTCAACGCCGTCGTCGAGCGGCGCGGCGGGGTGCGCCTGGCCGACGCCGACGTCTTCGCCGCCTCGGTGGGCGGCGTGCGGATCACCGAGCCCGCGGCCGACCTCGCCCTGGCGCTGGCGATCGCCTCCGCCGCCAAGGACGTCGCCCTCCCCCAGGGCCTGGTCGCGCTGGGCGAGGTGGGGCTCTCCGGCGAGATCCGCCGGGTGGGCGGGACGGGACGCCGGCTGGCCGAGGCAGCCCGTCAGGGCTACCGGGTCGCGCTGGTCCCCGAGGACGCCGGCGCCGCGCCGAAGGGCATGCGACTGGTCGAGGTGCCCGACCTCGGGGCCGCGTTCGCCCGCTTCTTCTGACTCTCCGTCACGGCCGGTCCGGGGTCTCGCCGGATCCGGTGAGGTGGCTCACGGACCCGGACCAGTACCGTCGGGGCCACGTAGACTCAGCCGCCAACACACCGAACGTCAGGAGCGCTCGTGCCCCCCGCCGTGGATTCCGAGGTCGCGCTCCGCGAACTGCTCGGCCGCATCGCACCGGGGACGGCACTGCGCGACGGCCTGGAGCGGATCCTCGCCGGCCGCACCGGTGCGTTGATCGTCCTCGGCTACGACCGCGTCGTGGAGTCCATCTGCACCGGCGGTTTCGCCCTCGACGTCGCCCTGTCGGCCACCCGGCTGCGCGAGCTGGCCAAGATGGACGGCGCGGTGATCGTCTCCTACGACGGTGCCCGCATCGTCCGGGCCGGCGTCCACCTGATGCCCGACCCGACGGTCCCCACCGAGGAGTCCGGAACCCGGCACCGCACCGCCGAGCGGGTGGCGATCCAGACCGGCTTCCCGGTGATCTCGGTCAGCCAGTCGATGCACATCATCAGCGTGTACGTCGCCGGCCGGCGGTACACCCTCGAGCACCCGACGACCATCCTGGCCCGCGCCAACCAGGCCCTGGCCGCGCTGGAGCGGTACAAGCTGCGACTCGACGAGGTGGCCAGCACCCTGTCGGCGCTGGAGATCGAGGACCTCGTCACCGTGCGCGACGCGATGAGCGTCAGCCAGCGGCTGGAGATGGTCCGGCGGATCGCCGACGAGATCGAGGGCTTCGTCGTCGAGCTCGGTACCGACGGCCGGCTGCTGGCCCTCCAGCTCGACGAGATGCTCGCCGGCGTGGAGGAGGACCGCGGCCTCCTCGTGCGCGACTACCTCCCCGGCGGGGCCCGCCGTCCGAAGACCATCGAGAGCGTGCTGACCGACCTGCGGGCGCTGTCGGCCACCGAGCTGCTCGACCTGTCCGCAGTGGCCCGCTGCTACGGGCTGCCCACGTCGGCCGACGCGCTGGACTCCCCGGTCAGCCCCCGCGGGTACCGCCTCCTGGCGCGGGTGCCGCGGCTGCCGGCCGGCATCATCGACCGCCTGGTCGACCACTTCGGCGGGCTGCAGAAGCTGCTGGCCGCCACGATCGAGGACCTGCTCGCCGTCGACGGCGTCGGCGAGGCCCGGGCCCGCGGCATCCGCGAGGGCCTGTCACGCCTGGCCGAGACCTCGATCCTCGACCGCTACAGCTGAACCGCCCGGGGCCGTCCCTCAGGTGACGGCGAAGGCGGCGTCGGGGCTGGTCTTGGTGTCCAGCCGCCCGCGCAGCAGGTACTGCCCGGGGCCGACCGCCGTGCGCTGCGCGGTGCAGCCGGGCTCGCTGGACAGGCCGCTCCACACCAGCGGGAAGGCGACCGACTCTCCCGGTGCGAGGGTGCGGGTGTCGCTGCTGGCCTCGGGGAAGCAGTCGTTGCTGCCCCACAGCCGGTTGCCGGCGCCGTCGAGCAGCACGATCTCCTGCAGGCCCTTGTCGAGGGTCCGCACGCACGGCACCGGCGAGACGTTGGTGACCACCAGCTCGAAGGTCGGCTTGCTGGCCGCCGGCGCGCTGCCCGGCGTGCGCACCTGCAGGCCGATCCCGTCGTCGCTGCACGGGCCGCCCGGCTCGGGTGCCGGTGCGCGGGCAGGCTCCGGCTCCGGTGTCGTCTCGGGCGCGGGGGTCGGGGTCTGCACGCTGGCCAGCGAGGGCACCACCCGCTCCAGGGCCGGCTGCTCGGCCGGCTCGTCGGCGGCGGTGGTGGGCGCCGCGGCGGCCGAGGCGCTGCTGCCGCCGTCCCGGAGCGCGGCGACCAGCAGCCAGCCCGCGCCGCCGAGCACCGCCACGACCAGGAGCAGGACCAGCAGGCGACGCCGCCAGTAGACCGCCGCGGGGAGGGGGCCGACCGGGTGCAGCACGCCGAGAACCGTAGTGCGCCCGGCCGGGGGCTCCCGCGTCGGCACGCCGTCCCCGCCGGGCGGCACACTGGACCCCCGTGGACAGCACCGCCCCGCCCCTGACCGGGACCGGCCTCGGCGAGGCCCTCGTCGACTGGTACGCCGACGCCGCCCGCGACCTGCCGTGGCGGCGCCCGGACGTCGACCCGTGGGCGGTGCTCGTCAGCGAGGTGATGCTCCAGCAGACCCCCGTCGCGCGGGTCGAGCCGGTCTGGCGGGAGTGGATGGCTCGCTGGCCCACGCCGGCCGCGCTCGCCGCCGCCTCCCCTGCGGAGGTGATCCGGGCCTGGGGCAAGCTCGGCTACCCGCGACGGGCGCTGCGGCTGCGCGAGGCCGCCGTCGCCCTCACCGAGCGGCACGGCGGCGCCGTCCCCGCCGACGTGGCCGCCCTCGAGGCGCTGCCGGGCATCGGCACCTACACCGCCCGCGCGGTCGCCTGCTTCGGCCACGGGCAGCCACAGCCGGTCGTGGACACCAACGTGCGGCGGGTGGTGGCCCGGCTCGTGCACGGCCGGGCGGAGGCGGGCACCGCGCGGACCGCCGACCTCGCCGACGTCGCCGCGCTGGCCCCGGCCGACCCGGGACGGGCGGTGCGGTTCTCCGTGGCGGCCATGGAGCTCGGCGCGCTGGTGTGCGTCGCCCGGACGCCGCGGTGCGGCGCCTGCCCGGTGCGGCACAGCTGCGCCTGGCGGCTGGCCGGGTGCCCGGCGTCCGACGGTCCGCCCCGCAGGGTGCAGCGGTTCGCCGGGACCGACCGTCAGGTGCGTGGGCGGCTCCTGGACGTCCTGAGAGCCGCTCAGGGGCCCGTGGCGGCCGTCGAGCTCGACGGCGCCTGGGACGACGCCGTGCAGCGCTCCCGGTGCCTGGACTCCCTGCTCGTCGACGGGCTGGTCGAGCAGACCCCCGACGGCCGGTTCCGCCTCCCCGCCTGACGGCCCACGCCCCGCTGATCATGGGGATGTTGCCGGCCGTCGCGGCGCGTCCTCGCGTGTCGCCCGCAACGACCCCATGATCGACGAACCGGGACGGCGGGCGGGGTGGGACGGCCGGCGGGACGGGCTCGGCACAGAGCAGCCCGCGCTCGTCCTCAGCGGCGCGGGCGGGGGTTGCTGAGGTCGCGGAAGGTCATGAGCCAGCCCGCCAGCGCCAGCACGAGAGCCAGCACCACAGGGACGGCGCGCAGCCAGCCGGGCAGACCGCGCCCCCGGACCCACGCCACGGTCGCGCCGACCATCGCCGCCACGATCAGCAGCCCGCCGTAGACCGGCGTCCAGCTCGGGTGCTCGCCCCGCGCCATGACGTCATCGTCCTGCGGGAGACGCGGCAGGGGCCGCCTCCCGTGCGGGAGGCGGCCCCTGTCGTGCTGCTACCGGGACTCGCTCAGTGGTCGGAGGTCCCGGTCGCCGGCGGCTCCTCGTCCCCGACCGACAGCGCGACCGGCGGGGTGTCGGGGAGGTCGATCGGCTTGGCCTCGCCGCGGAAGACGAACTTCTGCTCGGCGCCCTCGCCCTCGACGTCCACCACGACGATCTGACCGGCGGTCAGCTCGCCGTAGAGGATCTTCTCCGACAGCGTGTCCTCGATCTCGCGCTGGATCGTCCGGCGCAGCGGCCGGGCACCCAGCACCGGGTCGAAGCCGCGGTGGGCCAGGAGCTTCTTGGCCTCCTGCGTGATCTCCAGCGACATGTCCTTGTTCGCCAGCTGGCCCTCCACGCGGGCGACCATGAGGTCGACGATCTGGATGATCTCGGCCTCGGTCAGCTGGTGGAACACCACGATGTCGTCGATGCGGTTGAGGAACTCAGGGCGGAAGTGCTGCTTGAGCTCGTCGTGCACCCGCGACTTCATGCGCTCGTAGTTGGACTGCGTGTCGTTCCCGGCCTGGAAGCCGAGGCCGACCGCCTTGGAGATGTCCCGCGTCCCGAGGTTGGTCGTGAGGATCAGGATCGTGTTCTTGAAGTCCACGATCCGGCCCTGACCGTCGGTGAGCCGGCCGTCCTCCAGCACCTGCAGGAGCGTGTTGAACACGTCCGCGTGCGCCTTCTCGATCTCGTCGAAGAGGACCACCGAGAACGGCTTGCGCCGCACCTTCTCGGTCAGCTGGCCGCCCTCGTCGTAGCCGACGTAGCCGGGAGGGGCACCGACCAGCCGCGAGACGGTGAAGCGGTCGTGGAACTCACCCATGTCGATCTGGATGAGCGCGTCGTCCTCACCGAAGAGGAAGTTGGCCAGCGCCTTGGCCAGCTCGGTCTTACCGACACCCGAGGGGCCGGCGAAGATGAACGAGCCACCGGGACGGCGCGGGTCCTTGAGGCCCGCCCGCGTCCGCCGGATCGCCTGGCTGACGCTCTTGATGGCCTCTTCCTGGCCGATGATCCGCTTGTGGAGCTCCTCCTCCATGCGCAGGAGTCGGGTGGTCTCCTCCTCCGTCAGCTTGAAGACGGGGATGCCGGTCCAGTTGGCCAGCACCTCGGCGATCTGCTCGTCGTCGACCTCGGCGACGACGTCCATGTCGCCGGCCTTCCACTGCTTCTCGCGCTCGGCCTTCTCGCCCAGGAGCTGCTTCTCCTTGTCGCGCAGCGACGCGGCCTTCTCGAAGTCCTGCGCGTCGATGGCCGACTCCTTCTCGCGGCGGATGGCCGCGATCCGGTCGTCGAACTCGCGCAGGTCCGGCGGGGCGGTCATCCGCTTGATCCGCATCCGGGCGCCGGCCTCGTCGATCAGGTCGATCGCCTTGTCCGGCAAGAAGCGGTCGGAGATGTACCGGTCGGCCAGCGTCGCGGCGGCGACCAGGGCGCCGTCGGTGATGCTGATCCGGTGGTGCGCCTCGTAGCGGTCGCGCAGCCCCTTGAGGATCTCGATCGTGTGGGTGAGCGTCGGCTCGCCCACCTGGATCGGCTGGAAGCGGCGCTCGAGCGCGGCGTCCTTCTCCAGGTGCTTGCGGTACTCGTCGAGCGTGGTGGCGCCGATGGTCTGCAGCTCACCGCGGGCCAGCATCGGCTTGAGGATGCTGGCGGCGTCGATCGCGCCCTCCGCGGCACCGGCCCCGACGAGGGTGTGGATCTCGTCGATGAACAGGATGATGTCGCCGCGGGTGCGGATCTCCTTGAGGACCTTCTTCAGCCGCTCCTCGAAGTCACCGCGGTAGCGGGAACCGGCGACGAGGGCGCCGAGGTCGAGGGTGTAGAGCTGCTTGTCCTTCAGCGTCTCGGGGACCTCGCCCTTGACGATCGCCTGGGCCAGGCCCTCGACGACGGCGGTCTTGCCGACGCCGGGCTCGCCGATGAGGACGGGGTTGTTCTTGGTCCGCCGCGAGAGGACCTGCATGACCCGCTCGATCTCCTTGGCCCGCCCGATGACCGGGTCGAGCTTGGAGTCGCGCGCGGCCTGGGTCAGGTTGCGGCCGAACTGGTCGAGGACCAGCGAGGTCGACGGGGTGCCCTCCGACGGGCCGCCGGCCGCGGCCGGCTCCTTGCCCTGGTAGCCGGACAGCAGCTGGATGACCTGCTGGCGGACGCGGTTGAGGTCGGCGCCGAGCTTCACGAGGACCTGGGCGGCGACACCCTCACCCTCGCGGATCAGGCCGAGCAGGATGTGCTCGGTGCCGATGTAGTTGTGGCCGAGCTGCAGCGCCTCGCGCAGGGACAGCTCGAGGACCTTCTTGGCCCGAGGGGTGAAGGGGATGTGCCCGGACGGGGCCTGCTGGCCCTGCCCGATGATCTCCTCCACCTGCTGCCGGACACCCTCCAGCGAGATGCCCAGGGACTCGAGCGCCTTGGCGGCGACACCCTCACCCTCGTGGATCAGGCCCAGGAGGATGTGCTCGGTGCCGATGTAGTTGTGGTTGAGCATCCGGGCCTCTTCCTGGGCCAGGACGACCACGCGGCGGGCTCGGTCGGTGAACCGTTCGAACATCTGCTGCTTCTCCTCTGACCGGCTGGTCCGGCACTGCCCTCCCCGCGCTGGGGAGGAGCACCCGACGTCCGTCGGCGCGCGGCGCACCGGTCTTCCACTGTAGTCGCGGACTCCGTCCCTCCGTCGGCACGCGAGGCCGCCGGTGGAGGAACTGGAGCTGCCCGGTCCAACCGATGGTGGCGCGGTGGTGTTCCGGGACCGTTACGCCGTGAGCGGACGCGGTGTCAGCAGGTGAGCGCCAGGCACACCCAGCACAGCGGCCACTCCTCGTCGCCGTCGTCCGGCCAGGTCCACAGGGCGGGGTCGAGGAGGGTGACCGGCGCGAGGCAGAGCGCGCGGCCGGCGATCAGCCCGTCGGCGCCGACGGCGTGCAGCCGGGTCGTCGGCGCCTCGTCCGCGGCCGGGCGGCAGCCGACCTCGTCCACCCCGACGGTCCAGTGGCCGTGGTCGAGCGAGCCGCGCCCGGCGCTCCGGCCGGCCGTCACTCGAGGACCACCAGGACGCCGTCGGCCGCGAGCCGGTCGGTCAGCTCGTCGAGCACGGCGCGCGCCGCGGGCTCCACGGTGGCCTGCAGCCGGACGGCGATCAGCCGGTGCCCGTGCCGCTGGAGGGCCAGCACGGTCCCGCTGAGCAGGTCGGCGCCGACCTCGTCGAGGTGGCCCCGGGCCCGGACGAGGCCGCGGACCTGGTCCACGGTGGCGGTGAAGGAGGGAGCGAGAGGGGAGGTGTCCTGGGGGGTCGGTTCAGAGCTGGGATCGCGACCACCCGTCGTGGTCGCCCACGCCGCGTCTTGGCTCATACCCCTAGCGTTACCGGACCGTCCGTATCCACCCAGGGACCTAGGACCCTGACCTGCGACTTCAGGTGAACTCTCGGTGGCGGGACGGCAACGGCCCGGCCCCCCGAGGGGAGCCGGGCCGCACGACGTGCTGGAGCGACCCCTCGCAGGGCCCCGTCGCGGCCCCGTCCAGCGGCTCACCCCGAGCCTGCGAGGGGTGAGGAGGACGGGGTCCTTCTAGTGCGCGGCCTCGTAGGCCTCGACGACGCTGGCCGGGATGCGCCCGCGGTCGCTGACCTGGTGGCCGTTCTTCCGGGCCCAGTCGCGGATCGCGCCGGCCTGCTCCCGGTCCATCCGGCCGCCCCCACCGGTCGCACGGGAGCGCCCGTTGCCGGACGCCCGGCCCGAGCCGCGGCCGACCTTGCGGGCGGCCTGGACGTACCGCGAGAGGGCGTTGCGCATCTCCTCGGCGTTCTTCTCGGACAGGTCGATCTCGTAGTTCGTCCCGTCGAGGGAGAAACTCACGGTCTCGTCGGCCGGAAGGTCCTCGTCGAGGTCGTCACTGAGGATCACCTGGACCTTGCGAGCCATTCCACTTCCCCACTTCTCGCTACGGCCCCTTTCGGGGCGGTCGGTCGCCCCGAAGCGGGGCAGTTGCTTTGCCACCACGAACCATAGTGCATTCAGCGAGAAGTCCGGAATGACGAAATACCAGATGGGGTGAGAAACGGACCGCGGAGTTCAGGACGAAATCGGCCGCACGAGCGGGAAGAGGATGGTCTCGCGGATTCCCAGGCCGGTGAGGGTCATCATCAGCCGGTCCATGCCCATGCCCATGCCACCGGTCGGCGGCATCCCGTACTCGAGCGCCTCGAGGAAGTCCTCGTCGAGCGCCATCGCCTCGGGGTCGCCGGCCGCGGCCAGCGCCGCCTGGGCGGTGAACCGCTCGCGCTGGGCCACCGGGTCGACCAGCTCGGAGTAGGCGGTCGCGCGCTCGACCCCGGCGATGTACAGGTCCCACTTCTCCGCCAGGCCCGGCGCCGACCGGTGCGCCCGGGTCAGGGGCGAGGTGTCCAGCGGGTAGTCGACGACGAAGGTCGGCGACTGCAGCGTGTCCTGCACCAGCGCCTCGAACAGTTCCTCGACGACCTTGCCGGGAACCCACTTGGGGTCCACGCCCACACCGTGGCGCTCGGCGAGGGACCGCAACTGCTCGTGCGGGGTCTCGGGGGTGATCTCCTCCCCCACTGCGTCCGACACCAACGTGTAGAGCGGGATCTGCGGCCACTCGCCCGACAGGTCGATCTCGGTGCCGTCGTTGTGCCGCGCGACGTGGTCGCCGAACAGCGCCGCGCAGCATTCCTGCGTCAGTTCCCGGGTGAGCGTGGCCATCACCTGGTAGTCGGCATAGGCCTGATAGGCCTCCAGCATCGCGAACTCGGGCGAGTGCGTGCTGTCGGCGCCCTCGTTGCGGAAGTTGCGGTTGATCTCGAAGACCCGCTCGAGCCCGCCGACGATGCACCGCTTGAGGAACAGCTCCGGTGCGATGCGCAGGTACAGGTCGAGGTCGAACGCGTTCATGTGGGTGCGGAAGGGACGCGCCGCGGCGCCGCCGTGCACCGTCTGCAGCATCGGGGTCTCGACCTCGAGGTAGCCGCGGGCGGCGAGGCCGGCGCGCAGCGTCGACATCACCGTGGACCGCTGCCGCACCGTCCGGCGGGCCTCGTCGCGCACGATCAGGTCCACGTACCGACGGCGGACCCGCAGCTCCTCGCTCATCGGCTTGTGCGCGACCGGCAGCGGGCGCAGCGCCTTGGCGGTGAGCTGCCAGGAGTCGGCGAACACCGAGAGCTCCCCGCGCCGCGACGTCCCGACCTCGCCCTGGACGAACACGTGGTCGCCGAGGTCGACGTCGGCCTTCCAGGCGTCCAGCGCGTCGGCGCCCACGCGGTCGCGGGAGAGCATGACCTGCAGCTCGGCGTCGCCCTCGCGCAGCGTCGCGAAGCACAGCTTGCCGGTGTTGCGGCTGAAGATGACCCGGCCGGTGACCCCGACCTTCTCCCCGGTCGTGGTGTCCGGCGGCAGGTCCGGGTGGGCGGCGCGGACGTCGGCCAGCGTGGTCGTCCGGGCGACGGCGACCGGGTACGGGTCGACGCCGGACTCGCGCAGCCGGTCCAGCTTCGCCCGGCGGACCCGGAGCTGTTCGGGGAGTTCGTCGTCAGGCGGGCCGGGCGGTACGTCTGTCACGGGAGGCCAGCCTACGGGGAGAGGGGACGTCGTCCTGCCGCCTGCTGCCGGTCGAAGGCCAGCCGCAGCCCGTGCACGGTGAGGTCGGGCTCGCGCTCGCCGATGGACCGGCAGCTGCCGGCGACCAGCGGGGCCAGCCCGCCGGTGGCGACGACGACCGGCGGCACCCCGAACGAGTCCACCAGCTCCGCGGCGATCCGGGCCACCAGCCCGTCGACCAGGCCGGCGAAGCCGAGCACCAGACCCGACTGCAGCGCGGCCACGGTGTTCTTCCCGATCGCGTGCGGCGGCACGGTGAGCTCCACCGACCGCAGCTGGGCGGCGCGGCTGGCCAGCGCCTCGAGGCTGACCTCCACCCCCGGGGCCAGCGCTCCCCCGAGGAACTGCCCGGACGGGCCGACGGCGTCGACGTTGGTGGAGGTGCCGAAGTCGACCACCACCACGGGCCGGTCGCCGCCGTCGGGCCCGCGCCCGTACAGCTCGTGCGCGGCGAGCGCGGTCACCACCCGGTCCGCGCCGACCTCGCGGGGGTTGTCCACGTGCAGCGGGACGCCGGTCCGGACGCCGGGGCCGATGAGGACGACCGGCACCTCGAGGGAGTCCAGCAGCTGCCGCAGCGCCGGCAGCAGCGCCGGCACCGTCGAGCAGGCCGACACCCCGGTCACCTCGGTGTCCCGGAGCAGCCCCCGCCACAGCAGCCGCAGCTCGTCGGCGGTGGCCCGCGGCGCCGTCGTCACCCGCCAGCAGCCCACCCGCCGGTCGCCGTCGAAGGTGGCCAGGACGGTCTGGCTGTTGCCGACGTCGACGGTGAGCAGCACGGTCAGGCCCGCAGGTCGAGCGCGAGGTCGAGGATCGGCGCGGAGTGGGTGAGCCCGCCGACCGACAGGTAGTCGACGCCGGTCTCGGCCACCTCCCGGGCCACGTCGAGGGTGAGCCCGCCGGTGGCCTCCAGCTCCGCGCGGCCGCCCACGAGCGCGACGACCTCGCGCAGCGCGGCCGGCGCCATGTTGTCGCAGAGCAGGAAGTCGGCGCCGGCCTCGACCGCCTCGACGGCCTGCGCCGGCTCGTCCACCTCGACCTGCACGGTCACGCCCGGGGCGCGCTCGCGGACCGCGGCGACGGCGGCGGCCACCGACCCGGCCGCGGCGACGTGGTTGTCCTTGACCATCGCCACGTCGTAGAGGCCCATCCGCTTGTTCGACCCGCCGCCGCAGCGCACCGCGTACTTCTCCAGCGGCCGCAGCCCCGGCGTGGTCTTGCGGGTGTCCAGGACGACCGCGCCGGTGCCCTCGACGGCGTCGACCCACCGGCGGGTGAGCGTGGCGATGCCGCTGGCCCGGCTGGCGATGTTCAGGGCGCTGCGCTCGGCGGCCAGCAACGCCCGCACCGGTCCGCGGACCGTCAGCAGCACGTCGCCGCGGCTCACGCGGTCGCCGTCGGACGCGCCCGCGGTGAGGGTGGCGCCGGGCGCGAGCCGGGTGAAGACCCGGGCGGCGACCGGCAGGCCGGCGACCACGCCGTCGGCGCGGGCCACCAGGTCGGCGGTCCCGAGCTGGCCGGCGGGGACGGTCGCGGCACTGGTGACGTCGTGGGTCACCGCGAGGTCGGGGGCGGCGGGCAGCGGCGCGCCGCCGGTGAGGTCCTCGGCGAGGGTGCGCTCGACCAGCTCGTCGACCCACGCCTCGGTCAGCCCCGTGCCGCTCAGGTCCCGGGGGTCGTTCACCACGGCTGCACCACCGGGGTGCCGACCGGGCGGCGGGTCACCGTCAGGCGGCCGGACGGGTCCAGGCGGACGTCGAGGTGCACGCGCCACTCCTCCTCGGTCTCGGGGTGGTCCTCCCGCCAGTGGCACCCGCGGGTCTCCTCGCGGGCCGCGGCCGCGGCGGTGAGGGCGCAGGCGACGGTCAGCAGGTCGGTGGCCTCCCAGCCCTCCACACCGGGGGCGACCCCGCCCAGCCCGGCGGCCAGCGCGGCAAGCCGGCCGACCGCCTCGGCGAGTCCGGATCCGTTGCGCAGGGCCCCGACCCGGGCGGACATCGTGTCGGTCACCGCCCGGCGCCCGGCCGGGTCCAGCAGCCCGGACGGCGCGGCCTCGGGGACCCGCCCCGGCGAGGGCGCGGGCAGCCGCCCGGCCAGCTCGGCCCCGATCCGGGCGGCGAACACCAGGCCCTCGAGCAGCGAGTTGGAGGCCAGCCGGTTGGCACCGTGGACGCCGGTACAGGCGACCTCCCCGCAGGCGTAGAGCCCGGGCACCGTCGTCCGGCCGGCGAGGTCGGTGACCAGGCCACCGGAGGCGTAGTGCGCCGCGGGGGTCACCGGGACCAGGTCGGTGACCGGGTCGACGCCGGCGGCGCGGCAGCTGGCGGTGATGGTCGGGAAGCGCGCGGCGACGTCGGGCACCCCGCGGGCGTCCAGCCAGACGTGGGGGACGCCGTCGCGCAGCTGCACCGCGGTGATCGCCTTGGCGACGACGTCGCGCGGGGCGAGCTCGGCCAGCGGGTGCACCCCCACCATGAACCGCTCCCCCGACCCGTCGCGCAGGACCGCGCCCTCGCCGCGCAGCGCCTCGCTGACCAGGGGCTGCTGGCCGCGGGCACCGGGCCCGAGGTAGAGCGAGGTCGGGTGGAACTGGACGAACTCCAGGTCGGTGGCGACCGCGCCGGCCCGCAGGCCCAGGGCCACGCCGTCACCGGTGGAGACCGAGGGGTTGGTGGTGGCGGCGTAGACCTGCCCCATGCCGCCGGTGGCCAGCACGACCGCGCGGGCGCGCACCGCGCCGACGCCGTCCGCGCTGCCCTCACCGAGCACGTGCAGGGTCACGCCCGCCGCCCGGCCCTCGGCGTCGGTGAGCAGGTCGAGGACCATCGCGTGCTCGACCAGCGTCACGCCCGGGTCGGCGCGGACGGCGTCCTGGAGGGCGCGCTGCACCTCCGAGCCGGTGGCGTCGCCGCCGGCGTGCACGATCCGGTCGGCGGAGTGCCCGCCCTCGCGGGTGAGCAGCAGCCGGCCGGCGGGGTCGCGGTCGAAGGCGGCCCCCCAGTCCATGAGCTGGCGCAGCCGCTGCGGCCCCTCGGAGACCAGGACCGACACCGCGTCGGGCTCGCACAGCCCCACGCCGGCCACCTCGGTGTCGCGGGCGTGTGCCTCGGGGCTGTCGGCGGGGTCCAGGACGGCGGCGATGCCGCCTTGTGCCCAGCGCGTGGACCCGGCGTCCGCCCGGACCTTGGTGACCACGGCGACCGACAGCCCGGCCGCCCGCGCGTGCAGCGCGACGCACAGCCCGGCGACGCCGGAGCCCACGACGCACACGTCGGCGGTGAGCTCCCAGCCGGGCGCCGGCGCCGACAGGCGCAGCGGGAGCCCGGTGACGGTGTCGGTCGCCGGTGCCGTCACCGAACCGGGACGCCGCGGTCGCTGCGCTGCTGGTCGGTCGCGCCGGGGACCGGGGCCGAGGGGTCGCCGCCGAGCTCGACGATGCGGTTGGCGCCGTCGACGTGCACGACCCTGGGGATGTGGCTCTCGGCCTCGGTCTCGTCCATCATCCCGTAGCTGATCATGATGACCAGGTCGCCGGGGTGCACCAGGTGCGCGGCGGCGCCGTTGATCCCGATCACCCCGCTGCCCCGCTCGCCGGGGATGACGTAGGTCTCCAGCCGGGCGCCGTTGGTGACGTCGACGATCGCGACCTGCTCGCCGGGCAGCAGGTCGGCCGCGTCGAGGAGGTCCTCGTCGATGGTCACCGAGCCCACGTAGTGCAGGTCGGCCTGGGTGACCGTCGCCCGGTGGATCTTGGATTTGAGCATCGTGCGCATCATCGGGAGGCTCCCGGGGGCTGGAGGGTGGGCGAGCTGAGGTGCAGCGGGGTGTTGTCGATCAGGCGGGTGCTCCCGGCGCGGGCGGCGACCAGCAGCCGGGCGGGCCCCGCGGCCGGGGCCGGGCCGAGGTCGGGGTCGGTGAGCGCGAGGTAGTCGGGGACCAGCTCGGGAGCACCGGCCAGCACCTCCCGCGCCGCGGCCAGGACCGCCTCCGCGCCCCGCGGGCCGGCGGCGGCACCCGCGCGGAGCGCCCGGGACAACGCCGCGGCGGTGGCGCGCTGTTCCGGGGAGAGGTAGCGGTTGCGGGAGGACAGCGCCATGCCGTCGTCCTCGCGGACGGTGGGGACGCCGACCACGTCGGGGCCGAGGACGAGCTCGCGGGCCATGGCGCGGATGAGCACCAGCTGCTGGTAGTCCTTCTCGCCGAAGTAGGCGACGTCGGGGCGGACCAGGCCGAACAGCTTGGCGACGACGGTGAGGACGCCGGCGAAGTGCCCGGGCCGGACGGCGCCCTCGAGGACGTCGCCCAGCGGCCCCGGGTGCACGGTGACCCCGACCGCGCCGGACGGGTAGACCTCCTCGACCGGCGGGTGGAAGACGACGTCGGCGCCCTCCTCGGCCAGCGCCGCGAGGTCGGCGTCCCAGGTGCGGGGGTAGCGGTCGAAGTCCTCGCCCGGGCCGAACTGGGTCGGGTTGACGAAGACCGAGACGACCACGGAACCGCCGCGCTCGCGGGCGGCCCGGACCAGGGTGCGGTGCCCCTCGTGCAGGGCGCCCATCGTCGGGACGAGGGCGACCGGGCCGGACAGGTGCGCCCGGAGCCGGGCCAGGTCCGCGGTGGTCTCCGCGACGGCCGGGGTGGTGGGGGCGCTCACCGAGAGCCCGCCGTGTCGGCGGCCTCGTACAGCAGGTCGAGCAGCGGCGCGCCCTCGTGGCGCTTGAGCCGCCCCGCGGCCAGGGCTCGCTCGGTGGTCCGCTGGGCCATCGCGACGTAGGCGGCGACCGACTCCGGGGCCCGCTCGGTGAGGGTCTCCAGGTGGTCGTGGACGGTGCCGACGTCGCCGCGGCTGACCGGGCCGGTGAGCCCCTTGTCGCCGCGCCGCAGCCCGTTGTCCAGCGCCGCGGTGAGCAGCGGGGCCAGCACCCGTGCCGGTTCGCCGACCCCCGCGCTCCGCAGCAGGTCCGCGGCCTCGGCGACCAGCGTGACCAGGTGGTTGGCGCCCGTCACGAGCGCGGCGTGGTAGAGCCGCCGGTCGGCCTCGGCGACGAAGAACGGCTCGCCGCCCATCTCGAGCACCAGCGTCTCGGCGACCGGCCGGTGCTCCGGGGCGCTGGTGACCGCGAACGGCGCGCCGGCCAGCCGGTCGGCGTCCTCGGGCGCGCCCGTGAAGGTCATGGCCGGGTGCAGGGCCAGGGGCAGGACGCCGGCCCGTGCGGCCGGGGCGAGCACCGCGAGGCCGTGCGCCCCGGAGGTGTGGAAGGTGAGCTGGCCGGCGCGCCACACCCCGGTCTCGGCCAGGCCCGCGACCAGGCCGGCGAGGGTGTCGTCGGGAACGGCGAGGACGACCAGGTCGGCGGCGGCGACCACCTCGTCGGTGGGGAGCAGCGGCGTGCCCGGCAGCAGGCGCCCGGCGCGCTCGGCGGAGGCGGTGGAGAGGCCGGCGGCGGCGACCACGTCGTGGCCGGCGGCAGCGAGGGCGGCGCCCAGGACGGCGCCGACGCGTCCGGCGCCGACGACGCCCACGCGGAGCCGGGCGGGAGCGGTGTCGGCGGGCAGGAGGCCGGCAGCGCGGAGGGTCCTGCGGGCAGCAGGCATCGGTGCACCTCTCGTTCCAGTCCCTCGCGGGTACCGGACTCGGGTTCGCGGCCGTCCTCGTCGACGACCGTCAGGGCGTGCAGGTCGTGCGGTGGTGCCGGCGCGGGCCCCGCTGCGGCCAGGGTGTGTCACGCGGGTTGAGCGCCGATGGCGAGTGTGTGACCGGCAGGCAGCAGGTGCAACGGCTGGGGGCTGTGGACTGGGTCACCCCGGCGCCGGCTGCCGGTGTCAGCGCCCGAGCACGCGGTCCAGGACGTCGTCGGGCTCGTCGTCGTCCCGGTAGCGGCGCCGCCGCCGGCCACCGGACGCGCCGGCCCCGTTCGCGGCGAGGATCTCCGCCAGGCGCGAGGACCCGTGGTCGGCCCCGGGGACGGGGTCCCGGCCGACGGCGGGGCGTTGCTCGGTCGGCTGCTCGCCGGGAGCCACCGGCCGGTGCGGGTCGTCGGTGTGCCGCCGGCGCGGCTCGGCGGCGGAGTGCCGCGAGTGCCGGGCCGAGGCCGCCTCGGTGGGCTCCACCAGGGACCGCTCGGCCAGCCAGTCCAGCGGCGGCAGGGGCGGCGGGGCCACCGACGCCGCCGGGGCCGGGCGCTGCGGCGCCGGCGTCTCGACGCGCACCTCGGCGAACTGCCGGGTCGCTCCCCCACCGGTGAGGTCCTCCAGCCGGATCCCCGGCCGGGCGGCGGTCAGCTCCAGGGCCGGGTCGGCCCAGCCGGCGTCGATGGTGCCGGCAGCGGGCGCCTCGGTCGTCGCGGGAGCGGTCCGGATGGACTGGGTGCGCAGCATGATCCGCTCGACGAGCATCTCGCCGGACAGCTGCTCGGTGAGCTCCGTACGCAGGCGCCCGACGTCGGCGCGCAGGTCGGCCAGCTGCGCCAGGTCCCCCCGCAGGTCGGCGAGCCGGTCCAGGCCGGTCCGCAGCTCGGCGAGCCGGGCGACGTCGCGACGCAGCTCCGACAGCCCGGCCACGTCGGAGCGCAGCTCGGCCACCCGCGCCACGTCCCGGCGCAGCTCCGCGACACCGGCCAGCTCGCCGCGCAGCGCCGCGAGGTCGGCGCGCACCGCCTGCTCGGTCTCGCGCCGGACGTCGTTCTCCACGCGCAGCTCGAGCTCGCGCCGGGCGGCGACCTCCCGCTCCAGCTCCAGCTCGTAGGCCAGCCGCAGCTCGGCCTCCCGCTCGGCCGCCTCCCGCTCGACCGCCGCGACGTCGCCCCCGTCGGCGACCGCGCCGCCCCGCCGGGCGGTCACCAGCGCGGCGAGCACGAACGCCCAGGCCGCGCCGATCACCGCGAGCCGGAGCACCTGCGGGTCGTCGGTGACGAACACGACGACGGTGGCGGCGACGGCGAGGACGCCCCCCACCGCCAGGCCGGCGGTCCGCACTCCCGGGGGGACCGCCTCGGAGCCGCGCCGGACGGTGCGGGAGCGGGGCCCGGAGCGCTGCGTGGCCACGTCGTCCCGGTCCCCCCGCATGGCGTCCAGGGTAACGGTGGGAGAGCCCCCGGTGACGTGCCGAAACGGCCCGGCGGCCCCGTCTCGGGTCCCGCCCTGAGCCTGCGAAGGGTGGGGAGGACGGGGTCCTTCTACTGGGCGAGCGCCCCGTCGGAGCTGAAGACCAGGCCGATCGAGACCTCACCCTGCTGGATCGCGGCCTTGGTCAGCGGGCCGCCCGGGTCCAGCTCGCGGAACTCGGCGAACTGCAGCCCGTAGGTCTCCTCCAGGCCCGGCTGGCAGAACGGCCGGTCCGGGCACTCCGCCGGGCCGCCGAGCACCAGGGAGCCGTCCCCGCAGGCGTCCGCCAGCTCCGACAGCGTCGCGACTCCCACCTGGTCGGCGAAGGCCTGGGTGACCGCGAAGGCGTTCTGGTCGGCGGCCTCCGAGGGCTCGCCGAACACCAGGCCGACCTGCTCGGCCAGCGGCTGCAGTGCGGTGACCGTCGCCTGCACGTCCCCGCTGGCGACCGGCTGCGCCTCGGGGCCGTTGACCTGGCGGTTGAGGAACTCGGTGACCGTCGACAGGTACTCGGGGAAGACCTGGATGTCCGAGCCGGAGATGAGGGCCGGCAGGTACAGCTCGCGGTTGCCGACCTCCCGGACGGAGGCGTCGAAGCCCGCGGCGTCGAGCACGTCGGCGTAGACGTTGGCCAGCACGGTCGACTCGGTGAAGTTGCCGCCACCGACCGCGATGGCGCCGCTGCCCTGCTCCAGCGACGCGGCGTCGACGTTGTCCTGCACCCAGGCCGCGGCGACGTCCTCGGCGCTCTGCCGGTCGATGTCGACCGCGGCGTTGAGCTCGATGAGCGCGTCGGTGGTCAGCGCCGCCGAGACCGCGTCCAGCGCCGGGACCAGCGCCGGGTTCGCCTGGGCGGTGGCGGAGTTGACCGCCGGGACGACGTTGTCGGCGTTCTGCAGCTGCTGGTCGTCCTCGAGCACGACCAGCTGCTCGCCGGCCACGGGGGCGCACGCGTCCCCGGCCGCGGTGGCCCCGGTGGTCTGGCCGCCGCCGGTCCCCGACGAGCCGGACTCGCCGCAGGCCGTCGCGGTGAGCAGCACCGCGGCCAGCGCGAGAGGAGGGACGATCCGGGTACGGCTGCGCATGGTGCCCGCCTTCTGTGTCCCGTGCGGCCGGGGGGCGGCCGCGA
The DNA here is from genome assembly GCF_054050115.1 of Geodermatophilus sp. SYSU D00708. NCBI lineage: Bacteria > Bacillati > Actinomycetota > Actinomycetes > Geodermatophilales > Geodermatophilaceae > Geodermatophilus > Geodermatophilus sp. SYSU D00708. The sequence continues at coordinate 110,135 of NZ_JBJGYS010000003.1, read as the reverse complement.
CGCGTGTCTGGCGGGAGGAGTCCCGCGCCGGTCATGCAACCGCCTGGCCAGGTCGCAGGCCAACCCCGGCGGAGAGGTGTTGCGCGGTTGTTACCGACGCCTCAGAGGGGGACGCCCGACGCGGTGGGCTCCGGGGTCCCGGAGGGCTCGCGCCGTCCCGCGCGGAAGGGCAGCCGGCGCGGGCCCGGGGTGACCGCCCACGACACCAGCACCAGCACCAGCTCGGTGAGCAGCGCGAGCCCGGCCACGAGGAGGGCCCCGGCGAGGATCTGGCCGAGGTCCTGCTGACCGAACCCGAGGTTGATGATCCGGCCCAGTCCACCGCCGCCGACGAGGGCGGCGAGGGTCGCGGTGGCGACCACCTGCACCGCCGCCGTCCGGACGCCGGTCATGACCAGGGGCAGCGCCAGGGGCAGGTCGACGCGGGACAGCAGCTGGCGGCGGCTCATGCCCATCGCCCGCGCCGCCTCGCGCACGTCGCGGTCGACCTCGCGGAACCCGACGAAGGTGTTGGTGAGCATCGGCGGGACGGCGAAGACGGCGAGCGCCAGGACCGTGGCGGTGTCGCTGAAGCCGATCGGCGTCACCGCGAAGACCGTGAGCAGGGCCAGGGTCGGCACCGCGCGGCTGACGTTGGACAGGACGACGATCCCGCCGGCGCCGCGGCCGCTGCGGCCCAGCGCGACCCCGGCCGGGATGGCGAGGACGGCGGCGAGCAGCACCGCGGCGGCGGAGACGGTCAGGTGCTCGGCGAGCAGGTCGAGGATGCCGCCGGACCGGGTCCAGTTGAACGGGTCGTTGAGGTAGACGAGCGCGTCGCCGAACGCGTTCACGCCCGGGCCGCCCGCGTCCAGGGCGTGAGCAGCCGCTCGACGCCGGCCAGCAGCACGTCGGCGACCAGCGCCAACAGCACGCAGCCGACGGCGCCGGTCACGATCTCGGCCCGGTAGAAGTTCGCGTTGAACCCGCCCACGATCAGCTGCCCGAGCCCGCCGTTGCCCGTGATGACGCCGACGGTGACCAGGGCGACGGTGGAGACGGTGGCGATCCGCAGGCCGGCCATGAAGGTCGGCAGCGCCAGCGGCAGGTCGACCTGCCAGAACAGCCGCGCCGGGCCGTAGCCCATCCCGCGCGCGGCCTCGCGGACGTCGGCGGGCACCCCCTGCAGGCCGACGAGGAAGTTCCGGACCAGGATCACCAGCGTGTAGAGGGTGAGCCCGAGCAGCACGGTGGTGGCCGACAGCGGCCCGGTGAACGGCGCCAGGAAGGCGAACATCGCCAGCGAGGGGATCGTGTAGATCACCGTCGACAGGCCCAGCACCGGCCCCGACAGCAGCCGCGAGCGCCGGGCCAGCAACGCCAGCGGCAGCGCGACCAGCGCCCCGAGCAGGACCGCGCCCACCGTGAGCCTGACGTGCTGACCCAGGTAGCCCACAATGGTGTCCCAGTTGTCGGTCACGTACGACGGGCTGAACCAGGGGTTCGGCGCCTCGTCCGCCGCGAGCACCACCAGGTCGCTCGCCGCACCCAGCAGCGGGTGCGCACCCAGGAAGGCCACGTCGTGGACGCTACTGCCACCGCCGCCTCGCCGACGGACACGGCCGGGGAGGGCGGCGCCCAGGAGATCCGGCTCGAGGGCGTCAGCAAGGTCTACCCGGACGGCACCGTCGGCGTCGCTGAGCTGGACCTGACCTTCGCCGCCGGGGAGCTGTCGGTGCTGGTCGGCCCGTCGGGCTGCGGCAAGACGACGACGATGAAGATGATCAACCGGATCATCGAGCCGACCACCGGCCGCATCCTGCTCGGCGGCGAGGACGTCACCCGGGTGGACGCCGACCGGCTGCGCCGCCGGATCGGGTACGTCATCCAGAGCGTGGGCCTCTTCCCGCACCAGACCGTGCGCACCAACGTCGCGACCGTGCCGCGGCTGCTCGGGTGGGACCGCGGGCGCATCCGGGCCCGGGTCGACGAGCTGCTCGCGACGGTCGGCCTCGACCCCGCCGTCCACGGGGACCGCTACCCCGCCCAGCTCTCCGGGGGCCAGCGGCAGCGGGCCGGCGTGGCCCGGGCGCTGGCCGCCGACCCCGCCGTCCTGCTGATGGACGAGCCGTTCTCGGCCGTCGACCCCGTGGTGCGCGAGCGGCTGCAGGCGGAGTTCCTCCGGCTGCAGGAGACGGTGCGCAAGACGATCGTCTTCGTCACCCACGACATCGAGGAGGCGGTCCGGCTCGGCGACCGCATCGCCGTGATGAGCACCGGCGGGCACGTCGAGCAGTTCGCGCCGCCGGCCGAGCTGCTGGGGCGGCCGGCCAACCAGGTGGTGGCCGACTTCGTCGGCGGCGACCGCGCCCTCAAGCGGCTGGCGGTCACCCCCATCGACCCGGCCGCGCTGGAGCAGCCGCCGACGGTGGGCCTCGGCGACGGCCTGGCCGACGTGGGCGTCGCGCTGGACCGCGCCGGCTCCGACTGGGCCGTGGTGCTGGACGGCTCCGGCCGGGCGGTGGGCTCGCTGCCGTCCGCGCGGGCCGCCGGCGCCGGGACGGTGGGCTCCGCCGTCGTCCGCAGCGACGGGGCCGTCCCCGCGGACGCCTCGCTGCGGACGGCGCTGGCCAGCCTGCTGCAGTCCGACGCCGGCTGGGTGGCGGTGGTGGACGGCGACCGCTACCTCGGCGTGCTCACCCCGGGGTCGCTGCACGCGGCGCTGCGGACGTCGGTCCGCGGCTGACTACCCCCGCGCGTCGAGCTGCGGTTCGTCGTCCTCCGAGGACGGCGGGATGCGGCAGACCGACTCCAGCCACAGCGCGGCGCCGACCAGCGCGCCCGAGCACACGACGCCGATGAGGCCCGCGACGGCGTCCCCGCCCGCGGCCTGCAGCCGCGACAGGGCCGGGACGACGTACAGCAGCAGGCCGACCCAGGTGCCGAGGAACACGGCGCCGACGTAGGCGCTGGCCTGGGCGAGCACCGCCAGCCGGGCCACGAGCATGGGTTCCACCGGCCGCACCGGGACGTACCCGCGCTCGGCCGGCGGGCGGCGGTCCCGCTGGGCCGTCAGCCGGGCGCGCAGCGTCCGGGCGCCGAGCAGCTCGGCGACGGCGAGCACCCCGATCGGCACCGGCAGCCACCAGCGCAACTCCGGCAGCGACCCGTACACGGCGCGCACCACCAGCCAGACCGCCACCGCCAGACCGGCGGCCAGGACGGCGAGGTCGCGCCGGGACACCGGTCTCAATGCAGGTGCTCCCAGCGGACCACCGCCGCGACCTCCTCGGGCGGCAGCGCGGCGACCAGGTCGACCACCCGACCGTGCCCGGGCAGCACCGCCGTCGGGTCCAGCGAGGCCCACGGGACGAGCACGAAGGCCCGCTCGTGCGCCCGCGGGTGCGGCAGGGTCAGCCGGGGGTCGTCGGAGTGCACCGGCTGCCCGTCGTCCCCGGTGACCGTGACGACGTCGACGTCGAGGGTGCGCGGCCCCCAGCGGACCTCGCGGGTCCGGCCCGCGGCCTGCTCGAGCTCGTGGGCGCGCGCCAGCCACCCGGCCGCGTCGTGGGGCCCGCGGACGACGACGACCGCGTTGAGGTAGGGCGGCTGCTCGACCGGCCCCCACGGCGGGGTCTCGTACAGGGTGGACCGCGCCACCAGCACGCCGTCGTCCTTGAGCGCGGTGATCGCGCCGCGAAGGGTGGCGGCCCGGTCGCCGAGGTTGGCGCCGAGGGACAGGACCGCGCGGCTCATGCCCGCTGCCGCCGGATGCTCACGGTGACGTCGTCGAAGGCCACCCCGAGGTCGGCCTCGGGCTTGTGCACGGTGATCTCGACGGCGTCGACCAGCGGGTCGGTGAGGCAAACGTCGGCCAGCCGCTGGGCGAGGGTCTCCAGCAGGTCGACCGGCTCCCCGGTCAGGACCGCGTGCAGCGCCTGCGCCAGCTCGGCGTAGTTGACCGTCTTCTCCAGGTCGTCGCCGGCCGCGGCCGGGGCGGTGTCGAGCTCGAGGACGGCGTCCACGCGGAAGGTCTGCCCCCGCTCGCGCTCGAAGGCGTAGACCCCGTGGTGGGCGTGGGCGGTGAGCCCGCGGACGGCGATGCGGTCGGGACGGCGGGGCGGGGGGTCACTGGGCATGCGGCTTCCTCTCCCGGCGGGCGGCCTGGACGGCGGCGACGGTGCGGACGGCGTCGGCCGAGGCGGCCGCGTCGTGCACCCGCACCCCCCACGCGCCGGCCTCGGCGGCGAGCACGGTGGTGGCCAGCGTGGCGGCGTCGCGCTCCTCCGCGGGGCGCACCGTGCCGTCGGGGGCGGCGAGCAGCCGGCCGAGGAAGGTCTTGCGCGAGGCACCGACGAGCACCGGCAGCCCGAGGGCGATCAGCCGGTCCAGGCCGGCGAGCAGCGCCCAGTTGTGCTCGGCGCGCTTGGCGAAGCCCAGCCCGGGGTCGAGCACCAGCTGCTCGGGCGCAACCCCGGCGGCCACGACGTCCTCCACGCGGGCGGTGAGCTCCGCGCAGACCTCGGTGACGACGTCGCCGTAGCGGGCCGCGGCGTACATCTCGCGGCTGTGCCCCCGCCAGTGCATGAGCACCCACGGGACGCCTGTGTCGGCGACCAGCCGGGCCATGCCGGCGTCGGCCAGCCCGCCGCTGACGTCGTTCACCAGCACCGCCCCGGCGCTCAGCGCCGCCTCGGCCACCTCGGCGCGGGTGGTGTCGACGCTGACCCGCACGCCCGCGCCGGTGAGCTCGCGGACCACCGGCAGCACCCGCCGGCACTCCTCGTCGGCGTCGACCCGGTCGGCGCCGGGCCGGGTGGACTCCCCGCCCACGTCGACGTAGTCGGCGCCGGCCGCGTGCATGGCCAGGCCGTGGGCGATCGCCGACGGGGCGTCGGCGAAGCAGCCGCCGTCGGAGAAGGAGTCCGGCGTGACGTTGAGGACCCCCATGACCACGCAGTGGCCGGGGCGCGGCAGCTCGAGGGGTGTCACCGACCCAGCACGAGGCTCATCGCCTCGCTGCGCGTCGCCGGGTTGTCCCGGAAGATCCCGCGGACGGCGGAGGTCACCGTGGTGGAGCCGGGCTTGCGGATGCCGCGCATGGCCATGCACAGGTGCTCGGCCTCGATGACCACCAGCACGCCGCGGGGCTTGAGGACCTCGGCCAGCGCGTCGGCGATCTGGCTGGTCATCCGCTCCTGCACCTGCGGGCGGCGGGCGTAGACCTCGACCAGCCGGGCCAGCTTGGACAGCCCGGTCACCCGGCCGTCCTCGCCGGGGATGTACCCGATGTGCGCGACCCCGTGGAAGGGCACCAGGTGGTGCTCGCAGGTCGAGTACATCGGGATGTCCTTGACCAGGACCATCTCGTCGTGGTCCTCGTCGAAGGTGGTGGCGAGGACGTCGACGGGGTCCTGCCACAGCCCGGCGAAGGTCTCGGCGTAGGCGCGGGCCACCCGGGCCGGGGTGTCCTTCAGGCCCGGGCGGTCCGGGTCCTCCCCCACCGCGAGGAGCAGCTCGCGGACGGCGGCCGCGGCCCGCTCCTCGTCGATGCCCGTGCGCGGTGGGGCCGGCAGCAGCTGGTCCTCCGGCTCGGCCGGGATCTCACTCACGCGGCCTCCTCGCCGGCGCTCGTCGGACGCGCTCGTGGCACTGCTGTGCTCATGGGTGAGCTCGCGAGCTCGCTCACCTCTGGACAGGGGCGCCGATGTCGCCGACGGCGGTGCTGCCCTGCCCGACGTGTCCGTTCCCGTTCTGCGCCGCCTGCTCGGCCGGCGTCAGGACCGGCGGCAGGTCGGAGGGGGTGCGCTTGCCGAAGCCATTGTACGGCGCCAGCGAGGGCCGCTTGGTGACCGGGGCGCAGATCCGCGCCATGTCCTCCTTGGAGAGGGTCTCCTTGTCGATCAGCTCGAGCACGAGCTGGTCGAGGACGGCCCGGTACTCGACCAGGATCTCCCAGGCCTCGTCGTGCGCGGCCTCGATCAACGCCCGGATCTCGGCGTCGATGTCGGCGGCAACGGCCTCGGAGTAGTCCGGGTGCGAGCGCATGTCGCGGCCCAGGAACGGCTCGGAGTCGTTGGTGCCGTACTTCACCGCGCCGAGCTTGGCGCTCATGCCGTACTGGGTGACCATCGCCCGCGCCAGCGAGGTGGCCTTCTCGATGTCGTTGCCGGCACCGGTGGTGGGCTCGTGGAAGACCAGTTCCTCGGCCGCCCGCCCGCCGAGGGCGTAGGCCAGCGTGTCGATCATCTCCGACCGGGTCTGGGTGTACTTGTCCTCGGTCGGCAGCACCAGCGTGTGCCCCAGCGAGCGGCCGCGCGGCAGGATCGTCACCTTGTGCACCGGGTCCAGGTTGGGCAGCGCGTGCGCCACGAGGGCGTGCCCGCCCTCGTGGTAGGCGGTGACCTTCTTCTCCTTGTCGCTCATCGCCCGCGTCTTGCGCTCGGGGCCGGCGATGACGCGGTCGATCGCCTCCTCGAGGGTGGCGTCGGTGATCACCGTGCCGTTGTTGCGGGCGGTGAGCAGGGCCCCCTCGTTGAGCACGTTGGCCAGGTCCGCGCCGGTGAAGCCCGGGGTGCGGCGGGCGACGGTCTCGAGGTCGACGTCCTGCGCGAGCGGCTTGCCCTTCGCGTGGACGGTCAGGATGGCCTTGCGGCCCTCCAGGTCGGGCCGGTCGACGGCGATCTGCCGGTCGAACCGGCCCGGGCGCAGCAGCGCCGGGTCGAGGATGTCCGGCCGGTTGGTGGCGGCGATCATGATGACCCCGCCCTTGACGTCGAAGCCGTCCATCTCGACGAGCATCTGGTTGAGGGTCTGCTCGCGCTCGTCGTGGCCGCCGCCCATGCCGGCGCCGCGGTGCCGGCCGACGGCGTCGATCTCGTCGACGAAGATGATCGCCGGCGCGTTCTGCTTGGCCTGCTCGAACAGGTCGCGGACGCGGCTGGCCCCGACACCGACGAACATCTCGACGAAGTCCGACCCGGAGATGGAGAAGAACGGCACCCCCGCCTCGCCGGCGACGGCGCGGGCGAGCAGCGTCTTGCCGGTGCCGGGCGGGCCGAACAGCAGCACGCCCTTGGGGATCTTCGCGCCCACGGCCTGGAACTTGACCGGGTTGGCCAGGAAGTCCTTGATCTCCTGGAGTTCCTCGATCGCCTCGTCGGCGCCGGCGACGTCGGCGAACGTCGTCTTCGGGGTGTCCTTGCTGACCACCTTGGCCTTGGACTTGCCGAAGGCCATCACGCCCCGGCCGCCGCCCTGCATCGAGTTGAACAGCCAGAACAGCAGCAGCAGCAGGATCACGAACGGCAGGAAGCTGATCAGCAGGCTGACCAGCACGCTGTCCTGCGTGACGTTGGTGTTGAAGTCGACGCCGTTCCCGTTGCCGTTCAGGCCCGAGACCAGGTCGAAGATGTCGTCGGAGGCGCCGATCGGGTAGGACGCGGTGATCTGGTCACTGCCCTCGACCGGGCTCTTCAGGTCCAGGTCGAGCGTCTGTTCCTTGTCGTTGATCGTGACCGTGTCGACGTTCCCGCCGGTGATCTGCTCGATCGCGGTCCGGGTGCTGACCTCCTCGTAGCCGCCGTTGCCGCGGAACAGCGAGGAGAACGCCAACGCCAGGAGGACGACGAGGACGACCCAGAACCACACGGAGCGGAAGATCTTCTTGCGTTCCATACACCGATGCCGGGCGGCCGGGGTCCCCGGCCTGACCCGTCCACCCTCCTGATCGTCCGCCGGGACGCTCCCTGCGACCTGGGCGGGCCACCCCGGCGCTCGGTGCAGCGTCGTTGGATCGACGGTACACCGGCGAACCTGTGCGACCGCTGTGCGTGAGCCGGGGATCCCCCCTCAGCTGGAGTAGACCTCCGGCTTGAGCGTGGCGATGTAGGGCAGGTCGCGGTACCGCTCGGCGTAGTCCAGACCGTAGCCGACGACGAACTCGTTGGGGATGTCGAAGCCGACGTAGCGCACCGGCACCTCGACCTTCACCGCGTCGGGCTTGCGCAGCAGCGCGCACACCTCGAGGGAGGCCGGACGGCGGCTGCCCAGGTTCTTCAGCAGCCAGGACAGGGTCAGCCCCGAGTCGATGATGTCCTCGAGCACCAGCACGTGCAGGTCGCTGATGTCGCGGTCGAGGTCCTTGAGGATCCGCACGACCCCGGAGGAGCTCGTCGACGACCCGTAGGACGAGACGGCCATGAACTCCATCTGGGTGGGCAGCTGCAGCGCCCGGGCGAAGTCGCTCATGAACAGCACCGCCCCCTTGAGGACGCCGACCAGCAGGACCTCCCGGCCCGCGTAGTCCTCGGCGATCTGGGCGGTGAGCTCGCCGATCTTGGCCTGGATCTGCTCCTCGCTGAGCAGCACGTGGTCGATGTCGGGGCCGTAGCCGTGGTGGTTGCCGAGCTCTGCGTGGTCGCTCGCGGCCTTGCTCACGCCGATGGCTCCTCGAGGGTGTCTGGTGCGTCCCCGGCACGGGGGCCCCGCGCGTCGGGGGGCAGGAACACCAGCCTGCCAGACGTCCGGAGCACCCCGGCACCGCCGGGTAGGTCCACCCGGCCCTGCCCGCGCCACCCCGTGACGAGCGTCTCGACCGCGCGCAGGTGCACCGCCTGCAGGTCGGGGACCCCGGCCGCGCGCAGCCAGCCGCGCAGCACCCGCCGGCGCAGCGCCGCGGGCAGGGGCAGCAGCGGACGGGCGGGCAGGCCGCCGTCCCCCGCCTCCGCGGCCAGCCGGGCCAGCTCGGCCGCGGCGAGCCCGTCGAGGGCGTCGAGGTCCTCCCGGAGCAGCTCGGCGGTCCGCGCCAGGGCGGGGGCCACGCCGCCGCCGAGGACCTCCTCCATCAGCGGCAGCACCTCCCCGCGCAGCCGGGCTCGCGTGTAGGCCGGGTCGGTGTTCCACGGGTCGTCCCACACCGGCAGCCCCTGGTCGGCGCAGGCCTGCCGGGCCGTCGCCCGCCGGACGCCGAGCAGCGGCCGCCACCAGGTCGCGCCGTCGTCGGTGCGCTCGGCCACCATGCCCGCCACCGACCGCGGACCCGAGCCGCGGCCGAGCCCGAGCAGCACCGTCTCGGCCTGGTCGTCGAGCGTGTGCCCGAGCGCGATGCGGGCGCCCTGCTCCCGCGCGGCGCCGGCCAGCGCGGCGTAGCGGGCCGCCCGCGCCGCGCCCTCCGGGCCGCCCGCCCCGCCGACGTCCACCCGCAGCACCAGGACCGGGTCCAGCCCCAGGCCGCGGAGCAGGTCGCCCGTGGCGGCGGCGCGCTGCGCGGAGCCGGGCTGCAGGCCGTGGTCGACGGTGACGCCCCCGACCGGGACGGCCGCGGACCGGGCCTCGAAGGCGAGCGCGGCGGCGAGCGCCACGGAGTCCGCTCCCCCGCTGCAGGCGGCCAGGACCGGCTGCCCGCCGCGGCGCAGCCCGCCGCGCACCGCGGACCGCAGCACCGCCACCGCGTGCGGTGGGCCGGCCACCGCGGGGACCTCAGGCGGGGATGGCGGGGCGGCCGTGCACCCGCTCGACCCAGCGCGCCGGGTCGGTGAGCTCCTCGATCCGCGGCAGGGTCTCCGGCCCCGACCACACGCGGTTGAGGCCCTCCATGCCGACCAGGTCGACCACGCCCCCGACGAAGTGCCGCCCGTCGGCGTACTGCTTCATCTTCTGCTCCAGGCCCAGCAGCCGGCGCAGCACGCGGTCGAGCGGACCCCGGCCCTTGCGCCGCTGGGCGAACCGCAGCCGCAGCGTCCGCACCGACGGGACGACGTCCGGGCCGACGCCGTCCATCACGTACTCGGCGTGCCCCTCGAGCAGGCTCATCACCGCGGTCACCCGGTCGAGGACGGCGCGCTGGGCGGGGTCCTGGACCAGCGCCATCAGCCCGCTGTCGTCGCCGTCCCCACCCCGGACGGCGTCGCCGATGCCGCGCAGCACGTCGCGCAGCCGCTCGCGCAGCACGTCGGGATCGAGGTCGGTGGCCTCGACGAACTCGGCGATCTGGGCCTCGAGGTGGTCCCTGAGCCAGGGCACGGCGGTGAACTGCAGCTGGTGGGTCACCTCGTGCAGGCAGACCCACAGCCGGAAGTCGCTGGGGTCGACCCCGAGGCGGCGCTCGGCGTCGACGATGTTCGGCGCGACCAGCAGCAGCCGGCCGCCGGTGCCGAACACCTCGTACTGGCCCAGCACGCGGGAGGAGAGGAAGGCGAGGATCCCGCCGGCCTGCACGCCCGTGGCGCGCGAGCCGATGGCGGTGGCCAGCGGGCCGGGGCGGGACTCCTGCTTGGCGGTCAGCGCGTCGACCAGCGGGTCCAGCAGCGCGGCCATCCCCGCCGTGTTGGCGTCCACCCAGCCGGGGCGGTCGACGACGGCGACCTCGGGGGCCGGCCCGCCCGGGACGGGGGTGAGCCCGGTCAGCCCCTGCACGTGGGCGACGGCGGCGGCGGCGGCCTCGTGCAGCTCCGCGACGACGGCGGTGGCCTCCTCGCGGGTCGTCTGCGGTCCCGGGCCGACCAGGCGGCGGGCCGTGCGTCCGGCGAGGTCCCAGTCCACCATCCGAGGGGCGCTGCTCATCGGCTCACCGTACGCGGCGGACGGCCCTCTGCGTCCCGTCCCGTTCAGCGGCAGCCGCAGCGGGCCAGCGTCGCCGCGACGTCGTCCAGCGCGTCCTCGGCGGCCTGCCCGTCGGCGGGCGCGCCGTCGGCGACGACGGCGAACACCAGCAGCCGGCCGTCGACGGTCACCACCGTGCCGGCCAGCCCGTGGACGCCGAGCAGGGTGCCGGTCTTGGCGCGGACGCTGCCCGGCGCGGTCTGCGGGTCGGCGTCGTCGCGGTCGGCGAGGGTGCCGTCGTAACCGGAGACCGCCAGCCCGGAGAGGATCGGCGAGGCCTCGGACAGCGAGCCGTCGGCCGCCCCGGCGAGCAGGTCGACGAGCAGCGAGACCGGGACGCGGTCCTCCGCCGACAGGCCGCTGCCGTCGGAGAGCTCCACCCCGGTGAGGTCGAGGCCGGTGTCGGACAGCGCGTCGGTGACCGCCTGCGCCGCCCCCTCGAAGGTGGCCGGCAGGTCGCGGGCGATCGCCACCTGCCGGGCCAGCGCCTCGGCGAGCAGGTTGTCCGACTGGGACAGCGCCTGCTCGACCAGCCGGGCGATCGGCGCCGACCGCACCGAGCCCAGGGCCTGCGCGCCGTCGGGGGCGTCGCCGAGCACGATCGTGGCGCCGGGGGCGTCGAGGGCGGTGGCGAGCGCGGCGCCGGCGTCGAGGCCCGGCTGACCGCTGCGCGCGTTCTCGCCGGAGCGCACGCGGGCGCCGTCGACGGCGGTGGCGGTGACCGGGGCGGCGTAGCTGGATGGGGCGTCGTCCGGGCCCCAGCCGGAGGCGGTCAGCGGCCCCTCGAACAGCGAGCTGTCGACCACCACGCGGCTCACCGTCGTCCCCTGGGGCAGGGCGGCGCGCACCTGGGCGGCGAGGTCGTCGACGGTCGGCGCGCCGGGGTAGGTCAGCGACGGCGCGGTGCGCGAGAGCGTGGGGTCACCGCCGCCGACGAGCACGACCTCGCTCGGGTCGGCGCCCGCGACGACGGTCGTCTCGAGGGTGGCCTCCGGGCCCAGGGTGGTCAGCGCCGCGACGGCGGTGAGCAGCTTGGCGGTCGAGGCGGGGGTGGCCGGCTGGTCGGCGTCCCGGTCCAGCAGCACGGTGCCGGAGGTGGCGTCGACGACCTCCGCGCTGACCCCGGCGCCCAGGGCCGGCGCGGACAGCAGCGGGTCGAGCTGGGCGGTCAGCGCGTCGCCGTCCGGGACCGGGGCGTCGGACCCCAGCGCGGCGAGGACCGGGGCGGCGGCCTCGACGTCGGGGAGGCGGGCCTCGGCGACCCCCGGGTCGGCCGGCGCGCCGTCGTCCCCGCTCCCGGGAGCGACGACGAACCACACGACGGCGGCGACCACGAGCAGCACCGCGAGGACGCTCAGCAGGAGCCGACGGCGGAACCGGGAGTACTTCGGCGTGACGGTCGCCGACCCGCTCGACGCGATGGTGCCCACCCCCTGGAACGACCTCCGGCGGTCGTCCGGGGTCCGATCAGCCACACTACGACCCGTGCAGTTCGACGTGACGATCGAGATCCCGAAGGGCCAGCGGAACAAGTACGAGCTGGACCACGCCACCGGACGCATCCGCTTGGACCGGATGCTCTTCACCTCCACCCGCTATCCCGCGGACTACGGCTACATCGAGAACACCCTCGGCATGGACGAGGACCCGCTCGATGCCCTGGTCCTGCTCGACGAGCCGACGTTCCCCGGGTGCCTCATCACCTGCCGGGCCATCGGCATGTTCCGGATGACCGACGAGAAGGGCGGGGACGACAAGGTCCTCTGCGTGCCGGCCACCGACCCGCGCATGGCCCACCTCACCGACATCCACGACGTGTCGGAGTTCGACCGGCTGGAGATCCAGCACTTCTTCGAGACCTACAAGGACCTCGAGCCCGGCAAGTCGGTCGAGGGCGCCGACTGGGTGGGCCGCGCCGAGGCCGAGGCGGAGATCACCGCCTCGCTGCGGCGCGCCCAGGAAGCCGCCCCCCACCACTGAAGAAGGACCCCCCTTCCCCTCACGCCTCACGCTCGGCGGGGGCCCTGGAGGGCGGCCACCCTGGCCCCTCACCGAGCGGCCGCCGAGCGCACGACGGACGCCGACGGCGGTGCGCCCCTCCCCGGGGTGCACCGCCGTCGGCGTCCGGTCACGCGCTCTCCACGGGGGCTCGTGGGGTCGCCGTGAACGACAGCGGGCCCGTCCAGGTGGACGGGCCCGCTGTGTGCAGAGCCGCCTGTCGGAATCGAACCGACGACCTTCTCATTACGAGTGAGATGCTCTACCGACTGAGCTAAGGCGGCGGGCGTGCGGCGAACAGCTTACGTGACGGCTGGGCCGGCGCCGCGCAGGCCCCGTTCCGTGCCGCGCCGGGGGTGAGCGCTCACGCCGGCAACCGGAGCGCCACGGTGAGCGCCTCCACGGCGATCTGCGGCTTCACGTTCTGCTCGAGCGCCGTGCGGCAGGCCAGGACGGCGTCGATGCGGCGCAGCGCCCCCTCGGGCCCGATCCGCCGCGCCAGCTCCTCGGCGTCCGCCCGCCGGTCCGGGTGGTTCAGCGGCAGCGGCTCGGAATGCGCCGTCACGAGGACCAGCGCGTCCCGGTAGAGCCCGGCGAGGTCGACCAGGGCCCGGTCGAGCGAGTCCCGTCCCAGGCGGGTGGCCCGGGACTTCTGCCGCTTCTCCAGCTCCTTCAGCTGGCCTGCGCTGCCCCGGCTGGCCGCGGCGACACCCGGACCTCGGGCGCCCACGCCGAGGCTGGCCTTGAGCGCCTCGGTCTCGGCACCGTCGAGGGCCTCGGTCGCCGCGCTGGTCTCCTCCTGGGCCGCACCGACCAGGTCGTCGGCGGCGTTGAGGCAGGCCGCCAGCGAGACGAGGGACAGCGGGACGTCCAGCACGGCCTTGCGCGCCAGTCGCGCGTCCTCGTCGCGAGCCAGCCGCCGAGCGCGTCCGATGTGACCTCCGCAGGCGCCGGCGGCCCAGGCCGCCATCGCCGGGTCGATGCCGTCCCGGCGGACGAGCACGTCGGCGATGGCCTCCGCCGTCGGGGTCCGCAGCGTCACGACCCGGCACCGTGAGCGGATGGTGACCTTGACGTCGTCGGGGTGCAGGCTCGGCGCGCACAGCATGACCACGGTCCGCGGTGGTGGCTCCTCGATCATCTTCAGCACCGCGTTGGCCGCGCTCTCGCTCATGCGGTCGGCGTCCTCGACGATGATCATCTGCCACCGCCCCTGGGACGGCGCCCGGCCGGCCACGCGCACCAGTTCCCGGGCCTCGAGGACACCGATCGACAGCCCCTCGGGGTTGATGACCGTGACGTCGGCGTGGGTGCCGGAGAGCACCGTCCGGCACTCGTGGCAGGTGCCGTCGCCGCCGTTCGGGCACTGCAGCGCGGCGGCGAAGGCCCGGGCGGCCACCGAGCGGCCGGAGCCGGGCGGCCCGGTGAACAGCCACGCGTGGGTCATCGCCGCCGGGGAGGCCACCGCCGACTGCAGCTCGGCGACGACGGTGGGCTGGCCGATCACGTTCTCCCAGACGCTCATGCGCGCACCGCCAGCAGGGCGCCGACCCGGGCGCGGACGTCGGCGGCGAGGTCGTCGACCGGCCGGGTGGCGTCCAGCACGAGGTAGCGGCCGGGGTCGGCGTCGGCCAGCGTGCGGAACGTCGTCCGCACCCGCTGGTGGAAGTCCAGCGACTCGGACTCCAGCCGGTCGGCGACCGCCCGGCCGCGGGCGCGGGCCAGCCCGGTCTCCGGCGGGAGGTCCAGCAGCACGGTGAGGTCGGGGCGCAGGCCCTCGGTCGCCCAGCGGGAGATCGCCGCGACGTCGTGCATCGGGATGGTCCGCCCCGCGCCCTGGTAGGCCAGCGAGCTGTCGATGTAGCGGTCGGTGACCACCACCTCCCCCGCGGCGAGCGCCGGCCGCAGGACGGCGTGCGCGTGCTGGGCCCGGTCGGCGGCGTAGAGCAGCGCCTCCGCGCGCGGTGACAGACCGGTGTGGGCGCGGTCGAGCACGATGGCGCGGATCGCGGCGCCGGCCGGCGTCCCGCCCGGTTCGAGGGTCGCCCGCGCGGTGCGCCCCTGGCCGACGAGCCACTCGCACAGCAGCCGCACCTGGGTGGACTTCCCCGCGCCCTCGCCGCCCTCGAAGGCGATGAACAGGCCGGGCGGTGTCGCGCCGTCGGCCGAGACGGACAGGGCGGGCGGACCGTCGTCGGACACGGGGATCGCGGGCTCCAGTCGGGCGGGGAGGGTGCGGCCGCCACGGTACCGGGGCGGGACGACGGTCCCGGGCCTGGCGCGCGGCCCTACGGTCGGCCCGTGACGAGCACCGCCGCCTGGGACCCGGCCGGCTACCTCCGCTTCGCGGGAGAGCGCGCCCGCCCGTTCGCCGACCTGCTGGCCCGGGTGGGCGCCGAGGACCCCCGGGTGGTCGTCGACCTCGGCTGCGGGGAGGGCGCGCTCACCGCCTCGCTGGCCGGCCGCTGGCCCGAGGCGCGGGTCACCGGGGTGGACTCCTCGCCGGAGATGCTCGCCGCGGCGGCCGCGCACGCCGTCCCCGGACGGGTGGGGTTCGCGCTGGGGGACGTGCGGAACTGGGCACCGGAGGAGCCGGTCGACGTCCTCGTGACCAACGCGGTGCTGCACTGGGTGCCCGGACACGCCGACCTGCTGCGCCGGTGGGCCGGGCAGCTGGCGCCGGGCGGGTGGCTGGCGCTGCAGGTGCCGGGCAACTGGCGGGCCCCGACGCACACCCTGCTGGCCGCGCTGTGCCGGTCGACGCGCTGGGCGGGGCTGCTCGCCGGCGCCGCCCCGGCCGAGGACGCCGTCCTGGCCCCCGCCGGCTACCTGGACGTGCTGACCGGCGCGGGGCTGGCCCCCGACGTGTGGGAGACGACCTACCTGCACGTCCTCACCGGCAGCGACCCGGTGCTGCACTGGGTGCGCAGCACGGTGCTGCGACCGGTGCTCGCCCTGCTCGAGGAGGACGACGCCGCCGAGCTGACCGCCGAGTACGCGACGGCGCTGCGGGTGGCCTATCCGGCCCGCGCCGACGGCAGCACCGTGCTGCCGTTCCGGCGGGTGTTCGCGGTGGGCCGGGCGCCGGTCCCGGCCGACCGAGCCGCCGTCAGGTGATCGAGGTGGTCAGGCAGCCGGGCACCCCGCCGTCGGCCCCGCGCTCGAAGGCGTCGGTGCGCTCCTGGGCGCTGCCGTGGACCTCCACCTGCTCCTGGCCGTTCTCGTCGACGTAGACGGTCCCCCACGGGACGTCGCTGGCGACCGCGGCCAGCGAGTCGACGAACTCCTGGCTGTCGCCGTCCTCCAGGGTCAGCGAGCCGTCGTCGACGGCGCCCTGCAGCGCGGCGCCCGCCAGGCAGTCGGCCTGCAGCTCGTAGGCCTCGTCGACCAGCGCGGGATCGATCCGGGCGCTGACCGCGTGCGCCCACTCGTGCGCCACGACCAGGTAGACGAAGGCGTCGCCGAGCTGCTCGGACTGCATCATCAGGTCGACCTCGAAGGCCAGGAAGTCGCCGGCTCCGCAGTACCAGGCGTTCTCGCCCTGCAGGAGGACCTCGCCGCAGTACACCTCCTCCGCCGGGTAGTCGTAGAGCCCGGGGGCGCGGGAGCCCTCGACCAGCGAGGGGGCGGTGTAGCGGCCGGGGAAGTAGTCGCTCCAGTGGGCGGCCCACCAGGCGTCGACGGTCTCCAGGGCCACCTGGTAGTCGGTGTCGAAGTCGTCGCCCGGGCTGATGCTCGGGACGGCCACGGGCTCGTCCGGCGGCGCGGCCAGTCCGCCGGTGTCGGCCGCGGCGGGGGTCGCCACCCCGACCAGGACGGCGGTTGCGAGGGTCATCAGCACGCGGCCTGCGCGAGTCGGCATGGCAGCCTCCCGTGGACGGTCGAAGCAGGCTAGGGACACCCGCCCGGGCCCCCGCAAGCTCCCCGCCGGCAGCCGGCGACCCCCTCTGATCCGGAACTGGCGCGTTCATGACAGTTCGTGGTCGGGCGGCCCCGGTCCGTCGAGGGAGGTCGGGCCGCGGTTCGCGGCGGTGGGCGTCAGCTGGCGACAGGGGTGAGCCGGTAGGCGTCGGTTCGGTAGGGCAGCTCGACCAGGTCCCGGCCGCGGGTGTCGGGGTGGGTGTCGAGCACCGCGCGGACCTCCGCCAGGAACGCCGCGCGCCGCGCGTCGTCCATCGTGGCGACGTAGCTGCGGGTGGCGATCCCGTCGACCACCTGCTGCGGCGCGACCCGCTGGACGACGCCGGACCGGAACCGCTCGACGCGGGCGCCGAGCTCACGGGCGAACTCCTCGACGACCCGCTGGTCGGCCTCGTGGTCGCGGGACTCCGCGGTGAGCACCTCCCCGAGCGCGCCCACCCACGGCACCTGCTCGTCCCGGGTGTTCCAGACCAGTCCCACGACCCCGCCGGGACGCAGCACCCGCCGCATCTCCGCCGCCGCGGGGACGGGCTGGAACCAGTGCGCGGCCTGCCCGGCGACGACGGCGTCCACGGCCGCGTCGGGCAGCGGCACGTTCTCGGCGCCGCCGACCAGCCCCGCGACCTCCGGGTGGCGGGCGCGCAGCTCGGCCAGCATCCCCTCGGCCGGGTCGACGGCGACGACCTCGTGGCCGGCGGCGAGCAGGACGCCGGTGAGCAGCCCGGTGCCCGCGCCGAGGTCGAGCACCCGGCGCGGGCGCTCGCCGAGGAGGAAGGCGACCGCGTCGGCCGGATAGGTCGGCCGCAGCGCGGCGTACCCGGCCGCGACGGAGCCGAAGGAGCTCCGCCGGGCCTGCCAGTCCGCCGGGTCGAGGTCTCCGGTGGGCACCGGCCTCAGCCGGCCGGGACGGCGTCGGTGCCGGCGGCGGTCTTCTTCGCGGTGGCCTTCTTTGCCGTCGTCTTCTTCGCCGCGGTGGCCTTGGTGGCCGTCGTCTTCTTCGCCGCCGCCTTCTTCTTCGTGGCCTTCTTGGTGGTCGGCCGGGCGCGCCGGTCGGCGAGCAGCTCGGCGGCGCGCTCGAGGGTGATGCTCTCGACGTCGTCGCCCTTGCGCAGGCTGGCGTTGGTCTCGCCGTCGGTCACGTAGGGCCCGAACCGGCCCTCCCGGACGGTGATGGCGCCCTGGCTGACCGGGTCGGGACCGAGCTCCTTCAGCGGGGCCGCGGCGGCACGGCGCCCCCGCTGCTTGGGCTGCGCGAAGATCGCCAGCGCCTCGTCGAGGGTGACGGTGAACAGCCGGTCCTCGGACTCCAGCGACCGCGAGTCGCTGCCCTTCTTCAGGTAGGGCCCGTAGCGGCCGTTGAGGGCCTGGATCTCCTCGCCGTCCGGCGCCGAGCCGACCGTGCGCGGCAGGGTCAGCAGCTTGAGGGCGTCGTCGAGGGTCACCGTCTCCGGCGACATCGAGGAGAACAGGCTCGCCGTCCGCGGGGCCTCCTTGCTGCCCTCCGGGACGACCGTCGTGACGTAGGGCCCGTAGCGGCCGGCCTTGACCACGATCGGGAGGCCGGACTCCGGGTCGGTCCCCAGCTCGCGGTCACCGGAGGGGGCCGCGAGCAGCTCCTCGACCTTCTCCTGGGTCAGCTCGTCGGGGGCGAGGTCCTCCGGCAGGCTGACCCGCGGGCCCTCCTCGCCGCCGACCTGCAGGTAGGGGCCGTAGCGGCCGACGCGGACGACGACCGACTCACCGCCGGGCCCGGTGGCACGCAGCGGGATGGAGTTGACCCCGCGGGCGTCGATCTCCTCCAGCCGCTGGCCGATGACCTGCTTGAGACCGCCGGACTTCGCGATCGCCCCCGCATGCCGCCCCTCGCCGCCGAAGTAGAACTCGGTGAGCCAGTCGACGCGGCGCAGGTCGCCGGCCGCGATCTCGTCGAGCTCCTCCTCCAGGCTGGCCGTGAAGTCGTAGTCGACGAGCTGGGCGAAGTGCTGCTCGAGGAGGTTCACCACGGCGAAGGCGACGAAGGAGGGCACCAGTGCAGCGCCCTTCTTCCAGACGTACCCGCGGTCCTGGATGGTCTGCATGATCGACGCGTACGTCGACGGCCGGCCGATGCCGAGCTCCTCGAGCCGGGCGACCAGGCTCGGCTCGGTGTAGCGCGACGGCGGGGTGGTGGTGTGGCCCTTGGCCTCCAGCTGTCGGGTGTCGAGCTGCTGCCCGCGCTCCAGGCGGGGCAGCCGCCGCTCGGCGTCGTCGCTGCCGTGGTCGTCGTCGGTGGCGCCCTCGTCGCGGGACTCGACGTAGGCGCGGAGGAACCCGGGGAAGGTGATGGTCCGGCCGCTGGCGGTGAACTCGACGGCCTCGTCGGTGGTGCTGCGGCCGGCCAGGCGGATGCTCACCGTCTGCCCGACGGCGTCGGCCATCTGCGAGGCGACGGTGCGCTGCCAGATCAGCTCGTAGAGCCGGAACTCGTCGCGGGCCAGCTGCCCGGCGAGCTGGCCGGGGGTGCGGAAGCTGTCACCGGCGGGGCGGATCGCCTCGTGCGCCTCCTGCGCGCCCTTGGCCTTCTTGGCGTACCTGCGCGGCTCGGCGGGGACGAAGGCGTCGCCGTAGAGCTGGCGCGCCTGGGTGCGGGCGGCGTTGATCGCCTCGTTGGAGAGGTTGGTCGAGTCGGTCCGCATGTAGGTGATGTGGCCGTTCTCGTACAGCCGCTGGGCCACCCGCATGACCTGCGCCGAGGACCAGCCGAGCTTGCGCCCGGCCTCCATCTGCAGCGTCGAGGTGGTGAACGGCGCGTACGGACGCCGGCGGTAGGGCTTCTCGTCGACCCGGCTGACGGTGACCTGGCGGCCCTCGAGACGAGCGGCCAGGCCGCGGGCGCCGGCCTCGTCGAGGTGCACGACGTCGCCGGTGACCCGCCCGGTGGCGGGGTCGAAGTCGCGGCCGGTGGCGACCCGGCTGTCGTCGACGCTGACGAGCTTGGCGCGCAGCGTCGTGGGCTCGCCCTCGTCGGCGCCGGCGCGCTGGCCGGTCACGGCGAAGGTGCCCTCCAGCGACCAGTAGTCGGCCGAGTGGAAGGCCATGCGCTCCCGCTCGCGCTCGACGACGATCCGCGTGGCCACCGACTGGACCCGGCCCGCCGAGAGCTTGGGCAGGACCTTCTTCCACAGCACCGGGCTGACCTCGTAGCCGTAGAGGCGGTCGAGGATCCGGCGGGTCTCCTGGGCGTCGACCAGCGCTGTGTCGAGCTCCCGCGGGTTGGCCACCGCCCGGGCGATCGCCTCCGGGGTGATCTCGTGGAACACCATGCGGCGCACCGGCACCCGCGGCTTGAGGGTGTCGACGAGGTGCCACGCGATGGCCTCGCCCTCGCGGTCCTCATCGGTGGCGAGGTAGACCTCGCTGGCGTCCTTGACCAGTTGCTTGAGCCGGCTGACCTGCTGCTTGCGGTCGGGGCTGACCACGTACAGCGGCTCGAAGGCGTTGTCGACGTCCACGCCGAGGCGGGCCCAGGAGGCGCCCTTGTGCTCGGCGGGCACGTCGGCGGCGTTGCGCGGGAGGTCGCGGATGTGCCCGACGCTTGCCTCGACGACGTAGCCGTTGCCGAGGTAGCCCGCGATCTTCCCGGCCTTGGTGGGCGACTCCACGATGACCAGCGGCCGTCCGCCGCCGGCCGCCGCGGTCCGCCGGCGGGCAGGCGTGCTCGTGCCACCGGCCGTCCGGCCGGCGGTCTGGCTGCCGTTGTTCGCGGTCTTCGTGGGGGCCACGGTGCTCCTGTCGGTGCTGCTCGGTGCAGGCGCCGGCGGTTCGGCGCCGGGTGGCGCGGTTGCTGCGCGTACACCCTCGGCGACGCCACGGTAGGCCACGACCCCGACGCGGAGCCGCTCGGCGACCTGCCGTGGGCGTGCCGTCCCCCGCTCCAATGGCCGGGGACGCCCCCGTGTTCCCGGGCCCGCCGTGTCGCTCACCCCGGCTCCCGTGTCCCCGCGACCGCCGCGCCGATCGCCGCGACGGTCGGGCGGTCGAGGTCGTAGTACTCGGTGTGCAAGGTGTCCCAGTCGGTGGGCAGCTCCGTGGCGCCGAAGCCGGGGCCGTCGGTCTCCCAGCCGTGCCAGTCGAGGGCGCCGGGAACGGGGTCGAGGATGGATGAGGCCTCGTACACCTCGTCGACCTCCAGGTCGGCCGCCCGGTTGTCCATGCCCGGACTGGCGACCAGGACGACCGCGTCGGCCGCGAACCGGCCCGGCGCATCGACGGCCCGGTCGATCACGACGTTGCCGTAGCTGTGCCCGATGACCGTGGTGCGCGGCTGGTCACCTGCCCCGTGGGCCCGGGAGGCGGCGAGTCCGTCGAGGGCCCGGTCCAGCGCCGGGCCGCCCGCGTTGGCGTAGCTCGTGGACACGGCCGTGGCCAGGGTCGGCGGCGTCCGGTACGCCATCCAGGCGATCGTCGCGACCGACGCCGCGGGAGCCGCGGCCACCGCGGCGTCGGCGACCGCCTCGGCGTCGTCGACGAGGTCGTCGAGGTCCTCGGCGGGCTCGTTGCCCGTCCCCGGCACGAGCAGGGCCACCGAGTCGGCGGTGTCCACGTCCCCCAGGCCCAGCGCCACCAGCCCCTGCTGCGGCTGGAACTGGAGCAGTTGCACCGCCTCGCCGGCGGCCTCCCGCCCGGCGATCCCGGCGGCCACGGACACCGCGACGTCGTGCCCCGCCGCGGCCGGCTCGGCGACGACCTCCTCGAGGTGGCGGCGGTTGGCCTCGTCGCGGGCCCATCCCGGGAGGCCGTCGAGCGAGCCGATGAGCGCGGGGGTCCGGACGATGGCCTGTTCCCGTTCGGCCGTGGAGAGCCCCGCCCACCACGCGGCCGCCGCCTGCGGCGGGGCCGACAGCAGGTTCGTGGGGTGCGGTGCCGGCGGCAGCGAGAGCAGGTCGGCGAGGACGCCGAACCCGGCCGGGCCGGTCGCCCGTCCGATGCCCACGGGGGCGAGGGCGTCCGCCGCCGCCGTCGCGGCGACCCCGGCGCGCGCGGCGGCCTCCAGCGCCTCGGCCGCGAGCTCCTGCGCCCGGAGCACCGCGGCGGTCTGGTCGGCGTCGAGACCGGGCGCGAGCGCGAGGCCGCCGGCCGGTCCGAGCCCCACCAGCCGGCCGGCGTCGTCGAGCGTGACCGGGACGGCAGCCGCGGCGGCCAGCGCCTGCTCGGCCAGCTGCTGCGCCGTGTCGGCCGCACCGAGCAACTGCTGAGCCTCGTGCGAGGACTCGGTGAGGGCCGTGGTCACCGACGTCGCGACGGAGGAGACCTCGACCAGCGCAGCGGCGGCGGCCTGGGCGGCGGGGCCGTACCAGCACTGCGCGTCGTCCAGCGACCGGCCGACGGCCTCCATGCGGGCCCGCCAGGCCGGCAGCCGTCCGGCCACCGCGTCCAGGGTGGAGACCGCGCCGCGCAGGAGCGGGAGGTCCCACCCGGCGACCGCCGCCAGCGGTGGGGCGCTCACCGCGGGGCCGTGCCCTGGCGGCGCGCGAGCAGCCGGTCGGACAGCGTCGCGTCGGTCAGCCGGTAGGAGTCGACCGCGGCCCGGAGGGTGCCCGCCAGGACGTCGGTGTGCTGGGCGAGCAGGTCCAGTAGGGTGCTCCACCCCGTGCCGGCCGCTCCCGCCTGCTCCCCTGCCTCCCCGCCGAGCGCCGTCCCCAGGGACACGGCGGTCGATCCGCACAGCCGGGCATCGTCGGCCAACTCGGTGGCCAGGTGGGCCAGCTCGTCGGCGAGGGCGTCGATGGCATCGAGCTGGGCGGTGATGGTTCCGGACAACGAGGACCTCCCGGCGGTCGGCCCGGCCCACCTGCGGGACCGGCGCGCCGGACGTTAGGGAGGCCCGGGGACCCACCGCCGCGGCTCGTCCACAGCCGCACCCGGCGTCCACAGAAAGCGCCGGGATCCTCCGGCCGGCGCGGCGCCGGCCGGAGGATCCCGGCGTGCGTTCAGGGAGCGGTGGTGGTGAGGGTGGTGTCCGCCGAGCTGTCCGCGGTGCCGCCGACGACCACCGACCGCCGCTTGGAGACGACGACGGCGCCGACGATGATCGCGGTCGCCGCGAGGGCGATCACGACGCGCAGCGTGGTGTTCTGGTCCTGCCCGACCGACATGCTGACCACGGCCGGGGCGATGATCAGCGCCACCAGGTTCATCACCTTGATCAGCGGGTTGATCGCCGGACCGGCGGTGTCCTTGAACGGGTCGCCGACGGTGTCGCCGATGACCGTCGCGGCGTGCGCCTCGCTGCCCTTCCCGCCGTACGCCCCGTCCTCGACCATCTTCTTGGCGTTGTCCCAGGCCCCGCCGGAGTTGGCGAGGAAGACGGCCATGAGGGTGCCCGCCGCGATCGCGCCGACCAGATAGGCCGCCAGCGGGCCGAATCCGAGCCCGAAGCCGACCGCGACCGGCGCCAGCACGGCGAGCAGACCCGGGGTGGCCAGCTCGCGCAGCGAGTCCTTGGTGCAGATGTCGACGACCGCGCTGTAGTCGGGCCGCTCGGTGTAGTCCATGATCCCGGGCCGGGTCCGGAACTGCTCCCGGACCTCGAAGACCACCCGGCCGGCCGCCCGCGAGACGGCGCTGATCGCCAGGCCGGAGAACAGGAACACGACCGCCGCGCCGAGGAGCGCGCCGACGACGTTGTCCGGCTCCACGAGGCTGAACGCCTGCCCGAGGTCGACCCCCTCCAACGCGGCGCGGACCTGCTCGTTGTACGAGCCGAACAGGGCGGTGGCGGCCAGCACGGCCGTCGCGATCGCGATGCCCTTGGTGATGGCTTTCGTGGTGTTGCCGACGGCGTCGAGGTCGGTGAGCACCCGGGCGCCGTCCTCGTCGATGTCGCCGGACATCTCGGCGATGCCCTGGGCGTTGTCGCTGACCGGCCCGAAGGTGTCCATGGAGACGATGACCCCGGCGGTCGTCAGCAGGCCGCAGCCGGCGAGGGCGACCGCGTAGAGCGCGGCGCCGCCGCCGACCAGGAACGCGCCGTAGACCGCACCGCCGATCAGCAGGGCCGCGTACACCGCCGACTCCAGGCCCAGCGAGATGCCGGAGAGCACGACGGTCGCCGGCCCGGTCAGCGAGCTGCGGCCGACGTCGCGCACCGGCTTGCGGCTGGTCTCGGTGAAGTAGCCGGTGAGCTGCTGGATGGCCGCGGCGAGCACGATGCCCACCAGCACCGACACGAAGCCGAGCACCTGCGGGCTGACCACGGAGTCAGGTACGTCGGCGACGCTCGGCAGCACGGTGAAGGACGCGGCGGCGACCAGCACCAGCGAGACGACCGCGGAGGCGAAGAAGCCGCGGTTGATCGGCGCCAGCCCGCTGGCGTCGCTCTTGCCGGGGTTGCTGGCGAGGATCCCCACTACCGACGCGATGATCCCGATCGCGGCGACGGTGAGCGGGAAGACCATCCCGACCGCCCCGAAGAAGACCTGGCCGAGGATGAGCGCGGCGACGAGGGTGACCGCGTAGGACTCGAACAGGTCGGCGGCCATGCCCGCGCAGTCGCCGACGTTGTCGCCCACGTTGTCGGCGATGGTGGCCGCGTTGCGCGGGTCGTCCTCGGGGATGCCCGCCTCGACCTTGCCGACGAGGTCCGCGCCGACGTCGGCGGCCTTGGTGAAGATGCCGCCGCCGACGCGCATGAACATGGCCAGCAGCGCGCCGCCGAAGCCGAAGCCCTCGAGGACGACGGGGGCGGTGTCGTTGTAGAGCAGGAGTGCCAGGGCTGCGCCGAAGAGGCCGAGGCCGACGGTGATCATCCCGCAGACGCCGCCGGTGCGGTACGCGATGCGGAAGGCCGGCCGGTAGCCACCGGTGCGGGCGGCCGCGGCCACGCGGACGTTGCCGCGGGTGGCCAGGGTCATCCCGATGAACCCGACCGTCGCCGAGAACAGCGCCCCGATGAGGAAGAACAGCGCCCGGCCGATGCGGGTCCCCCACCCGCCGTCGTGCACCGGGAGGACGAGGAGCAGCAGGAAGACGATGACGGCGAAGACGCCCAGGGTGCGGAACTGCCTGCGCAGGTACGCCGCCGCACCCTCCTGCACCGCCCTGGCGATGTCGCGCATCGTCGGCGTCCCCTGGTCGGCGGCCATGACGGCGCGCACCAGGTAGGCGGCGAAGGCGAGGGCGGCGATGGATATGGCGAGGACGATCGTCACGAGGACGACGTCCCCACCGGAGAGTGCACTGTCCGGCATGTGTTTCCTCCAAGCGGTCGGCTGCCCCCGGGGCCCACCTGCGCTCCGGTCGGCGGAGGTCCACGTCCAGGTGTACGGGGGTCCGCACGCCTGCGCGCCGCGTGAGTGTAAGGGAGATCACAGGCTGTACCGACCCCTCGACGAACCGTTCGCGATCTCGCTTCCGGAGACCGGCCGGGGTTGCCGCGAGGTGTGACAGTGGAGGGGTGACCGAGCTCGCGAGGTCACCCAGAGACACAGCACCCGTGGGCGCCCGGACGACGAGCGCCAGCGAGGAGAACGCGTGACCACGCTCCACCCGGTCCGGTCGGCTCCCCCTCCCGGCACGGACCCTCTTCCCGGTGGGGTCCTCCCCGGCGCCGACCTGCTGGCCGCCCTGCTGGCCGGGACGCCGGAGGAGGAGCAGCCCGTCACCCACGTCCACCGGGTCCCGGTGCGGGCGAGCCGCACGCGACCGTGGCCGGAGTGGGTGAGCCCGCAGCTGCGCGAGCGGCTGGAGGCCCAGGGCCTGCGCGCGCCCTGGCGCCACCAGGTGGAGGCCGCACGGCTCGCCCGCGACGGGCAGCACGTGGTGGTGGCCACCGGGACCGCGTCGGGCAAGTCGCTGGCCTACCAGTTGCCGGCCCTGACCCGGCTGGCCGAGGACCCCCGCGCCTGCGTCCTCTACCTCGCGCCGACCAAGGCGCTCGCCCGCGACCAGCTCTCCTCGGTCGCCGCCCTGGCCGACTCCTCGGTGCGGCCGGCGGCCTACGACGGCGACACCCCGATGGAGGAGCGGGAGTGGGTCCGGCGGCACTCGCGCTGGATCGTCACGAACCCGGACATGCTGCACCGCGGCGTGCTGCCGGCGCACCAGCGGTGGTCGAGCACCCTGCGGCGGCTGGCCTACGTCGTGGTGGACGAGTGCCACTCCTACCGCGGGGTCTTCGGCTCGCACGTCGGCCACGTGCTGCGGCGCTTGCGGCGGATCTGCCGCCGCTACGGCGCCGACCCGGTGTTCCTGCTGGCCTCGGCCACCGTCGCCGAGCCGGCCGCGGCCGCCAGCCGGCTGGTGGGCGCCCCGGTCGTCGCGGTCACCGAGGACGGCTCACCCCGGCCCGGAGCCACCTTCGCGCTGTGGGAGCCGCCGCTGACCGAGCGCACCGGCGAGCACGGCGCCCCGCTGCGCCGGTCGGCCGCCGCGGACGCCGCGACGCTGCTGGCCGACCTCGTCGAGCGGGGCGCCCGGACGCTGGCGTTCGTCCGCTCCCGGCGCAGCGCCGAGTCCGTCGCCGAGCAGGCCCGGCGGGTGCTCGCCGACCGCGGCCGCGGGGACCTGGCCCGCCGCGTGGACTCTTACCGCGGCGGCTACCTGCCCGAGGAGCGGCGAGAGCTGGAGCGGGCGCTGTCAGCGGGGGAACTGCTCGGGGTCGCCACGACCAACGCCCTCGAGCTGGGCATCGACATCGCCGGGCTCGACGCCGTCGTCCTCGCCGGTTACCCCGGGACGCTGGCGTCGCTGTGGCAGCAGGCGGGCCGGGCCGGCCGGGCCCAGCGCGAGTCCCTGGTCGTCTTCGTCGCGCGGGACGACCCGCTGGACCACTACCTCGCCCACCACCCCCGGGCGGTCTTCGGGCGGCCGGTGGAGGCGACGGTCACCGACCCCACCAACCCCTACGTGCTCGGCCCGCAGCTGTGCTGCGCCGCCGCGGAGCTGCCTCTGCGCCCGGAGGACCTCGCCGAGTTCGGCGGCGCCGCGGCCGAGGCCCGCGTCGAGGAGCTGGTCGCCGAGGGGCTGCTCCGGCGCCGCCCGACCGGCTGGTACTGGGCCGGCCGCGGCCGTCCCGACGTCGACATCCGGGGCAGCGGCCTGGAACCGGTGACGATCATCGAGGGCGACACCGGACGGCTGCTGGGCACCGTGGACGGCGACGCCGCGCACGCGACCGTGCACACCGGAGCCGTGTACGTGCACCGCGGCGAGACCTACGTCGTGGACGAGTTCTGCGTCGAGGACGCCGTCGCCGCCGTGCACGCGGAGAGCCCCGACTGGACGACGGTCGCCCGCGACACCACCGACCTGTCCATCGTCTCGACCGACCGCTCGCGGCGCCTGGGCACCGTGACCGCCCACACCGGCGTGGTGGACGTCGTGAACCAGGTGGTCGCCTACCAGCGGCGGCGGCTGGGCACCGGCGAGGTCCTCGCGGAGTTCCCGCTCGACCTGCCGCCGCGCCAGCTGCGCACCCGCGCCGTCTGGCTGACCCTGAGCGAGCAGGCCGTGGCCCGGGCCGAGGTGGACGACGCGGCCCTGCCCGGTTCCCTGCACGCCGCCGAGCACGCGGCGATCGGCATCCTGCCGCTGCTGGCCACCTGCGACCGCTGGGACCTCGGCGGCGTCTCGACCGCGCTGCACCCGGACACCGGTGCGGCGACGGTCTTCGTCTACGACGGCCACCCCGGCGGCGCGGGGTTCACCGACCGCGGGTTCGACGCGCTGCGCCGCTGGCTGCAGGCCACCCGGGCCACGGTCGCCAGCTGCGAGTGCGAGAGCGGCTGCCCCTCCTGCGTGCAGTCGCCGAAGTGCGGCAACGGCAACGAGCCGCTGGACAAGGACGGCGCGGTCCGGGTGCTCGACGTCGTCCTCGACGAACTGGCCGTGGCCGCGGAGAGCGGCGCGGTCACCGACGACGAGGAGGACCCGGACGACGCCGGTCACGGGCCCGTCCAGGCGGGTCCCGGGCCGGTCCCCGCAGAGCCGGGAGCCGCCCCGGCGGCCGGCGACCCGCCCTCCGCGCCCGGCGGTGCCACCGGGCGGCCGGCCGGGTCCCAGGACGAGGACGAGGACGACCTCGTCTTCTGACGCCCTCGGTGCGTCGCCGTCACGCGCCCGCGGCCGGCCCGGGCAGCACCGGCCCGGCCCGGGCGCGGGCGGTGGCCGAGCCGGTGCCCAGCGGACCGAGGCGGACGCGGACCTCGACGGCGACCTCCACGACCGCGCCGGGGTCCACGCCGCAGTCGGTCAGGCGCGCACCGTTGGCCCGGGCCACTCCCGCGGCCACTCCGCAGGCGTCGGAGCGCCCCCGCACGGCGGACTCCGCTCCGGCCAGGGCGGCGAGGTCGGCCGCGCCCGTCGCCCGGTGCCGGCCGACCACCGCCGAACCGACCAGCACGACGGCCATCCCGATCGCCGCGAGCAGCCCCGCCAGCGCGACCACCCACACGGTGGCCGACCCACGGTCCCCGGCGAGCCGACGTCGGGCGGTCATCCGTTCGCCGCCGACGGCTCGGCTCCCGGCTCCCGCTGGGCGACGGCGGTGGCCGAGACCCGCAGGCGCAGCGGCAGCGGACCCAGCGGCGACACCTCCGCGGCGACGGTCACCGCCACCGCCGTCCCGTCCTCGGCCACCGTCGTCACCGCGCCGTCGGGTGCGGCCCGCCCGGCGAGGTCGAGCACCAGCGCGGGAGCCTCACCGCGGGCCGCGGCCCGGGCTCCCTCGCGGGCGGCGTCGACGCAGCGCAGCTGGGCGGCCACGACGGTCACCGCCGCCACCGCCCCGGCGAGGACGAGGAGCAGCACGGGCAGGACGACCGCTGTCTCGGCGGTCACCATCCCCGCCTCGCGGTCGTGTGGGGTCCGCAGCTTTCCGAGGCGACGCCGCAGCCTCCGCGCCGGCGCCACGGTCAGGAGAGGGTGGCCAGCGCGGAGGAGACCAGCTCGCCGAGCGCGTCGACGACCGAGCCGCCGGTGACCACGCGGTAGAGGACCGCCGCGAAGGCGCAGGCGGCCACGGTGCCGACCGCGTACTCGGCGGTGCTCATGCCGGCCTCGCCGGTGGCGCGGACCCTCGCCCAGCGGGCCCGGAGGGAGCCGCCGGTGGGGCGGGTGTCATCCGCCGCGTCGGAGGCGTCGTCGGCCGGGAGATCGGGCTCCGGCGTCTCGGGGACGAGGTGCGGGGGCGAGTCGACGGTCATGGGTCCTCCTCGGTGTCGGGCCCGCCGTCCGGGCCGCTGCTGTCGACCCTCGCGGCGGCCGGGGGTCCGCCGGCCGGACCGGAGCCATCTGTGGACGGGGACGACCCCTGTGGACGGCCGTGCGGGGGTCAGCCGAAGACGTCGGCGGCGATGCCGAGGACCAGGGGCACGACGCCCAGGCAGAGGAAGGCCGGCAGGAAGCAGGCGCCGAGCGGCGCCAGCACCCACACCCCGGCCCGGCGGACGGCGGCGTCCCTGCGCCCCCGCGCCTCCGCACGGGTGTCCCCGGCCAGCGCGTGGAGGGCGGCCACGACCGCGGACCCCGACTCCCCCGCCCGGACCACGACCCGCCCGAGACCGGCCAGCTCCGGCGGGACGTCGTCCCACGCCCGCCGGGGTGGCGCGCCCAGCCGGTACAGCCCGGCGACCGTCGCGAGCTCGGCGCCCAGCGGCGCCGGCAGGGCGCCGGCCACGGCGGCGAGCGCACGGCCGACGGGCAGGCCGGCCGCGAGGCACACCGCCAGGAGGTCGCAGGCCACCGGGAGGTCGGCGCTCAGCAGGGACCCCGACGTGTTCGCCCCGTCCCTCCCCCGCAGCAGCCGCTCCCCCACGACGCCGACCACCCCGGCGGTCAGGACGCCCATCAGCCCGCCCACGAGCAGCCCTGCGGCCAGCCCCGCCGCCCCGGCCAGCAACCAGCGACGACGCGGCCCGGGAGGTGCCGGGGCGCCGGGGACCTGGCCCGGCTGCGGCACGGCGAGAGAGCGGGCGCGGGCGGCGACGACCGACCGGCCCGGTGACCAGACGACCAGCGCGGCGGCCAGGAGCAGGACCGCGGCGGAGCTCACCGCACGGCCCGGCGGACGAGGCGGGACGTCCAGGCCAGCCCGGCGGCCTCGAGCGCGGCGCCCGCGACCAGCAGGACCTGCCCGGTGGGCGTGGTGGTCAGCACGCGCCACGGGTCGGCGCCGATGCCGCTGCCCATCGCGAGGGCGAGGACCGGCAGCGCGGCCAGCAGCAGCGCACTGGCCCGGGACCCCGCCGTCGCCGAGCGCAGGTCCGACCGCTGGCGGCGGCGGGCGCGCAGGTCGTCCTCGACGGCTGCGAGCACCGCGGCCAGGGAGCAGCCGGTCCGCTGGCTCAGCACCGCGGCCGCGGACACCCGCCGCAGGGCCGCCGCCAGTTCCCCGGGAGGGGCTCCGTCGTCGGAGGTCGGGCTGCGGACCGCCCGGACCAGGGCCCGTCCGCTCTCCTCGTCGGCGCACGCATCCGCGGCGGCCGCGGCGGCGGCCTCCAGCGTCCGCCCGGCACGCAGCTCCGCGGCGAGCGCGGACAGCGCCTCGGCCAGGGCCGCCAGGCCCGCCTCGTCCCTCGCGGCGGCCCGACGCCGCAGCTCGGCGCGGGCGAGGAGCGCGGCGGCTCCTCCCGCCAGCGCCGCCACCAGCCAGGTGCTGGCGAGCAGTCCTGCGCCGGCTGCGGCGCAGCCCCAGACCAGGGGCAGCGGCAGCGGAGGGAGGGACACGGGGGTCGCCCGCCGCCCGGACAGCTCGGCCCACCGCGCCCGGCGCACCGCCCGGCGGTCCGGCCACAGCAGGAGGGCGGCGCAGAGCAGCACCAGCGGACCGGTCACCGGAGCGGCTCCCCCTCCGGTTCGAGGAGCTCGGCCAGCCGCTCGGCACCCGGGCACGGCCTCCCGTCGGCGCGCCACCCGGGCTCCACGACGACGAGGTCGCCGGCGCGGCGGACGAGGCCGATCTCGTCGACGCGGCGCCCCGACGGGGTGCGGCTCAGGTGCACGACCAGCGTGAGCGCGGCGGCCGCCTGGCTGTGCACCGCCAGCCGGTCCAGCCCCGCGGCCACGCCCAGGGCCTCCAACCGTGCCGGCACCTCGGCCGGCCGATTGGCGTGCAGCGTGCCGCAGCCACCGTCGTGGCCGGTGTTGAGGGCGGCGAGGAGGTCGGTGACCTCGGCGCCGCGCACCTCGCCGACCACGAGCCGGTCCGGTCGCATGCGCAGTGCCTGCCGGACCAGGTCGCGCAGGGTCACCTCCCCGACCGCCTCGACGTTCGGCGGGCGGGTGGCCAGGCGGACCACGTGCGGGTGCGCCGGCGCCAGCTCGGGCGCGTCCTCGCACAGCACCAGCCGCTCCGACGGTGGGACGAGGCCCAGCAGCGCCGACAGCAGCGTCGTCTTGCCCGACCCGGTACCGCCGGTCACCAGGAACGCCAGCCGGCGGGCGACGACGGCCGCGAGCAGGTCGGCCGACCGGCCGGGCAGCGTGCCGCGCGCCGCCAGCTCGGCCAGTGGCATCGACGCCCGGCGGAGCACCCGCAGGGACAGGCACGTGCCGCTGCCCGACACCGGCGGCAGCACGGCGTGCAGCCGCGTCCCGTCGGGCAGGCCGGCGTCCACCCACGGGGCGGCGTCGTCGAGCCGTCGTCCGGCCGCGGCGGCGAGCCGGACGGCGAGCCGGCGGACGGCGTCCTCGTCGGGGAACCGGACCGGCGTGCGTTCCAGCCCGGCCCCGCGGTCGAGCCAGACCTCGTCGGCACCGTTGACCAGCACGTCGCTCACCCCGGGTTGCCGCAGCAGCGGCTCCAGCGGCCCGGCGCCGGCCAGCTCGTCCACCGCCTCGTGCACCGCGCGCAGCACCTCGTCGTCGGCCAGCAGCCCGCCGGACTCCTCCCGGACCACGGCCGCCACCGCGGCCCGCGTGGGCGCCTCCGGCTCCAGGGCCAGGCGGGCCCGGACCCGGTCGACGAGCGCCCCGCCGGTCATGCCGCGACCCCGGCGGGTGAGGACAGCTCCGCGAGCAGGAGGCGGGCCAGGGAGCCCAGCGGCGAGCGCGGCCCCAGGTGCGGGGGTTCGCCGCGCTCGCCGCGCGCCACCGCGCTGCGGTCGTGCGCAAGCTCGGCGAGGACGGGGCGACCGACGACGTCGGCGACCTCGTCCGCGGACAGCCCGCCGGGGACCGGCCGCACGACCAGCCGCGCCGAGGACCAGGCCCCCGGCGTCCCGTCGGGGGGTGCCTCGACCAGCGAGCGCGCCGCCGATGCCGCGCGCAGCCGTCCGGGCACGACCAGCACCGACAGGTCCGCGTCGGCGAGCACCAGGTCGGCCACCTCCGGGCCGGCGGTGCGCGGGAGGTCGACGACCACCGGCCGGCCGCCGGCCCGGGCCGCCTCCGCCACGGCGCCGACCGCCGCGGCCGGGACCTCCGCCGGGGCGGCGCGGGAGGCCGAGAGCACGGACACGCCGGCCACCTCGGGCAAGGCCGCCATCAGGGCGTCGCCCGCGACCCGGCCCCGCAGGCCGGCCAGCTCCGGCCAGCGGAGCCCCTCGGCGCGCTCGGCACCCAGGAGCAGGTCCAGACCGCCGCCGAAGCCGTCGGTGTCGACCAGCAGGACGCCGTCGGCCCCGGGCGCCGCGGCGAGGGCCACCGCGGCGGCGACCGTGCTGGCGCCCGCGCCGCCGCAGCTCCCGCCCACGACCACCAGCCGGCCGCGGTCGACCGGACGGCGCAGCGCCGAGCCCACCCGGGACAGCAGCCACTGCTCGTCGTCGGGCAGCACGACCACGCGTTCCGCGCCGAGCTCCACCGCCGCGGCCCACGCCGGGGCGGGGAGCTCCGCCGGGGCCACGACCACGACCCCGGGCCGCCGGGGCAGCCCCCGCACCGGCCCGGTGGCGAGCACGTCGGCACCCAGCAGCACCAGCGGCGCCTCGCGGTGGGCCCGGCGCAGCGCCGGACCGCCGGTGGCCACCTCCGGCTCGGCGCCGGCGGCAGCCAGCACCCGCAGGAGGTCGTCGAGGAGCTCCTCGTCGGCACTAACGAGGAGGGGGCGGGCGGGGGGTGTCCGGAGGGCAGGCACGCGTCCAGCCCAGTGGGTGCCGGTGCGGGGCGGGAGTGGCCGGCGGGATCTGTGGATGACTCGAAGGGATGTGGACGGCGCGCGATCCGCCGCACGGTCAGCCGGTCCACTTACAGTCGTGAACCGTGACCCGCGCAGCGGCGTTCTTCGACCTGGACAAGACGGTCATCGCGAAGTCGAGCACGCTCGCCTTCGGCCGGCCGTTCTTCCAGGGCGGGCTGATCAACCGCCGGGCCGTCCTCAAGGGCGCCTACGCGCAGTTCGTGTTCTCCCTGTCCGGCGCGGACGCGCAGCAGATGGAGCGCATGCGGGCGCAGATCACCCAGATGTGCACCGGCTGGGACGTCGCCACGGTGCACGAGATCGTGCGGGAGACGCTGCACGACATCGTCGACCCGCTGGTCTACGCCGAGGCCGCCGACCTCATCGAGGAGCACCGGGCGGCCGGGCGCGAGATCGTGATCGTCTCGAGCAGCGGCGCGGAGATGGTGGAGCCGATCGGCGAGATGCTCGGCGCCGACCGGGTGGTGGCCACGCGCATGGTGACCGTCGACGGCCGCTACACCGGCGAGATCGACTTCTACGCCTACGGGGAGAACAAGGCGGTCGCGGTCCGCGAGGTGGCCGCCGAGAGCGGCTACGACCTCGCCGACTGCTACGCCTACAGCGACTCGGTCACCGACCTCCCGATGCTGTCGGAGGTGGGCCACCCCACCGCGGTCAACCCCGACCGGGCCCTGCGCCGCGCCGCGGCCGAGCGGGGCTGGCCGGTGCTGGAGTTCAGCCGCCCGGTGTCCATGCGGTCGCGCTTCCCCGTCCCGACGGCGCCGGTGGTGACCGGCGCGGCGGCCATGGGCGTGGGCGCCGCGGTGGTGGGCCTGGCCTGGTACGCCCGCCGACGGGCGTTGCGCGAGGGTGCGCTCGGCCGGACCTCCCCCACGTCGGCGAGCGGACGGCGGCGTCGCCGGGGCGCCTGACGCCGGACCTCCTGACCCACCCCTCCCCGGCTCGCCGCGGGCGCGGGACGGAGTCCTCCGCCGGCTCAGAGCGGCAGGTGTTCCCGCACCCGGTCCACGAGGGTGCGCACCGCCGACACGGGCCGGAACGCCCGCGCCGCCGCGGTGAGCGCCGCCTGCTCGTCGGGACGGAGCGGGATGTCCGCGGCGGCGGCGTTGGCCTCGACCTGGGCGACGCTCGACGCCCCGGGGATGACCACCACGCGCGGCAGGGAGACCAGCCAGGCCAGGGCGATCTGGGCCGGGGTGACGTCGTGCGCCGCGGCGACCTCCCGGAGGACGTCGAGCAGCGGCTGGGCCCGCCGGAGGTTCTCCGTGCCGAACAGGGGGTTGGCCGCCCGCACGCCGCCGGGGCGGTGGTCCACGCCGTAGCGGCCGCCGAGCAGTCCCTGCGCCAGCGGGCTGTAGGCCATGACCATCCGGCCCTCCCGCTCGGCGAAGGGCACCAGGTCCTCCAGCGGCCCGGGCACGGCGAGCGAGAAGTGCACCTGGTTGCTGACCACCGGGCGGCCCAGCGCGGCGTCGGCGGCCTGCCAGCGGTCGAGGGAGTAGTTGGAGACACCGACGGCGCCGATGCGGCCGGCGTCGAGCAGGTCCCGCATGCCCGGCATGATCACCGAGTCCGGGACCAGCGGGTTGGGCTGGTGCACCTGGTAGAGCGGGATCCGGTGCAGGCCCAGCCGGCGGGCGCTGCCGGCGAAGCGGTTGCGCACCACCGGCGGGAACGGGGCGACGGGGAAGACCTTGCTGGCCACGACCACGCCGGCCCGTTCCCCGCCCAGCGCGTCGCCGAGGATCCGCTCGCTGCGGCCGAACCCGTAGACCTCGGCGGTGTCGAACAGCGTGATGCCCAGCTCCCGGGCCCGCCGGACGATCCGGCCGGCCTCCCCGGAGGCGTAGGCGTCGCCGTACCCCCACTCGCGCGAGCCGAACTGCCAGGTCCCCAGGCCGACCCGGCTGACCGCACCGAGCCCGTCGACGTCGAGAGTCCGCACGTCGTCCAGTCTGCCCGTCAGCCGCGCAGGATGGCCTCCGCGATCGCCAGCCCCTCCAGGGCCCCGTGCTCGGTGGCCCGGCAGCAGTGCACCAGCCACGCCGCCACGCCCTCGGGCTCCCCCGCGGCGTACCCGGCCAGCGTGCGCGCGTACTGCTCGCGGCCCAGTTCCACGAAGCCGACCTCGGGCACCGACACCGCCTTCGGGTCCAGGCCCCGGGCGATGCCGGTCAGCCGGGCCGCCGCCCGGGCGACGATGCCGTCGGCCGTCCCGAACGGCGCGAGGGCGGCCAGCTCGCCGTGGACCACCGCCGCCACGAGAACGGCGGGCACCGCGGTCGCCCCGGCGACCAGCGAGAACAGACCGCTCAGCCGCGGGCCGGCGTGCGCGGCCGGGCGGCCGAGGTCGGATCGGTCGACGAGGTCGGCCGCGGCGAGCACGTGCAGCCGGGCGAGGACCTGGCCCGGCGCGCGTGGCCAGGTCTCGACCATCGACCCGAGGGCCACCGACGTGCGCAGCGCGCCCTGCACGACCGGCTCCTCCACCCGACCGGCGCGCAGGTCGGCCAGCGGGAGGTCGACCCCCTCGAGGGCGGCCGACGCGCGGGCGCCGCGCAGCGCCGACTCGGTGCTGATCTCGGCCGACCGGTTCCGCATGAGCCGGTGGCGGAGCAGCCGGTCGATGCCGGCGCGGGCGCTGTCGGCGGCGTCCCGGACACCGGGCAGCTCCAGGAGGGGGGCGAGCGGGTCGGGACCGCTCGGGCGGGGAGCCGGCCGGGTGGCGCCGGGTCGCACGGGGATGGTCACGAGGTCCTCCTGGCTGGCGCTCGTCGCCCCCGGGACGAAGGCTGACCCGGGACCGACGCTGCTGGGTGGTGCGGGCGGGCTCGCACGCCCGCTCACCGCGACGACGGTACGAGGGAGTCGTCGGTGACCGGCGGCAGGCTGGCTACGCTGCCTCCCACCATGGCCCAGCCGCTGACCCTCCTCCTCGTCCGCCACGGGCAGAGCGAGTGGAACGCCACGGGCCGCCTGCAGGGCCAGACCCCCTCCGTGCCGCTGACCGAGCTCGGGCACGTCCAGGCGGCTCGGGCCGCGCGGGAGCTCGCCGACCTGCGGCCCGGCGTGCTGATCTCCAGCGACCTGCGCCGGGCGGTGCAGACTGCCGAGCACTGCGCCGCGGCGACCGGCCTGCCGTTCACCACGACCCCGGCGCTGCGGGAGCAGGGCTACGGAGTCCTCGAGGGACGCCCGTCGCGAGAGCTGTGGGACGTCGTGGACTGGACCGATCCGCACTGGGCGGCCGAGGGCGGGGAGAGCCTGGCCGAGCTGCACGGGCGGGTCGCGGCCTACCTCAAGCACCTGTGCGCCGAGCCGCCCGCCGCGGTGATCGCGCTGGTCACGCACGGCGACACGATCCGCGCCGCGCAGGCCGTCGCCGCCGGGCTGGGCGCGGACGCGATGCCGGTCGTCACCGCGCACAACGGCACGATCACCCGGCTGGAGCTCGTGCTGTGACCGGCGACCGGGGACGGCGGAGCGCCCGGTGAGCAAGGTGCTCGTGCTGGGCGGCTCCCGGTCGGGCAAGTCCGCGCACGCCGAGCACCTGGTGGCCGGCGCCGACGCCGTCACGTACCTGGCCACCTCGCCCCCGGTGCCGGACGACGCCGAGTGGGCCGCCCGCGTGGCGGCGCACCGGGCCCGGCGCCCGGCGTCCTGGACGACCGTGGAGACGACCGCGCCCGGCGACCTGGTGCGCCCCGGAACGGTGCTGGTCGACAGCGTCACCACGTGGGTCGCGGCGCTCATGGACGAGGCCGGCGTGTGGACCGACGCACCCGGCGCCGCGGCCCGGCTCGCCGGCGGCTGCGACGCCCTGGTGGACGCCTGGACCACGACACCCGCGCACGTGGTGGCCGTCTCCGACGAGGTGGGGCTGGGGGTGGTCCCGGAGACCCGGTCGGGCCGGCTGTTCCGGGACACCCTGGGCGCGGTCAACCAGCGGCTGGCCGGCACGGCCGACGAGGTGTGGTTCGTGGTGGCCGGGCTGCCCCAGCGGCTGCGATGAGGTGGACCGGCCCGCTGGAGTCAGCCGCGCTGCTCACCGTCCTGCGCGTCCCGGCGGCCGCGGCGGCCTCCACGAGGGGCGTGCTCCCGTGGGCCCCGCTGGTGGGGCTGGTGCTCGGCGGGATCGCCACCGGGGTCGCCGCGGCCGGGGCGGAGCTGGTCTCCCCGCTGGTGGGGGCCGTGCTGGGCACCGCCGTCCTGGCGGTGCTGACGCGTGGCCTGCACCTGGACGGGCTGGCCGACACCGCCGACGGCCTCGGCCCGCTGCGCGGCCGGGAGCGGGCGCTGCAGGTGATGCACCAGGGCGACGTCGGCCCGTTCGGAGTGGTGACGGTGCTGTTGACCGTCCTGCTGCAGGTGGCCTGCGCCGCGGCCCTCCTCGGCACCCCCGACGGCTGGACGGCGCTCTGGCTGGCCCCCCTCGTCGCCCGGCTGGCGATGGCCCGCACCGGTCTGCCCGGCGTCGCGGTGGCCGCGGGCTCGTCGCTGGCGCGGTCGGTGGCGGGCACGGTGTCGAGGCGGTGGCTGGTCGCGTGCGGCCTCGCCGCGGCGGCCCTGGTCGTGGCCGCCGCGGGCGGCGACCTCGCGCGGGCCGGTCGGCTGGCCGTCAGCGCGGCTGCCGGTCTGCTCGCGGCCGAGGTCCTGCTGCGCCGGGCGCGCGCCCGCCTGGGCGGCGTCACCGGCGACGTCATGGGGGCGATGGGCGAGGCCGCGGCCGCGGCCACCCTGCTGGTGGCCGCGGCCGTCCTGGGCTGAGGAGCGGCGGCCCCGTCCAGAGTCTCGCCGTGGCCCCGTCCCGGGGCCCGCCCTGAGCTCGCGAAGGGAGGGGAGGACGGGGTCCTTCTCCGGTGAGGAGGACAGGGTCCTTTCTCAGCGCCGGTGGAGCAGGCCCCCCACCAGGCCTCGCAGACCACCCGAGGCGGCGGTCGTCGGCCGGCCTCGGCCGGTGGACATCGTCTTCCGGCCCGTCGTGCGGGCCGAGGTCCGGCCCATGCCGCGGCCGGTCGACATGCCACGGCCTGCCGACCGTGCCGTGCCCCGTCCGGCGGCGCGGCCCCCGCGGGTCGCCGAACGCGCGGTGTTCTCCGCCGTGCCCATCAGTCGTCCGAGGATGCTCATACCGGAGGAGTACCCCGCCCCGCCGGACCGATGCACGCGATCAGCTCCCGGCGCCCTGCTGGGCCGGGGTCTCGCCGCCCTCCAGGTCCCCCTCGGTGTCGAGGTAGGCCTGCTGCAGCTCGGCCAGCAGAGCCGGGTCGGGCTCGGCCCACATCCGCCGGTCGACCGCCTCCAGCAGCCGCTCCGCGATGCCGTGCAGGGCCCACGGGTTGGACCGCTCGAGGAACTCCCGGTTCTCCGGGTCGAGCACGTAGGTCTGCGTGAGCTTCTCGTACATCCAGTCGGCGACCACCCCGGTCGTGGCGTCGTACCCGAACAGGTAGTCCACGGTCGCGGCCAGCTCGAACGCGCCCTTGTAGCCGTGCCGGCGCATCGCCTCCAGCCACTTCGGGTTCACCACCCGCGCGCGGAACACCCGGGCGGTCTCCTCGGTCAGCGAACGGGTGCGCACCGCCTCCGGCCGCGTGGAGTCCCCGACGTAGGCGGCCGGGGCCCGGCCGGTCAGCGCGCGCACCGTCGCCACCATCCCGCCGTGGTACTGGAAGTAGTCGTCGGAGTCGGCGATGTCGTGCTCGCGGGTGTCGACGTTCTTCGCCGCGACCGCGATCCGCCGGTAGGCCGCCTCCATGTCCGGCCGGGCGGCCACGCCGTCCAGCCCGCGGCCGTAGGCGTAGCCGCCCCAGACGGCGTAGACCTCGGCCAGGTCGGCGTCCCCCCGCCAGTCGCGCGAGTCGATCAGCGGCAGGAGCCCGGCTCCGTAGGCGCCGGGCTTGGAGCCGAACACGCGGGTGGTGGCTCGCCGGCGGTCCCCGTGGGCGGCGACGTCGGCCTCGACGTGCGCCCGCACGAAGTTCTCCTCGGGCGACTCGGACAGCCCCGCCGCCAGCGTCACGGCGTCGTCGAGCATGGTCACCACGTGCGGGAAGGCGTCCCGGAAGAAGCCGGAGATCCGCACCGTGACGTCGATCCGCGGCCGGCCCAGCTCGTCGAGCGGCACGGGCTCGAGTCCGGTCACCCGCCGCGACGCGTCGTCCCACACCGGGCGCACGCCGAGCAGCGCGAGCACCTCCGCGACGTCGTCCCCGGAGGTGCGCATCGCCGAGGTGCCCCACACCGACAGGCCCACCGACCGCGGCCAGGACCCGGTGTCGGCGCGGTACCGCTCGACCAGCGACTCGGCCATCGCCTGCCCGGTCTCCCAGGCCAGCCGCGACGGGATGGCGCGTGGGTCGACCGAGTAGAAGTTCCGCCCGGTCGGCAGCACGTTGACCAGCCCGCGCAGCGGCGAGCCCGAGGGGCCGGCGGGCACGTACCCGCCGTCGAGGGCGTGCAGGACGGCGTCCATCTCGTCGGTGGTGCGCTCCAGCCGCGGCACGACCTCCTCGACGGCGAACCGCAGCACCGCCTCCACCTGCGAGGACGGCTCACCCAGGACGGAGGCCACCACCGAGGGGACGGCGTCCGGCGTCCACCCGGCTGCCTCCATGCCCGCCACCAGCGCGGCGGCGCGCGACTCGACCTCGTCGGTGTCGCTGCGCGACGCCCCCTCGGCCAGCCCCAGCGCCTCCCGCAACCCGGGCAGCGCCACCGCGCCGCCCCAGACCTGCCGGGCCCGCAGCATCGCCAGCACCAGGTCCACGCGGTCGTCGCCGGTCGGGGGCACGCCGAGCACGTGCAGGCCGTCGCGGATCTGCGAGTCCTTGATCTCACAGAGCCAGCCGTCGACGTGCAGGATCATCTCGTCGAAGTGCTCGTCCTCGGGCCGTTCGGACAGCCCCAGGTCGGAGTCCAGCTTCGCCGCCTGCAGCAGGGTCCAGATCTGCGCCCGGACGGCGGGCAGCTTCGCCGGGTCCATCGCCGCGACGTTGGCGTGCTCGTCGAGCAGCTGCTCCAGCCGGGCGATGTCGCCGTAGGAGTCGGCGCGGGCCATCGGCGGCACCATGTGGTCGACCAGCGTGGCGTGCGCACGCCGCTTGGCCTGCGAGCCCTCCCCCGGGTCGTTGACCAGGAACGGGTAGACCAGCGGCAGGTCGCCGAGGGCCGCGTCCGGCGCGCAGGAGGCCGACAGCCCGACGGTCTTGCCCGGCAGCCACTCCAGGTTGCCGTGCTTGCCGACGTGCACCAGCGCGTGCGCGCCGAACTCCGACCGCAGCCACCAGTAGGCGGCCAGGTAGTGGTGGGACGGCGGCAGGTCCGGGTCGTGGTAGATCGCGATCGGGTTCTCCCCGAAGCCGCGCGGCGGCTGGACCATCACCACGACGTTGCCCGCCCGCAGCGCGGCGAAGACGATCTCCCCGCCACCGGAGGCACTGCGGTCCACGAACAGCGAGCCCGGCGGCTCCCCCCAGTGCTCGACCACCGCCGACCGCAGGTCCTCCGGGAGGGTGTCGAAGAAGGCGCGGTAGGACGCGGCCGGGATGCGCACCGGGTTGCCCGACAGCTGCTCGTCGGTCAGCCAGTCGGCGTCCTGCCCGCCGGCGGCGATGAGTGCGTGCACCAGGGCGTCGCCGTCGAGGTCCGCGACCCCGGGCAGTGCGGAGGGCCCGTCGAACGGGCCGATGTCGTAGCCGGCGCCCGCCATCGCCGCCAGCAGCCGGACGACCGACGCCGGGGTGTCCAGCCCGACGGCGTTGCCGATGCGCGCGTGCTTGGTCGGGTAGGCCGAGAGCATCACCACGATCCGCCGCTCGGCGGGCGGCACGGTCCGCAGCCGGGCGTGCGCCACCGCCGTGCCGGCCACCCGGGCGGCCCGCTCGGGGTCGGCGACGTAGCTGGTCAGCCCGTCGGCGTCGGTCTCCTTGAACGAGAACGGCACGCTGACCAGCCGGCCGTCGAACTCCGGGATCGCGACCTGGTTGCCGACGTCGAGCGGCGAGAGGCCGTCGTCGTCGGCCAGCCACTCCTCGCGGGAGCGGGTCAGGCACAGCCCCTGCAGCACCGGCACGTCGAGGGAGGCGAGCGCGCCGACGTCCCAGGCGCCGTCGTCCCCACCGGCCTGCGCGGTGGCGGGGCGGGAGCCACCGGCGGCCAGCACGGTGACGACCAGCGCGTCGGCGGTGCGCAGGGTGGCCAGCAGGTCGTCGGGCACGCTGCGCAGGGTCGCGGTGAACACCGGCAGGGCGCGGCCGCCGGCGTCCTCGATCGCGGCGCACAGCGACTCGACGAACGCGGTGTTCCCGGCCAGGTGGTGGGCCCGGTAGTAGAGGACGGCGACGGTCGGGCCGGTGCTCCTGGTCGGCCGGTCCAGCAGGCCCCAGTCCGGCGCGACCGCCGGCGGCTCGAACCCCTCCCCGGTGAGCAGCACCGTGTCGGACAGGAACCGGTGCAGCTGCACCAGGTTGCCCGGCCCGCCCTGGGCCAGGTAGCCGTGCGCCTCGGTCGCCACGCCCATCGGCACCGTGGACAGCGCCATCAGCTCGGCGTCGGGCAGCTGCTCCCCGCCGAGGACGACGACCGGCGCGGGCCCGGCCAGCAGCGGCGCGAGCAGCTCCTCGAACTGCCGCCGCACCCCGAGCAGCCGGACGACGACCAGCTGCGCCCCCTCGACCAGGGCGGCGACCCCGTCGGGGTCGAGCCGGGCGGGGTTGCCCAGCCGCCAGTCGGCACCGCTCGCGCGGGCCGACAGCAGGTCGGTGTCGCTGGTGGACAGCAGCACGAACACGGGCAGGTCCTCACTCGGGGTCCGCGCCCCGGGTCGTCGGGCACGGCAGCCGGCGTGTCTGGCTTCCCCCGGGGGGATCACAGTGGCGGGACCGCGCCGGACTCGCACCGGCTTCCGCGCGCACTGCCGTGATGCCGGGACGCTACCCGGTGGTCGCCCGCGGCTGAGTCCGGCAGGCTCGGCCGCCGTGGCCGACCCAGCCCTGCGCCCGGGGGCGCGCGACATCGGGGCGTACCTGGTCAGTGCCCGCTCCTTCGACGAGTACCGGGCGATGTTCGCCCTGTCCGACACCGACCTCGCCGGCCGGGTCCTGGACTGCCCCGGAGGCGGCGCCGGCTTCACCGCGGTCGCCCGGGCCCGCGGGACCGACGCGGTCGCGGTCGACCCGGTGTACGCCACCCCACCGGCCGCGCTCGAGGACCGGCTGGCCGGCGAGCTGGAGCGCGGACGGGCCTGGGCCCAGGCGCACGCCGACCGCTACGTCTGGGACTTCTACGGGGACCCGGCCGGCCACACCCGGGTGCGGGCGGAGGCGGCGCGGGCGTTCGCCGCCGACCGCGCCGCCGCGCCCGGCCGGTACGTCTGCGCGGCGCTGCCCGCGCTGCCGTTCGGCGACGGCGCGTTCGACCTCGTCCTCTCCTCCCACCTGCTGTTCACCTACGCCGACCGGCTCGACCGCGCGTTCCACCGGGCGGCGCTGCTGGAGATGGCGCGGGTCAGTCGCGGCCGGGTGCGGGTCTACCCGCTGGTCGACCAGGCCGGCGGCGCGCTGCCCGACCTGCTCGCCGGGCTGGTGCACGACCTCGCCGCCGCCGGGGTCACCGCGGAGGTCCGCGAGGTGGGGTACGAGTTCCAGCGCGGCGCCCGCGCGCTGCTGGAGCTGACGCGGGACTGACGGCGTCCACCCGCACGGCTGCTGCGCGTGGCGACGCTCCGGCGGGCCGGCGGACGTCACCGCGGACGGGCCGCCGCCGTCCGGCCTGGCCCTACCCTGCCGCGCATGGGACCGCCCCCGGTGGCGCCGTTCCCCGCGGACGCCTTCTCCCGTGTCCTGTGCGTGGTCGCCCACCCCGACGACGTCGAGTACGGCACGTCCTCGGCCGTCGCCGCCTGGACCGCCCAGGGGATCGACGTCGCCTACCTGCTGCTCACCCGCGGCGAGGCGGGCATGGACGCGCTCCGGCCGGAGGAGACCGCGCGGCTGCGGACGGCGGAGCAGGTGGCGGCCGCGGACGTGGTCGGCGTGACCGACGTCCGCTTCCTCGACCACCCCGACGGCGTCCTGGAGTACGGGCTGGGCCTGCGCCGCGACATCGCGCGGGTCATCCGCGGCTACCGGCCGGAGGCGCTGCTCGTCGGGTCGTGGGACGTCGAGTTCGTCGCCGGGCTCAACCAGGCCGACCACCGGGTGGCCGGGCTCGCGGCGGTCGACGCCCTGCGGGACGCCGGCAACCGCTGGGTCTTCCCCGAGCTGCTCGACGAGGGGCTCGAGCCCTGGTCGACGCGGTGGCTGCTGGTGGGCGGCGACCCCCGGCCCACCCACGGCGTGGACGTGACCGGTGAGCCGCTGGCGCGCGGCGTCGCCTCGCTGGAGGCGCACAGCCAGTACCTCGCGGGCATCCCGGGGCACCCGCCGCCCCGGGCGATGATCCCCGGGATCACCGCGCTGCAGGGCCCGGCCCTGGGCGTCGAGCACGCGGTGCT
Organism: Geodermatophilus sp. SYSU D00708; assembly: GCF_054050115.1. NCBI lineage: Bacteria > Bacillati > Actinomycetota > Actinomycetes > Geodermatophilales > Geodermatophilaceae > Geodermatophilus > Geodermatophilus sp. SYSU D00708. The sequence goes on along the minus strand of NZ_JBJGYS010000003.1, from coordinate 67,020 downwards.
GTTCCGGGCCTTCGACTTCGCCGCACCGCCGCCGATCGCTCTGGAGGCGATGCGCGCGGCCGCCGAGCGGGTCGGCTGACCGTCAGGCCGCGAGGGCGGCGGAGACCCGCGCCCGCAGCCGCAGGTACTGCTCCGCGCAGCGGCGCGGCGCCCCCTGCGGTCGCTCGACCACCCGGGGCTCCTGCACCACCTCGTCGGCCGCGAACTGCTCGCGGGTGAGGTCGACCTCGGTGCCGTCGGACAGCCGGTTCCACCAGTGGACGCCCTGCCGGGAGCCGTCCGGCCGCAGCACCTCGGCCAGCAGCAGCTCCCCGCCGAGCAGGTCGTGCACGACCAGCGCGGTGGCGCCGCACTGGCCGCGGGCCGGATCGGCCGGCGTCCAGTCGGCGAGGTCGGCGTCGTCGCAGGTCTCGCGGGACCAGGCCGCGCGCACGGCCGCGGTCACGGCGTCCAGGGCAGGCACGGCGGCAGGCTGCCACCCGCTGCCGACAGGTCGGTCAGGCCGCGCCCAGGGCGTCGGCCACCCGGTGGTGGCCGACCGCCTCGTCGGACCGGCTCTGCCGCTCCAGCGTGCGGGCCAGGGCCCGGCGCGCCCACCCGTTGGCCGGGGCGAGCTCGACCAGCCGGGTCAGCGTCTGCTCGGCGCGGGCGAGCTGGGCGGAGCCGAAGTAGGCGCGGGCGAGCAGCTCGAGGGCGGCCTCGTTGCCCGGCTCGGCCTCGACGACCGCCGCGAGCACCTTCGCCGCCTCGATCGGCTGGCCCATCGCGAGGAACAGGTCCGCGCGGAGGAACTCCGAGTGCAGGTCGATCTCGAACGGCTGGGTCATGCCAGGGACAACGCCGGACCGGCCCCCGGAGCTTCCCCCGCCGGCGCGGGATCGCGACCTTCGACCGCATCCGTGCCCGCCGCGGAGGCGAAGAATGGGCACCGTCCCGCGTCTCCTGGGAGCTCCCATGACACTGCGACTCCACCTCCCCCACCGCACGGCGCACCCACCCGAGGAACACCCCGGCCCCGGCGCCCGCGTGTTCGCCGTCCAGCGCACCGGCGCGGTCCTGGTGGCGCTGTTCCTGCTGGTCTTCGGCCTGCTCGGCTTCGCCGGCGGCCTGGCCTACTTCTCGACCGACGGTCAGCGCATCCTCGGCCTGTCGTCCAACGGCCTGCTGTCGACCATCTCGGTCGTGGTGGCGGTCGTGCTCCTCGTCGCCGCCGCGCGCAGCCCGCGCACCGCGTCGACGGTCATGATCGTCATCGGCGTGCTGTTCCTGCTCTCCGCCCTGGTCAACCTGGCGGTGCTGCGGACGTCGTTCAACATCCTGGCCTTCGAGTTCAGGAACGTCGCCTTCTCCGTCGGCGTCGGCCTGCTCCTGCTGGTGCTCGGCGCCTACGGCCGGATCGGCGGGCACCTGCCCGAGGACAGCCCGTACGCCCACCCGCACGCGGCCGCCGCCGAGGACGACGACGAGTTCCCGTCCACCCCGCAGGAGGTCGCCGCCGAGCGGGCGATGCGCGACGCCGAGGTGGCCGTCGTCCAGCACCTGGCGACCGACGACCAGCGGCGCCGGGTCGAGGCCATGGCCCGGGTGCACTCGCGGGCCGACCGCCGGCGGGTGTGGATGTCCTTCGACAGCGGGCGCGAGCTGCGCTGAGACCGCCGGCGCCGGCGGGCCGTACCCTCGCCAGCGCCATGACCGCCACGCCCGCCCGCCTCCGCAGCGACGCCTGCCCCGGCGCGCTGCAGACCCACGCCGCGGCCGACGGGGCGCTGGCGCGGGTGCGGGTGCCCGGCGGCCTGCTCACCGCCGCCCAGCTGCGGGTCCTCGCCGGCGCGGCACACGACCTCGGCGACGGCGGCCTGGAGCTGACCAGCCGGGGCAACGTGCAGCTGCGCGGCCTGGCGCCGGGGGCCGAGGCGGAGCTGGGCGGCCGGCTCGCCGCGGCCGGCCTGCTGCCCAGCGCCGCGCACGAGCGGGTGCGCAACGTGCTGGCCAGCGCGCTGTCCGGCCGGGCCGGCGGCCGGCTCGACGTCCGGCCGTGGGTGGCCGCGCTGGACGCCGGGCTGTGCGCGGAGCCGGCGTTCGCCGCGCTGCCGGGCCGGTTCCTGGTGACCCTCGACGACGGCCGCGGCGACGTCGCCGGCCTGGGCGGGGACGTCGGCCTGCGCGCGCGCTGCCCGGCCACGGTCGCGCTGACCCTCGCCGGCGCCGACACCGGCCTGCGCGTGGCACCCGAGGACGCGGTGGCCCTCGCCCTCGCCGCCGCCCGCGCCTTCCTCGACGAGCGCGCCGACCAGGAGTCGAGCGCCTGGCGGCTGGCCGAGCTCGACGACGGCCCCGCCCGCGTCGCCGCCCGGCTCTTCACGACGGTGTCGCCCGACGAGCGGGGGGCCGGAGGCCTCCCCGAGGAGGGTGGGCAGCGGCTCCACGGCGCCGGGGAACGGCACCTGGCCGCGGTGTCGTCCGGAGGACGACCGTGTGGTCGCCTGCGGCAGGACGACGGGCGGGTCGCGCTGGTCGCGGTCGTCCCGCTGGGGAGGCTGACCGCCGACCAGGCCGACCTGCTCGCCGCCACCGCCGACGACCTGCAGCTGACCCCGTGGCGCAGCGTGGTCCTGCCCGACCTGCCCGACGACGCGGCGGCCTCCTCCCTCACCGCGGCGGGCCTGGTGCTCGACCCGGACAGCCCCTGGCTGCGGGTCACCGCCTGCACCGGGCGGCCGGGGTGCGCGAAGAGCCGGGCCGACGTCCGCGCGGACGCCGCGCACGCCGTCGCGGCCGGCGTCCTGCCCGCCGACGGCGCCCGGCAGCACTGGGCGGGGTGCGAGCGCCGCTGCGGCCGCCCGCGCGGCGAGGTGGTCGACGTGGTGGCGACGGGGACCGGGTACCGGATCGGGAAGGCGTGATGTTCGAGTACGTGAAGGACGGCGCGGAGATCTACCGGCGCTCGTTCGCGACCATCCGCGCCGAGGCCGACCTCGCCGGGCTGCCCGAGGACGTCGCCCGCGTGGCGGTGCGGATGATCCACGCCTGCGGGCAGGTGGACCTCGTCGACGACCTCGCCTTCTCCCCCGGCGTCGTGGCCCGCGCGCGGGCGGCGCTCGACGCCGGCGCCCCGGTGCTCTGCGACGCGCAGATGGTCGCCTCCGGCATCACCCGCCGCCGGCTGCCGGCGGACAACGAGGTCGTCTGCACGCTGGGCGACCCGCGCACGCCCGCCCTCGCCGCCGAGCTCGGCACGACCCGCACCGCCGCGGCGCTGGAGCTGTGGCGCGACCGGCTCGAGGGCTCGGTCGTGGCGATCGGCAACGCGCCCACCGCGCTGTTCCACCTGCTGGAGATGGTCGCCGCGGGCGCGCCCCGGCCGGCGGCGGTGGTCGGCGTCCCGGTCGGCTTCATCGGCGCGGCGGAGTCCAAGGAGGCGCTGGCCGCCGGCGACCTGGAGTACCTCGTCGTCCGCGGCCGGCGCGGCGGCAGCGCGATGACGGCCGCGGCGGTCAACGCGATCGCGAGCGACGTCGAGTGAGCGGCCGTCTCTACGGGGTCGGGCTCGGGCCCGGGGACCCCGAGCTGGTCACCGTCAAGGCCGCCCGGCTGATCGGCGCCGCCGACGTCGTCGCCTTCCACGCCGCCCAGCACGGCCGGTCGGTGGCCCGCGCGCTGGCCGCGCCGTACCTGCGCGAGGGCCAGGTCGAGGAGCTGCTGGTCTACCCGGTCACCACCGAGACCACCGACCACCCCGGCGGCTACCAGGGCGCGATCGACGAGTTCTACGAGGCGGCCGCGGCCCGGCTGGCCGCCCACCTCGACGCCGGGCGGGACGTCGTCGTCCTCGCCGAGGGGGACCCGTTCTTCTACGGCTCCTACATGCACATGCACAAGCGGCTGGCGCACCGCTACCCCACCGAGGTCGTGCCCGGCGTGACCAGCGTGAGCGGGGCGTCCGCGGCGGTCGGCCGGCCGCTGGTCGAGCGCGACGAGGTGCTCACCGTGCTGCCCGGCACGCTCGGCGCCGACGAGCTCGCCGAGTGGCTGGGCACCACCGACTCGGCCGCGGTGCTCAAGCTCGGGCGCACGTTCCCGCAGGTGCGCGAGGCGTTCGACCGCGCCGGCGTCCTCGACCGGGCGCTGTACGTGGAGCGGGCGACGACCGACCGTCAGCGCTGCCTGCCGCTGGCCGAGGTCGACCCGGCGACCGTCCCCTACTTCTCCCTCGCCCTGCTGCCCAGCCCGCTGACCGGCCCCACGCCCGGTCCCGAGCAGCACGACGAGCAGGCACCGCGCACCGGCGAGGTGGTCGTGGTCGGCCTCGGTCCCGGCCGTCGCTCGTGGACCACGCCCGAGGCCGCCGAGGCGCTGGCCGCCGCCGACGACCTGGTCGGCTACGGCCCCTACCTCGACCGGGTGCCGGTCAACCCGCGGCAGACCCGCCACCCGAGCGACAACCGGGTGGAGGCCGAGCGGGCGGCGCACGCCCTCGAGCTGGCGCGGACCGGACGGCGGGTCGCGGTGGTCTCCAGCGGGGACCCCGGCGTCTTCGCCATGGCCGCGGCCGTGCTGGAGGTGGCGGCGCGGCCGGAGTTCGCCGGCGTCCCGGTGCGGGTGCTGCCCGGCCTCACCGCCGCCCAGGCCGTGGCCGCGCGGGTGGGCGCGCCCCTGGGACACGACTTCGCCGTGCTGAGCCTGTCCGACGTCCGCAAGCCGTGGGACGTCGTCGTCGACCGGCTGCGCCACGCCGCGGCCGCCGACCTGGTGATCGCGCTGTACAACCCGAGGTCGAAGGCCCGGCCGCACCAGCTGGGCCAGGCGCGGGAGGTGCTGCTGGAGGTCCGCGCGCCCGAGACCGTCGTCGTGGTCGGCCGGGACGTCGGCGGGCCGGAGGAGCGGGTCACGGTCACCACGCTCGGCGAGCTCGACCCGGAGGCCGTCGACATGCGCTGCCTGGTCCTCGTCGGCTCCTCGCAGACCCGCGTCAGCCCGACCGGCGCCGTCTACAGCCCCCGCTCGCACCCGTCCTTCCGGGAGTGAGAAGAAGGTCGTGACACTCAGTGCCACGCCCTGGCACCATGACGGCGACGTGGCAGGCGTCACCGCATCGGCGCCGATGCCGGCCGACCGCTGAGTGCAGAGGAGCTCTCATGGCGAGCACCAAGGACTGGTTCGAGACCGTCGAGGAGGCCAAGCACCGCGCGAAGAAGCGGCTCCCGCGGTCGGTCTACATGGCGCTGGTCGCCGGCACCGAGAAGGGCCTGACCGCCGACGACAACGTCGCCGCCTTCGACGAGATCACCTGGCGGCCGCACGTCGCGGACCTGTCGGCCAAGCGCGAGACGGCGACGACGGTCATGGGCCAGCAGGTGTCGATGCCGGTGCTCATCTCCCCCACCGGCGTGCAGGCGGTCCACCCCGACGGCGAGGTCGCCGTCGCCCGCGCCGCCAAGGCCGAGGACGTCGCGATGGGGCTGTCCTCCTTCGCCAGCAAGCCGGTCGAGGAGGTCGGCGCGGCCAACGACAAGCTGTTCTTCCAGATGTACTGGGTCGGCTCGCGCGAGACGATCCTCGCCCGCGCCGAGCGCGCCCGGGCCGCGGGCTCCAAGGGCCTGATCATGACGCTGGACTGGTCGTTCGCGTCCCGCCGCGATTGGGGCAGCCCGCCGATCCCGGAGAAGATCGACGTCAAGAACGCGCTGAAGTTCGCCCCCGAGGTGCTGCGCAAGCCGCGCTGGCTGGCCACCTACCTGCGCACCGGCTCGATCCCCGAGCTCAGCGTGCCCAACCTGGCCCTCGAGGGTCAGGAGCCGCCGAACTTCTTCGGCGCCTACGGCGAGTGGATGGGCACCGCGCTGCCGCGCTGGGAGGACGTCGCGTGGCTGCGCGAGCAGTGGGGCGGGCCGTTCATGCTCAAGGGCGTCACCCGCGTCGACGACGCCCGCCGCGCGGTCGACGCCGGCGTGAGCGCCATCTCCGTCTCCACGCACGGCGGCAACAACCTCGACAGCACCCCCGGCGCGATCCGCTCGCTGCCGGCGATCGCCGAGGCCGTCGGCGACCAGGTCGAGGTCGTCATGGACGGCGGCGTGCGGCGCGGCGCGGACGTGGTGAAGGCGATGGCGCTGGGCGCCAAGGCCGTGATGATCGGCCGGGCCTACCTGTGGGGCATGGCCGCCAACGGCGAGCGCGGCGTGCAGAACGTGCTGTCGATCCTCCGGCAGGGCATCGACGAGGCGCTGCTGGGGCTGGGCAAGTCCTCGGTGCACGACCTCACCCGCGAGGACGTCGTCCTGCCGGCGGACTTCGAGCGACGCTGACCGCCGCGGCGCCGGCCGCCCGGCGCTGATCCCCGCGGACCCGCCGTCCGCGCGGGAATGCGGTCGCGGCGGGAGGGCTTGCTCGTTGTCGTGCCCTCCCGCCGCCTGCCCCCGAGAGCCGCCTTCTGGACGGCCGCGACCCTGCTGGTCCTGGTCCTCGCCGCCTCGGGGGTGCCCTCGCCGCTGTACCGCGTCTACCAGGAGCGGTTCGGGTTCTCGGCCGGCGTCCTGACGACGGTCTTCGGCATCTACGCGATCGCCCTGCTGGGCGCGCTGCTGGTGGTGGGCCGGCTCTCCGACCATGTCGGGCGCCGTCCGGTGGTCGCCGTCGGCCTGCTGCTCCAGGTCGGCGCCAGCCTGCTGTTCCTCGCGGCGGACGGCGTGGGCTGGCTGCTGGCCGCCCGGGTGGTGCAGGGGCTGTCCGTCGGCGCCCTGACCGGCACGCTCGGGGCGGTGCTGCTGGACCTGCAGCGCCGCGACCGGCCCCTGGCGGCGATGCTCAACAGCGCCTCGCCCACGGTCGGGCTCTCCCTCGGCGCGGTGGGCGCCGGCCTGCTGGTCGAGCTCGCCGCCGAGCCGACCCGCTGGGTGTTCGCCTCGCTCGCGGTCGCCTTCGTGCTCGCCACCGCTGTGGTCTCGCTGCTCCCCGAGACCTCGCCGCGGACGCCGGGGGCGCTGGCGTCGCTGCGCCCGCAGGTGCGGGTGCCCCGCGCGCACCGGGCGGCCTTCCTGGTCGCGCTGCCCTGCCTGGTCGCCATGTGGGCGCTCGGCGGGCTCTACCTCTCCCTCGGCCCGTCGCTGGCCGTGGACGTCTTCGGGGTCGACGACCACCTCGTCGGCAGCCTGCTGATCCTCGCCATGCAGGGGACCGGCGCGGTCGCGTCGACCACCATGTGGCGGGTGCGCCCGCAGCGGTCGATGCTCTCCGGCGCGCTGCTGTTCGCCGTCGGGGTGAGCATCGCGATCACCGCGCTGGTCACCGCGTCGCTGCCGCTGTTCTTCGTCGCCTCGGTGGTGTCCGGGTTCGGCTTCGGCTCGGCGTTCCTGGGCGCGATGGGCACGATCACCGCGGGTGTCGCGCCCGGCGACCGCGCGGGGCTGCTCTCCAGCGTCTACGTGGTGGGCTACCTCGCCTTCAGCGTGCCGGCGATCGTCGCCGGGGTCGTCGCCGGCGAGGTGGGGCTGCGACCGACCGCCGAGGGCTACGCCGCGGTGCTCGTCGTCCTCACGGCGATCGCGGTGGCCGGCCTGCTGCGCCGGCGCCGGGCCCTGCGGCAGGCGGCGCCGGTCGAGCAGGCCGAGCCGCTCGCCGCTTGAGGAAGGGCCCCCTGCCCCCCGCCACTCGCACGCTCGCGGCGGGACCCTGCAGGGGGCCGAATCGGACCGTTGGCCGGCGTCTGCTCTACCGGCGGACGGCGGCGAGGAAGCCCAGCGCGCGCTCCCGCAGCTCGCCGGCCCGCTGCGTCACGACCTCGGCCGGGTCCCGGTCCTGCAGCCACGGCGGGATCTCGGTCCGGACCCGGTGCGAGCAGGCGAGGTCGGCGCAGATGTAGGTGCCGACGGTGTTGCCGTTGCGCCCGGCCTCCCCCGCCCGCCGGGCGGTGAACAGCGAGACACCGTCCCCGGGCTGCGCCGTCTGGCACAGCAGGCACATCGCCGCCGTCCGGCTGGACATGCGGCTGTCGGCGGCACGGACGGCGACGCCCACGGGCTGCTCGTCGACCTCGAGGACCAGGTACCCGCGCAGCGGCGCCTTCGGGTCCCGCCAGCCCAGCACCTCGAGCTGCGCCCAGTCCAGGTCGCCGAAGCCCTTCGGCAGGACCAGGCCGTCGGCCTCCCCCCGGGAGCAGTTGAGGAACGAGCGGCGTACCTGCCGCTCCGTCAGCGCGCGCACCGTGTTGCGTCCTTCCCTCGTCCAGCGACTGCCGCCGGACATCCTGCCCACACGGTCGCCGATCGCTCAGCCGAATTCCGGGCCCAGCGCCGTCAGGACCTCCGCGGGCGTGGCGGCGACCACCGCCGCGCCGGCGTCCTCCAGCTCGCCGGCGGGCGCCGGTCCCCAGCCGGCGCCGATGCAGGGCAGCCCGTGCGCCGCGGCACCCAGGACGTCGTGCGCCCGGTCGCCGACCAGCACCGGGTCCCGGCCGCCGGGGTGGGCGGCCAGCGCCGCGGCGACGACCTGGTCCTTGTGCCGGACGGCGCCGTCGAGGGTGGCCCCGTGCACGCCGGCGAACGCGGACAGCAGACCGGTGTGCGCCAGCACCCGGACGGCGAAGGTCTCCGGCTTGCTGGTGGCGACCGCGAGCGTGGCGCCACCGGCCCGCAGCGCGGCGAGCAGCTCCGGGACGCCCTCGTGGACGCCGACGTCGAGCAGCGCCCCCGCGGCGTAATGCGCCCGGTAGGCGGCCACCGCGCGCGGGACGTCGTCCGGCGGCACCCCGAGCACCAGGGCGAAACCGTCCTGCAGCGGCGGGCCGACCATCTCCCGCAGCTGCTGCGGCGTGGGCTCGGGCAGGCCGAGCGCGGCCGCGGCCACCCGCACCGACGCCCAGATCCCGGGCGTCGAGTCGACGAGGGTGCCGTCGAGGTCGAAGAGGACCAGCCTGGTCACCGGCCGCCGACCCCCTGGTTCGGGGATCGACCGATCGATGCCGGGCACTGGCGCGTCCTCACGGATGGTGCTCCAATCTTCAAACACTTCTCCTCGACCGTGCACCGGAGGACCCGATGACCCGGACCCGTGACACCGCCGTCGCAGCGCCCACGTCCACGATCCGGCCGGTGCAGGCCGCCGCCGTGCTGTCGGTGCTCGTGCTGCTCTGGCAGTTCTTCTCCGCCGGCCAGATGATCACCACCGGCGACGGGACCGGCGGGCACGGCGTGGGCGCGATCGCCCTGCACGTGGCGACCGGTCTCCTCCTGCTCGGCACGGCCCTGTACGCGCGCCGCACCCGCGTGTGGTGGCCGGCCGCGCTCAGCGGCGTCACCTTCCTGCTCACCTTCCTCCAGGCCTGGCTGGGCAGCCACGGCCAGATCGCGGCGCACGTCCCGGTCGCCCTGCTCGTCACCATCGGCATCGTGTGGGTGACGGCCTGGGCGTTCTGGCCCGCGAACTCCTAGTCCTCACCGGGCGCGCAGCCAGGCGAGCGCCTCCTCCACCGTGGCGACCACGGGCACGCCCGGGGGCACCGGGGGCCGGCGGACGACGACCACCGGCAGCCCCAGCTCCCGGGCCGCGGTGAGCTTGGCGGCGGTCATCCCGCCCCCGCTGTCCTTGGTGACGACGACCTCGACGGCGTGCTCGCGCAGCAGTGCCCGCTCCTCCTCGACGGTGAACGGGCCGCGGGCGAGCACGACCGTCGTCCGCTCCGGCAGCGGCGGGGACGGCGGGTCGACCGCCCGGACCAGGCAGCGGCCGCGCAGGCCGGCGAAGGCGGCCAGTCCCTGCCGGCCGGTGCTGAGGAACACCGAACCGCAGCCGGCCACCGCCTGCGCGGCCTCCACCAGGGAGTCCACCCAGCGCCAGTCGTCGCCGGGACCGGCCGTCCAGCCGGGCCGCTGCAGCCGCAGCAGCGGCGTGCCGGTGGCAGCGGCGGCCGCGGCTGCGTGCGCGGTCATCGTCGCCGCGAACGGGTGGGTGGCGTCGACCAGCGCCGCCACGCCGTGCAGCGCCGCGGCCAGGCCCTCGACGCCGCCGAACCCGCCGACCCGCACCTCGCCCGGCGGCAGCACCGGGTCGGCGACCCGGCCGGCGAGCGAGCTGAGCACGTCCACACCCTCCTCGACCAGCCGCCCGGCCAGCCGCCGGGCCTCCCCCGTGCCGCCGAGCACCAGCACCCGGCCGGTCACCGCCGCGCCCCGTGCATGCTGATCCCGTGACGGAGGCCGGGCGGGAGCGCACCTCGGGGCTGCGCTACGGCTGGACGACCGGAGCCTGCGCGACCGCCGCGACGACGGCCGCCTACACCGCCCTGCTCACCGGCGAGTTCCCCGACCCGGTGGGGATCGACCTGCCGCGGGACGTGCACCCGACCTTCGCCCTGGCCACCGAGTCCCTGTCGCCCGGGGTCGAGGCCTGCGCCGGCGTGGTCAAGGACGCCGGCGACGACCCCGACGTCACCCACGGCGCGCTGGTGTCGGCGCGCGTCACCCACGGGGAACCCGGCAGCGGCGTCGTCTTCCGGGCCGGCCCCGGCGTGGGCACGGTGACCAAGCCGGGCCTGCCGCTGCCGGTCGGCGAGCCGGCGATCAACCCGATGCCGCGGAAGTTCATTCGCGAGCACGTCGCCGCGGTCGCCGCCCGCCACGGCGGCACCGGGGACGTCGTCGTCGAGGTCGCGGTGGCCGGCGGCGAGGAGCTGGCCCGGAGGACGTGGAACCCGCGGCTGGGGATCCTCGGCGGGCTGTCGATCCTGGGCACCACCGGGGTCGTCGTCCCGTACTCGTGCTCGTCGTGGATCGACTCGATCCGGCGCGGCATCGACGTCGCCCGCGCGGCCGGGCACCGGCACGTGGCCGGCTGCACCGGGTCGACCAGCGAGCGGGTGGTCAGCCAGCTCTACGGGCTGCCCGAGGACGCGCTGCTCGACATGGGGGACTTCGCCGGCGCCGTCCTCAAGTACCTGCGGCGCCACCCGGTGCCGCGGCTGACCGTCGCGGGGGGCATCGGCAAGCTGGCCAAGCTCGCCGACGGCCACCTCGACCTGCACTCCGGCCGCTCCCAGGTGTCCCCTGCGTCGCTGGCGGCGATGGTCCGCGACGCGGGCGGCGCGCCGGAGCTGGTCGAGGGCGTGCAGCGGGCGAACACGGCGCTCGACGCGCTGCAGCAGTGCCAGGCGGCGGGGCTGCCGCTGGGCGACCTGGTGGCCGCCGGCGCCCGCAGGACCGCGCTCGGGGTGCTGCGCGGCGCCCCGGTGGCGGTCGACGTCGTGGTCATCGACCGCGCCGGCGCCGTGGTCGGCCGCGCCTAGGAGGAGCCCGCTGCCCCCCACCGCTCGCGAGCTCGCGGCGGGCCCCTGCAGCGCGGCCATCACCGGGGCCGGGTCGTCGAGTAGAGGTGGCTGTCGGGGAACTGCCCGGCGGTCAGCACCGGCCCCACGACGACGACCGCCGTCCGCCGCACCCCGGCGTCCTCGACCTGCTGCGCGATGTCGGCGAGCGTGCCGCGCAGCACCAGCTCGTCGTCCCGGCTGGCCCGCGCGACCACCGCGACCGGGCCGTCGGCGCCGTAGTGCTCGGCCAGCTGCGGGGCGAGCTCGGCGATCCGCTGCACGGCCAGGTGCAGCACCAGGGTCGCCCCGGTGGCGGCGTAGGCGGCCAGCTCCTCCCCCGGCGGCATCGGGGTGGAGCGGGCCGACGTGCGGGTCAGGACGACGGTCTGGCCCACCCCCGGCACGGTGAGCTCCCGCCGGAGCGCCGCGGCCGCCGCGGCGAACGCCGGCACCCCCGGCACCACGTCGTAGGGCACCCCGACGGCGTCCAGCCGGCGCATCTGCTCGGCCATCGCGCTGTAGACCGAGGGGTCCCCGGAGTGCAGGCGGGCGACGTCGAGGCCGGCCGCGTGCGCCGCGACCAGCTCGGCGGTGATCTCGTCGAGGTCGAGGTCGGCGGTGTCGACCAGCCGGGCGCCGGGCGGCGCGGTGTCGAGCAGCTCGCGCGGCACCAGCGCACCCGCGTAGAGGCAGACCGGGCAGGTGGCGATCAGCCGCGCCGCGCGCAGGGTGACCAGGTCGGCCGCGCCCGGGCCCGCTCCGATGAAGTGCACCGTCATGGCCTGGTCACCGACCAGACGGTCACGGGCATCGCGGGCCGCCAGCCGGTGAAGGAGCCCACCGGCTCGGCCCGCGCGACGGCGATCCGCACCAGCGCCCCGCCCACGCGGGCGTGCCAGGTCGCCAGCACCGCCTCGCTCTCCACCGTGACCGCGGTGGCCACCAGCCGGCCGCCGGACTCCAGCGCCTCCCAGCAGGTCTCCAGCAGCAGCGGGGTGGTGAGGCCGCCGCCGACGAACACCGCGTCCGGCGGGGCCAGGCCCGCGAGCGCGGCGGGGGCCGAGCCGTGGACGACCCGCAGGTACGGGACGCCGAGCCGGGAGGCGTTGCGGGCGATCCGCTCGGCCCGCTCGGCGGAGGCCTCGACGGCCACGGCGCGGCAGGTGGGGTGCGCCCGCATCCACTCGATGCCGATCGAGCCCGCTCCGGCGCCGACGTCCCACAGCAGCTGCCCGGGCACGGCGGCGAGGCGGGCGAGGGTGATCGCCCGCACCTCGGACTTGGTCAGCTGGCCGTCGTGCTCGTAGGCGTCGTCGGGCAGCCCGGGGGTGGTCGGCAGCGGCACGGTCCCCCGGTCGGCCCGGCACTCGACGGCGGTGACCGCCAGCGCCGGCGCCGACTGCGACCAGGTGGCCGCGGTGCCGGTGCGCACCACCTCGTCGGGGCCGCCGAGGCCGCCCAGCACGGTCACCCGGCTGGGCCCGTACCCGCGCGCGGTGAGCAGCGCGGCGACCTGTGCCGGGGTGCGCCCGTCGGACCCGAGGACCAGCAGCCGCCGCCCCGGCTGCACGTGCGGGTGCAGCAGCTCGAGCGGGCGGCCGACCAGGGTGACCACCTCGGTCTCCTCCACCGCCCAGCCCAGGCGCGCGCAGGCCAGCGACACCGAGGACGGCGCCGGCAGCACCCGCACCCGGCCGGAGCCGAGCAGCCGGGTCAGCGTGGTGCCGATGCCCGACAGCATCGGGTCGCCGCTGGCCAGGACGACGACCGCCCGGCCGGCGTGCTCCTCCAGCAGCCCGGGCAGCGCCTCGCTCAGCGGGGAGGGCCAGGGCACCCGCCGGGCACCCACCGAGGCCGGGACGAGGTGGAGCTGGCGGGCGCTGCCCAGGAGCACCTCCGCGCGCTCCACCTCGGCCCGCGACGCCGGCGCGAGCCCGTCCCAGCCGTCGGCGCCGATGCCGACGACGACGAGCCGGGCCGTCGCCACGGTCACGCCGTGCCCATGGGCGCGACTCCGACCTCGGTCCGCTCCTCGCTCGCTGGCGCTCGCTGCGATGCTCCCTCGGGCGTCGTCACGCCGGGAGCTCCCCGCCGGGGCCCGCGGCCTCCGCCAGCAGCCGCTCGCGCAGCTCCTCGGGCAACCGGTCGACGTAGACGGTCCCGTCCAGGTGGTCGACCTCGTGCTGGAGGCAGCGCGCGGCCATCCCGGTGGCCTCGATCGACACCGGCACGCCGTCCGCGTCGACGCCGTCCACCCGGGCTCGGAAGGCGCGCGGCAGCTCGGCGTAGGGGCCGGGCACCGACAGGCAGCCCTCCTCGGTGACCTCCTCGGCGGGCTCGCCCTGATGCGGCTCCAGGATCGTCAGCTCGGGGTTGACCACGTAGCCGACGACGTCCTCACCGGCCGCGTCGGGGCAGTCGATGACGAAGACCCGCGCGTCCACCCCGATCTGGTTGGCCGCCAGGCCCACCCCGTCCGCGGCCTCCATGGAGGCGAACATGTCCAGGACCAGGCGGCGCAGGTCCTTGCCGAAGGCGGTGACCGGCGCGCACGGGCGGTGCAGGACCGGGTCACTCCCGTAGGTGACGATCGGCCGGGCTGTGCCGGAGTACCGGCCGGGCAGGCGCATGGACGCCGATCCTAGGGACGGCTCCCGCTCCCGAGGCGGGCCGCGGGTGCTCCCGCCGCGGGTGCTCCCCCACGTGCTCGTGCTCTGCTTGCGCGGCGCACGCAGAGCACGAGCACCCGGAGGAGGACCCGCTGACCACGCCCACCGCCGTCGGCCTGGCCCTGGGCGCCGCCGCCGACCTGCTGCTCGCCGATCCGCGCCGCGGCCACCCGGTGGCGGGGTTCGGCCGGGTGGCCGGGGCGCTGGAGCGCCGGGTCTGGCGGGACTCCCGAGCGGCCGGCGCCGGGTACGCCGCCGCGCTGGTGGCCGGCGCCGCCGGGCTGGGCGCCGCCGTCGACCGGGCCACCCGCGGTCGCCGCGCCGTCCGCACCCTCGCGACGGCGGCGGCCACCTGGGCGGTGCTCGGCGGCACGTCGCTGGGCCGGGCCGCCACCGCGATGGCCGCGGAGCTGGACGCCGGGGACCTGCCCGCCGCCCGGGCCCTGCTGCCCACCCTCGCCGGCCGGGACCCCCGGTCCCTCGACGAGGGCGAGCTGGCCCGGGCGACCGTCGAGTCGGTCGCGGAGAACACCTCCGACGCCGCCGTCGCCCCGCTGTTCTGGGGCGCGGTCGCGGGGGTGCCCGGCCTGCTGGCGTACCGGGCGGTGAACACCCTCGACGCGATGGTCGGCCACCGGTCGCCGCGGTACGCGCGGTTCGGCTGGGCGGCCGCCCGGGCGGACGACGTCGCCAACTGGCTGCCCGCGCGGGTCACCGCGGCGCTCACCGTGGCCGCCGCCCCGGCGACCGGTGGCTCGGCGCGCGGCGCCTGGACCGCCTGGCGACGTGACGGGGCCGCCCACCCGAGCCCCAACGCCGGGCGCTGCGAGGCCGCGCTGGCCGGCGCCCTGGGACTGCGGCTGGGCGGCCGCAACGTCTACGGCAGCCGGGTGGAGGACCGGCCGGTGCTCGGCAGCGGGCGGGCGCCGGCGGCCGGGGACATCGCGCGCGCGGTGCGGCTCTCCCGCGCCGTGTGGATCGCGGCGGCGGCCCTGTCCACGATCGGCGCGGCCACGATCGGCGCGGCCACGACGTCCCGGCTGCGCCGCGGCCCGCGCGACTGCCGCGGCTGAGCCGGGTGCCGCGGCAGGACGCCCCGCGGCTCGGGCAGGACGAAGAAGCCGGCCGGGTCGGTCCGGGCGTGGCTGGCCGGCGGGTCGGCCGGACCGCGGCCACCGCGGACGGCGACGGCGAGGGTGGTCACCGACAGGGCGACCAGCCCGACGAGGACGAGCAGGACGACGACACCACCTGTAGTCATGACCAGAGATTGGCACCGTCAACACTGGCGTAGAGCGGTCCACTTCGGCATGGTGGACCGCATGCCATCGGGAATTGGCCAGTCCACTTCGGCGCAGGAGCTGGCCACACTGGTCGAGCCACTGGGGGCGCTGCCCGGCCCCCGGTACGTGGCGCTGGCCCGGAGGGTCCGCGAGCTGGTCACCACCGGGACGCTGCCCGTGGGCACCCGGCTGCCGGCCGAGCGCGAACTGGCCACGGCGCTCGGGGCCAGCCGGGTCACCGTCGCCTCGGCCTACCGGCTGCTGCGCGCGGAGGGGTTCGCGGCCACCCGGCACGGCTCGGGCACGGTGACCGAGCTGCCGACGGCGAGCAGCGGCTGGCGGGCGCCGAGCACCGACCCGGAGGTGCTCGACCTGGCCCACGCCGCCCCGGAGGCGGTGCCGGAGGTGCAGGCCGCCTACGAGCAGGCGGTGGCGGCGCTGCCCGGGTACACCACCGGGCACGGCTACGCGCCCAGCGGCCTGCCCGAGCTGCGCGCCGCGATCGCCGAGCGGTTCACCGCCCGCGGCCTGCCCACCGACCCCGACCAGGTGGTGGTCACCGCCGGCACCGGGGACGCCACGGCGATCGCCGTCTCGACCCTGCTGCAGCCCGGTGACCGCGTGCTCGTGGAGCACCCCACCTACCCCGGCGCCATCGGGATGGTGGGCGCGGCGGGCGGCCGCTGCGTGCCCGCGCCGGTCGACGGCGCCGACCCCGATGCCCTGGTGGGTGCCGCGGCGATCGTCGCGCGGCAGAGCAGCCCCCGGCTGGCCTACCTCATGCCCGACTTCTCCAACCCCTCCGGCGCGCGGCTGTCGGCGGCCGGGCGGCGCCGGCTGTCGGCGACCCTCTGGCAGCACGGCGTCCTGGCCGTCGTCGACGAGGTGACCGCCGAGCTGTACCTGGACGACGGGCCGCTGCCCCCGTTCGCCGCGGGGCTGCCCGACCCGGCGACGGTCACCGTGGGCGGTCTGGCCAAGGCCGTCTGGGGCGGGCTGCGCATCGGCTGGCTCCGGACCGACGCCGCGCTCGCCGACCAGCTCGGGGCCGCGCTGGGCCGTCGGCAGCTGTCGGTCGGGGTCGTGGACCAGCTGGCCGCGACCGTCCTCGTGCGGCAGCTCGACGGCATCCTCGAGCGGCGCCGACAGGTGCTGCGCGAGCGGCGCGACGTGCTGCTCACCGAGCTGGCCCGGTGCCTGCCCGAGTGGACCGCACCACGGCCGGCCGGCGGGCTGTCGGTGTGGTGCCGGTTGCCGGCGGGCACCAGCTCGGCCGCGCTCACCGCGGGCGCCGCGGCGCACGGCCTGCTCCTGGCGGAGGGACGCGCGTTCGGCACCGGCCACGCCTTCGACGACCACCTGCGGCTGCCGTTCACCCTGCCGCCCGACCGGCTGCGGACCGCGGTGGAGCTCCTCGCCGAGGTGGCCGCGGGGCTGCCCGTGCGGCCCGGCGACAGGTCTCCGGCCCGTCCGGCCACCGTCGTGTAGTGACACCTCCCGGAGTGCGGACGCGGACAGGCCGTGGCGACGCGGCGCGGCGTGCGATCGGGTGGTCGCTGCGCGTGCAGAACCTCCCGTTGCGTCGTACCGTCCGGGGGAACGGAGCGGCCGGCCTCGCCCGCCGGCGTACCGCGGAGGTCGAACACACGGCCGGCGGCGCCCGAGACCGGGTCGAGCCCGGTGGCACCCTCGTGGAGTCGACATGACAGCGACGCCTTCCCCCACCCTCGGACGGTCCCGCCCCGTGGCCGACCACCCCACGCCGGCGGCCCGTCCCGGTACGCCTGCCTCGCGACCGGTCCCCACGCCGCACCGGCTGGCCGGGCGGTTCCGCCACGACCGGCGCACCGGCAACTGGGCGTGGTCGCCGGAGATGGCCAGGCTGCTCGGCCTCCCGCGCGGAGGCGCGCACCCCTGCGCGGAGCTGCTGGCGCGGGCCCTGCACCCGGGCGACCGGTCGCGGGCGCTCGACGCGATCACCCGGGCCTGCGCCGACGGGCTGCCCTTCTCGCTGCGCGTGCGCCTCGGCAGCCGGAGCGGCCTCGGCACGCCCGCCGTCCTCGTCGGGGAACCGGTGGTGGACGCGGCCGGGTCGGTGGACGCGCTGGAGGGCCTGCTGGTCCTCCTGCCCGAGGAGGTGGAGGTCGACGCGGCGTCGTGCGCCCACGGGTCGGTCGACGACCGGGTCCAGGCGCTGGAGACCGAGGTGTGCCAGCTGCGCACCGCGATGGCCAGCCGGGCGGCGATCGAGCAGGCCAAGGGCATCCTGATGCTGCTCACCAGCTGCGGTGAGCAGGTGGCCTTCGACCTGCTGGCGCACATCTCCAGCAACTGCCACCGCAAGGTCCGCGACGTGGCCGTGGCGATCGCCGAGTCCGCCGCGGGCCGGTCGTCCCTGCCGGCGGACGTGCGGGCCCTGATCCGGGACGTCTGCCCGCCCACACCGCGCATGCACTGAGAAAGGACCCTCCTGCCCCCCACCCCTCGCAGGCTCGCGGCGGGCCCCTGCAGGAGGGCCGTTCCGGCACGGGAGAATGCCCGCTGTCGTCGGCAGCCGCCGGCGGCTCCCCGAGCCGAGAGGGGAAGCGCGGCGTGCTCTACCTCGTCGCCCGGTTCCTGCTGCGCCCGCTGTTCCACGCGGTCCTCCGCATGCGCGTGACCGGGAAGGAGAACGTCCCGCCCACCGGGCCGGTGATCCTGGCCAGCAACCACCTGTCGTTCATCGACAGCATGGTCATCCCGCTCTCGGCCCCGCGGCGGGTGCACTACCTGGCCAAGGCCGAGTACTTCACCGGACCCGGCATCGGCGGCTGGCTGTCCAAGCAGCTGTTCACCGCGCTGGGCGCCATGCCCGTCGAGCGGCAGACCTCCCGCGCGGCGCAGGAGGCCCTGGACACCGCGCTCGGGGTCCTCCGCCGCGGCGAGGGGTTCGGCATCTACCCCGAGGGCACCCGCTCGCGCGACGGCCGGCTGGCCCGCGGCAAGACCGGTGTCGCCTGGCTGGCGCTGACCGCCGACTGCCCCGTCGTCCCGGTCGCGGTGTCCGGCACCGACGAGGTGCAGCCGGTCGACGCCAGGTGGCCGCGGCCGCACAAGGTCTCGGTCACCTACGGCGAGCCGCTCACCTTCCCCGAGTACCGGGGCATGGCCGGCAACGGCCGCGCCCGCCGGGCGGTGACCGACCGGATCATGGAGGCGATCGCCGAGCTGTCGGGGCAGGAGAAGGCCGGCTGGGGCGTGCCCCGCGAGGTGGCGTGACCCGCAGCCGCCCCGGCGCGCTGCTCGTCGCCGGGACGACGTCGGACGCCGGCAAGTCCGTGGTCACGGCCGGCATCTGCCGCTGGCTGGTGCGCCAGGGGGTCTCGGTGGCCCCGTTCAAGGCGCAGAACATGAGCAACAACTCGATGGTCACCCCCGACGGCGCGGAGATCGGCCGGGCCCAGGTGGTGCAGGCCGCGGCCGCCCGCGTCGAGCCCGAGGCGGCGATGAACCCGGTGCTGCTCAAGCCCGGCGGCGAGGACTCCAGCCACGTCGTCGTCCTCGGCAAGCCGGTCGCCGAGGTGACCGCGCTCTCCTACCGGCCGATGAAGGCGGCGCTGCTCGAGCAGGTGCTGGCCAGCCTCGCCGACCTGCGCGCCCGGTTCGACGTCGTGGTCTGCGAGGGCGCGGGCTCCCCCACGGAGATCAACCTGCGGGCCGACGACATCGCCAACATGGGCCTGGCCACCGCCGCGGGACTGCCGGTGGTCGTCGTCGGCGACATCGACCGGGGCGGGGTGTTCCCCGCCCTGTACGGCACCGTCGCGCTCATGCCCCCGGCCGACCAGCGGCTGGTCGCGGGCTTCCTGGTGAACAAGTTCCGCGGCGACGTCCGGCTGCTGCGCCCGGGCCTGGAGGCGCTGACCGGGCTGACCGGGCGGCCCACGCTCGGCGTGCTGCCGTGGCGCGACGGTCTCGACCTCGACGTCGAGGACTCCCTCGGCCTCGGGAGACCCCGGGCCGCGGCCGGCCCGCCGCACGGGGAGGACGTGCTGCGGGTCGCCGTCGCGCGGCTGCCGAGGCTGTCCAACTCCACCGACGTCGACGCGCTGGCCGCCGAGCCCGGCGTGCTGGTCCGCTACGCGACCACGCCGCAGGAGCTGGCCGACGCCGACCTGGTCGTGCTGCCCGGCACCCGCGCCACCGTCGCCGACCTGCGCTGGCTGCGCGCCACCGGGCTGGCCGACGCCGTGTCGCGGCGGGCCGCGGAGGGCCGGCCGGTGCTGGGCATCTGCGGGGGCCACCAGATGCTGGCGCGGACCATCACCGACGACGTCGAGTCGCGGGCCGGCGCGGTCCCGGGGCTCGGGCTGCTGCCGGCCGACGTCCGCTTCGCCCGGGAGAAGACCCTGGGCCGGCCGGTGGGGACGGCGTTCGGCGAGGCGGTGCGCGGCTACGAGATCCACCACGGCGTGGTGACCGTCGACGACACCGCCGAGCCCTTCCTCGACGGCGCCCGGTCCGGCGCCGTCTGGGGCACCACCTGGCACGGGGCGTTCGAGAACGACGCCTTCCGGCGGGCGTTCCTGGCCGAGGTGGCACGGGCGACCGGCCGGCGGTTCGTCCCCGCGCCGGACACCGACTTCGCCGCGGTCCGGGAGCGCCGGCTCGACGCACTGGGCGACCTGGTCGCCGAGCACGCCGACACCCGGGCGCTCTGGCGGCTGGTCGAGGAGGGCGTCCCGGACGGGCTCCCGCTGCTCCCGCCGGGGGCCGGTCGCTAGCCCGCGGCCAGCCGCTCCCGGACGTCGTCCGGCCAGGCCGCGGCCGCGCCGTCGGCCACGCACACGTACGTCGTCCGGACGACGCAGCAGGCCCGCTCCCCGACGCGCACGGTGAACCGCGCCGTGACGCTGGTGCGCCCCACCCGCTCGGTCTCGGCGTCCACGGTGACGGTGTCGCCCCAGCGGGCGGGGGACGCCCACTCCAGCGTGCTGGCCTTGACCAGCGGGTCGATGCGGCGCTCGGTGAGCTCCGCCCAGGGCAGCCCCATCGAGGCCCACCAGACGGTGGAGGCCTCGTCGGCCCAGGTGAGGTAGTGGGCGTTGAACACCACGCCCTGTTGGTCGCACTCGACGTACCGGACCGGGGAGCTCCACTGCGCGGGCACGAGGCCGAACGCTAGCCCGCTAGCGTCGGGCCCATGGACGACGTGCTGGCCCGGTACCGCGACCCCTCCCAGCTGGTGCAGGACAAGGTGATCGACCACCTCGACCGGCACTGCACCGCCTTCATCGGGCTCGCGCCGT
Source organism: Geodermatophilus sp. SYSU D00708 (assembly GCF_054050115.1). NCBI lineage: Bacteria > Bacillati > Actinomycetota > Actinomycetes > Geodermatophilales > Geodermatophilaceae > Geodermatophilus > Geodermatophilus sp. SYSU D00708. The sequence goes on along the minus strand of NZ_JBJGYS010000003.1, from coordinate 46,484 downwards.
TCGCCACGCTGTCCACGGCGTCGGCCGAGGGCTGGCCGGACGTCTCGCCGCGCGGCGGCGACCCGGGCTTCGTCAAGGTGCTCGACGCGCACCGGCTGGCCCTCCCCGACCGGCCGGGCAACAACCGGGTGGACAGCCTGCGCAACGTGGCGGGCAACCCGCGAGTGGCGGTGCTGTTCCTGGTACCCGGCATCGAGGAGACCCTCCGCGTGTACGGCACCGCGGAGCTGGCCGCGCCCGAGGAGCTCGACGTGGACCTCACCGAGTTCGGCCGCGCGCCCCGCTCGGTGCTCGTGGTGACCGTCGAGCGGGCCTACTTCCAGTGCGCCAAGTCGGTGATGCGCTCGGGGCTGTGGGACCCGCAGCGGCGGGTCGAGCGCTCGGCGTTCGCCCCGATGCGCGTGGTCTTCGCCGACCACTGCCGGCTGACCACCCCGCTGCCGGACGACGCGGTGATGCGCGCCGGGCTGGCCGAGGAGCTCTGAGCCACCGGCACCCTTCGGGTCGCCGGCGCCGCGAGTCGTCGGTGCCCGCGAGTCGTCGGTACCCGGCCCTACGGTGCGCCCATGGCGACCGACGTGCAGATCGTGATCGACAGCGCCGACCCGCACGGGCTGGCCGACTGGTGGGCCGACGCCCTGGGCTGGCAGGTGGAGGCCCAGGACGAGGCGTTCATCCGCCGGATGGTGGAGTCCGGCGCGGCGGCGGAGTCCGACACCACCACGCACCGCGGCGCGCTGGTGTGGCGGGTCGGGGCGGCGCTGCGGTCACCCGCCCCGGGCCGGCCGCGGGTGCTCTTCCAGCTCGTCCCCGAGGCCAAGACGGTCAAGAACCGCGTGCACCTGGACCTGCACGTGGGGCCCGAGCGGCGCGACGACGAGGTCTCCCGGCTGGTGGGGATGGGTGCCACCGAGCTGTACCGGGAGAAGCAGGGCCCGTTCGAGTGGGCGACACTGCGCGATCCGGAGGGCAACGAGTTCTGCGTCGCCTAGCGGCTCCCCTGCAGGGGGCCCTTCAGCTGGCGCGCAGGTCCCGGGCGAGCTTGCGGTAGGCGACGGTGCGCTCGGCGATCGCGCGGCGTCGTCCGCGTCTGGTGCGGCGGTCGTTGGTGCCGAGGTAGCGGGCGTCCTCCACGAGCTGGAAGGCCGCGAGGACGCTGGCCTTCACCTCCCGCGAACGTGGTGCGGCCGGAGGTACCGGCTGGGCCGAGGTCATCGAGGACCCCCCTCTCCCGGAGGGCCACCTCTGACCACCCCGTGCCGTCATGGTGCCCCTCTATCGGCAGTTCCAACCGCGAACGTGACTGATTGGTACCGGAGTGTCACGTGGGACACATGGTGTTCACCGTCACCGGGCGAGCGGGGTCCGTACCGTGCGGACATGGCGCGAAGCGGGCTCGTCCGACGGCTCACCGGGGTGCTGCGCGCGGTCACGCAGCCGGCCACGCGTGCGGTCCGCCGCCCGCGCGGCCGCGGGCGCGTCGTCACGGCCGAGGTCTCCGGTCCCGGCGTCCGGGACCTCGACGGCGGCCTCGCCCGGGTCGACCTCGGCTACCGCCCCCGGCCCGACGACCGGCCCGACCCGGGCGAGGTGGTGTGGGCCTGGGTCCCCTTCGACGAGGGCGACGGCCGCGGCAAGGACCGCCCCGTGCTCGTCGTCGGGCGGCGGGGCGAGGAACTGGTCGGCCTGATGCTCTCCAGCCAGGACCACGACCTCGACGCGGCCGACGAGGCGCGGCACGGGCGGTACTGGCTCGACGTCGGGCGGGGCGCCTGGGATCCGCAGGGCCGGCCCAGCGAGGTACGCCTGGACCGCCTGCTCACGGTGCCCCCCACCGCCGCACGCCGCGTCGGAGCCGCCCTGGACCGGGCGCGCTTCGACGAGGTGGTCGCCGCCGTCCGCGCGTTCCACGGCGCCTGAGCGCACCCCTCCGGGATGGACGCCGCCGAGGTCTTCTGGACCCTGCACCGTGACCTGCCGCGCGAGGGCGTCGGCTCCGACGCGACGACCCGCGCGCTGCTCGACCTCGCCGGGGACCTGCCGGCCGAGCCCCTCGCCCTCGACATCGGGTGCGGACCGGGCCGGGCGTCGCTGGTGGTCGCCGCGGCCGGCGCCCGCGTCGTCGCCGTCGACCTGCACGAGCCGTTCCTCCGCCGGGCGCGGCAGGCCGCCGTCGACGCCGGGCAGGCCGGCAGGGTCGCCGTCGTCCGCGCGTCGATGGCCGCCCTGCCGTTCCTCGACCGGGCCTTCGACCTGCTGTGGTGCGAGGGCGCGGCCTACCTGATGGGAGTCGACGCCGCACTGCAGGACTGGCGCCGGCTGCTCCCCTCCGGCGGCGTGCTGGTGTTCACCGAGGTCGTGTGGACGACCGCGCACCCCTCGGCCGACACCCGCGCGTTCTGGGCCGCGTACCCGGCGATGCGCGACGTCGCGGCGACCGAGGCGGCGGCGCGCGCGGCGGGCTGGGAGGTCGTCGCCACCCGACTGCTGCCCGACTCGGACTGGGAGGACGAGTACTACGTCCCGCTGGCGGCGGCGATCGACGCGTGGCCGGACCCCGACGAGGCGACGGCGGCGGTGCTGGCCCAGGCCCGGACCGAGGTGGACCTGCGGCGCACCCGGGCCGGCGAGTACGGCTACGCGGGGTTCGTGCTGCGGCGCCGGTGAGCGGTCAGTCCGCGACCGACTCGTCGCGCACGGTCTGGCGCGGCCGCACGGTGTAGACGCCGGCCGTCCCGGTGAGCGTGGTCAGGTCGTAGCGGTGCACGACCTTCGGGCCGCCGTGGAGGTGGACGTGGGTGATCGTCGGCAGCGGCTGCCCGTGCCTCGCCTCCCGGATCTCCACCCGCCCGTCGAGCGGGCCACCGACGAACAGCAGCACGGCGTCCTCGGCGCCCCTCGTCTCGGCGCCCTCCGTGTCCTCGGCCAGCGTGCTCACCTCCCTCGCGCCCCGGTCGAGGGTAGGCGCGTCGGGCGGCCGCGGGGGCTCCCCGATGAGGTGATCAGTCCGACGTCCCGGCGCGCGAGGCGAGCTCCGCGCGGACGATCGGGGCGACCTCGGTGCCGAGCAGCTCGATCGAGCGCAGGACCTCGCGGTGCGGGGCGGCGCCCAGCGAGGACTGCATCAGGAACCGGTCGTGCCCGAACAGCTCGTGCTGGAAGAGGATCTTCTCGGCGACCTGCTGGGGGCTTCCGACGACGACCGCGCCGTGCAGCCCGGCCAGGGCGCCGAAGTCCGGGCGGGTCATCGGGCCCCACCCGCGCTCGCGGCCCAGCTGGGTCATCACCTCGGCGTAGGTGTCGTAGAAGCTGTCGGCGGCGGCCTGCGAGGTGTCGGCGACGAAGCCGTGGGAGTTGATCGAGACCGGCAGCGGCCCGTGCCCGTACTGCGCCGCGGCCCGGCGGTGCAGCTGGGCCAGCGGGGTGAAGCGGGCCGGCTCGCCGCCGATGATCGCCAGCGCCAGCGGCAGACCCAATGCACCGGCCCGGACGACGGACTGCGGGTTGCCGCCCACCGCCACCCACACCGGCAGCGGGTCCTGCACCGGGCGGGGGAAGACCGGCTGGTCGGCCAGCGCGGCGCGGTGCCGGCCCTTCCAGGTGACCCGCTCGGAGTCGCGCAGCGCGAGCAGCAGGTCCAGCTTCTCGGCGAACAGCTCGTCGTAGTCGTCGAGGTCGTACCCGAACAGCGGGAAGGACTCGATGAACGACCCGCGCCCGGCCATGACCTCCGCCCGGCCGTGGGAGAGCAGGTCGACGGTGGCGAACTGCTGGAACACCCGCACCGGGTCCTCGGAGGACAGCACGGTGACCGCGCTGGTCAACCGGATCCGCGTCGTCCGGACGGCGGCCGCGGCGAGCACGGTGGACGGCGAGCTGACCGCGTAGTCGGGCCGGTGGTGCTCCCCCACGCCGAAGACGTCGAGTCCCACCTGGTCGGCGAGCTCGATCTCCTCGAGCAGGTTCGCCAGCCGCTGCTCGGGGCTGATCGTCGTCCCGGTGTGCGGGTCCCGGAGGACGTCGCCGAACGTGTAGACCCCGAGCTCCACTGTCACTCCCTGCCTCGTCGGTTGAACGGTCAACCACCTGTCGCCGGCTCGGATTCCCCCGGGCCGGCGCGGCGCAGCCAGCGGGCGAGCAACGGCGCGGACAGCAGCATCACGAACAGCCGGAGCACCTGGACGGCGAGCACGAAGGTGGCGTCGGCGCCGCCGTCCTGGGCCGTGGCCAGGACCGCGTACAGCCCGCCGGGCGTCGTGGCCAGGTAGGCGTCGAGGGCGCTGGCGTCGGTCGTCACGGTGAGGACCGCGCCGAGGCCGGCGCACGCCGCGATCAGGCCCAGGATGATCGCCAGCGCCAGCGGCAGCGCGCGCCCGACGGTGCGCAGGCTGTCGCGGGTGAAGTTCAGCCCCACCGTCAGGCCGATCAGCAGGAACGCCGCCAGGCCGAGCGCCGTGGGGACCTCCGCGCCCCGTGACAGGCCGCTCAGGTCCAGGCCGGTCGCCACGAGCATCGGCCCGAGCAGCGCCGGTACCGGGATGCGCAGCAGCCGCGCCAGCGGGACGCCGGCCAGCAGGCAGACCGCGCAGAACAGCAGGTCGACCGGCCAGCCCGGGCCGGCGTCGTCCACCACCGCGCCGCCGGCTCCGGGCGCGGCGCCGAACACCGCCGTCGCCGTCACCGGCATCAGCACGACGATGATCAGCACCCTCAGGTACTGGAGGACGGCGACCATCCGGTCGTCGGCGCCGAGCTCCCGGGCCATCACGGTGATCCCCGACGCGCCGCCGGCGATCATCGCGAACGCGCCGGTCACCGGGCTGATCCCCGGCTGCAGCCGCATCAGCAGCCCGGCCAGCAGGGTCAGCACCAGCGTGCCGATCGTGACCGACAGGACCGGCAGCCAGTCCCGGCCGATCGCGGCGAGGGTCTCCAGGTCGACCAGCGCGCCGATGGAGACCCCGATCAGGCCCTGCGCGGCGATCATCCCGGGGCGCGGGACCACGAGCCGCCGCCGTCCGGCCAGGCCGCGGACCAGGCCGACCACCAGGCCGCCGAACAGCGAGGGCGAGGGCAGGTCGAGGGCGTCGAAGAGGACGGTGGCCGCGACCGCGGCGACGAGGACCAGTGCCGCGTCCACCAGCCGCGCGATGCGCCCCGGACCCCCCACGGTGCCCACTCTGCCCGCCGACCTCCGCGAGCCCGGGGCGGCCCCTCTGCAGGGACCCGCCGTGGCCCCGTCCAGGGCACCGCCCCGAGCCTGCGAGGGGTGGGGAGGACGGGGTCCATCCGTCGTGGGGGGCAGAGGGGTCCTTCCTCAGACTCCGGCGATCCGCCGCAGTTCGGCCACGTGGGCGTCGAAGGCGCGCCGACCGTCCTTGGTGAGCGCCAGACTGGTGCGCTGGCGCGAGGCGATGGTGGCCTTGTGCGCCTTCACGTACCCGGCCTCCTCCAACTGCCGGACGTGCTTGGAGAGGACGGAGTCGCTCACCCCGACCCGGTCCCGGACGGCCGCGAACTCCATGGTGTCGACCGCGGCCAGCAGGCCGCAGATCTGCAGCCGCGGCGGTGGGTGGATCACCGTGTCGAACCGCGGGGCCGTCGCGGTCACAGGGAGCTCCGCATCTCCGCGGCGAGGGCGCGGCCCCAGCGGCGGCTGAGCAGCGCCGCCGCCAGGCCGAGCACCGCCCCGGCCACGACCATCACCCAGTGCTGGTCGAAGCCCTCGGCGAGGACGAACGCGGCGATCAGGACGGGCAGCACGATCGCCGCCCAGACCGCCATGGCGCCGGGGCTGACGGTCACCCAGATCCCGGTCATGTGCTTGTAGGCCGACACCAGGGCGCCCAGGCCGCCCATGAACACGATCACGGCCGGGAAGGTCACCCACAGCGAGTCGAAGGCGTAGGAGGACAGGAAGCCGAAGAGCAGCAGTCCCAGCGCGACGTCGTACCACCAGGGCTGCAGGACCCGGTCGGCCAGCGCCTCCCGGTCGGCCTGCAGGGCGGCGAGCTGCGCGGCGGCGGCGGTGCGGTCGGAGACCCCGTTGCTTTCCATGTCGGAAAGTGTGGCGGTCACTTTCCAACTCGTCAAGAGACGGGCGACTGTCCGCGCGCCGCGGCGGCGTGGTTGCATGACCGGGCCACAGCGACGGCAGTGGAGGAAGCCCGGTGGAACTCCGGCGCGGTCCCGCCACTGTGACCGGGGAGTCGGCCCCCACGCTCGGCCACTGTCCCCGCGGGGACGGGAAGGTCGGGGGCGGACGGCGATCCGGCAGCCAGGAGACTCCCGCCGTCGTCCCTGCTCCCTCCGGGCGTGGACACCCGGGGAGGAAGGACGCCCGGGTGACCTATCCCTTCGGCGCCGTCGTCGGCATGGACGACATGCGCCTGGCCCTGCTGCTCAACGCCGTCTCCCCCGCGGTCGGCGGCGTGCTCGTCCGCGGCGAGAAGGGGACGGCGAAGTCGACGACGGTGCGCGCGCTGGCCGCCGTCCTGCCGCCGGTGGACGTCGTCACCGGCTGCCGGTTCGCCTGCGACCCCGCCGCCCCGGACCCGGCCTGCCCGGACGGCCCGCACGACGCGGACGCCCCCGGCCGGACGCGGCCGGCCCGGCTGGTCGAGCTGCCGGTCGGCGCCTCGGAGGACCGCGTCGTCGGCTCGCTGGACCTCGAGCGGGCGCTCACCGAGGGCGTCAAGGCGTTCGAGCCGGGGCTGCTGGCCGCCGCGCACCGCGGCGTGCTCTACGTCGACGAGGTCAACCTGCTGCACGACCACCTGGTCGACCTGCTGCTGGACGCCGCGGCGCTGGGCACCGCCTACGTCGAGCGCGAGGGCGTCTCGGTGCGGCACGCGGCCCGGTTCCTGCTGGTGGGGACGATGAACCCCGAGGAGGGCGAGCTGCGCCCGCAGCTGCTGGACCGGTTCGGGCTGACCGTGGAGGTCGCCGCGCCCCGTGACCCGGCCGAGCGGGCCGAGGTGGTGCGCCGCCGGTTCGCCCACGACGCCGACCCGGCCGGGTTCGCCGCGGCGTGGGCCGCCGAGGAGGCGGCGCTGGCCGGCCGCATCGCCGACGCCCGCGCCCGGCTGCCGCACGTCGTCCTCTCCGACGACGCGCTGCGCCAGGTGACCGCGGTCTGCGCCGCCTTCGACGTCGACGGGCTGCGCGCGGACCTGGTCACCGCCCGGGCCGCGATCGCGCACGCCGCCTGGTGCGGGCGCGAGGAGGTCACCGAGGACGACGTGCGGGTGGCCGCCCGGCTGGCCCTCCCCCACCGCCGCCGGCGCAACCCCTTCGACGCGCCGGGCCTGGACCAGCAGACCCTCGACCAGGCCCTCGCCGATGCCCGCCCCGAGGATCCCGACGACGACGGCCCCGACGACGACGGCCCGTCCGGCGGCGACCCCGGCGGCCCGGACGACGGCGGCTCCGGACCCGACGACGCGCCGACATCCCGTGATCTCGACAGCGGTTCCGCGCGCGAGGAGGACCCGGGGCCGGCGCCGGAGCGGGCGGCCGTGGCGCCGTCGGACCCGTTCCGCACCCGCCGGCTGGAGGTGCCCGGCATCGGCACGGGCGTGGCCGGACGGCGCTCCCGGGCCCGCTCCGACCGGGGCCGCGTGGTCGGCTCGACCCGCCCGCGCGGCACGGTGACCCGGCTGCACCTGACCGACACGGTGCTCGCGGCCGCGCCGCACCAGCGGGCCCGCGGCCGCACCGGCCCGGGGCTGCGCCTCGCGCGCGGCGACCTGCGGCAGGCCACGCTGGAGGGCCGCGAGGGCAACCTCGTGCTCTTCGTCGTCGACGCCAGCGGCTCGATGGGGTCGCGGTCGCGGATGGGCGCGGTGAAGGGCGCCGTCCTGTCGCTGCTGCTCGACGCCTACCAGCGGCGGGACAAGGTCGGCCTGGTCACCTTCCGCGGCACCGGCGCCGAGCTGGCGCTCCCCCCGACCTGGTCGGTCGAGGCGGCCGCGGCCCGGCTGCGCGAACTGCCGACCGGCGGGCGCACGCCGCTGGCGGCCGGGCTGCTGCGCGCGCACGAGACGCTCCGGGTGGAGCGGGTCCGCGATCCGCAGCGCCGCCCGCTGCTGGTCGTCGTCACCGACGGCCGGGCGACGGGGGTCCGCGGCGCCACCGCGGTCGCGGACGCGCACGCCGCGGCCGGCCTGCTGGCCGCCACCGGGGTCGCGAGCGTCGTCGTCGACTGCGAGTCCGGGCCGGTGCGGCTGGGGCTGGCCGGCGCACTCGGCGCCGCTCTCGGCGCGCGGACGCTGCGGCTGGAGGAGCTGGCCGCCGAGTCGCTGGCGGCGACCGTCCGCAGCGCGCGCGAGGTGGCCTGACGTGCCGAAGGGCCAGGTGACCGCGGTCCCCGACGACGGGCTGACCACGCGGGCGCGGCGCAACCGGCCGATCCTCGCCGTCCACACCGGGGAGATGAAGGGCAAGTCGACCGCCGCGTTCGGCATGGCGATGCGGGCGTGGAACCAGGGCTGGCCGATCGCGGTCTACCAGTTCGTCAAGAGCGCGAAGTGGAAGGTCGGCGAGGAGACCGCGCTGACCGCGCTGGGCCGGCTGCACGAGCAGACCGGCGAGGGCGGCCCCGTCGTCTGGCACAAGATGGGTTCGGGGTGGAGCTGGTCGCGCCGGCAGGGCACCGAGGTCGACCACGCCGCCGACGCCGCGGAGGGCTGGGCGCAGATCAAGCGCGACCTCGCCGCCGAGGCCCACCGCTTCTACGTGCTCGACGAGTTCACCTACCCGCTGACGTGGGGCTGGGTGGACGTCGACGAGGTCGTGGAGACCCTGACCAACCGCCCCGGCACCCAGCACGTGGTGGTCACCGGCCGCAACGCGCCACCGGCGCTGGTCGAGGCCGCCGACCTGGTCGTGGAGATGACCAAGGTCAAGCACCCGATGGACGCCGGCCAGAAGGGCCAGCGGGGGATCGAGTGGTGACCGCAGCCGTCCCCCGGGTCGTGATCGCCGCCCCGGCGAGCAACGCGGGCAAGACGTCGGTCACCACCGGGCTGGTCGCCGCCCTCACCGCGCGCGGGCTGGCCGTCTCCCCGCACAAGGTCGGCCCCGACTACATCGACCCCGGCTACGCGGGCCTGGCCGCCGGGCGGCCGGGGCGCAACCTCGACCCGGTCCTGGTCGGAGAGGAGCGGGTGGTCCCGCTGTTCCTGCACGGGGCCCGGGGCGCCGACGTCGCGGTCGTCGAGGGGGTCATGGGCCTGTTCGACGGCGCCACCTCCCCGGCCGTCGAGCCCGGGTTCGCCTCCACCGCGCACGTGGCCCGGCTGCTGCGCGCCCCGGTGGTGCTGGTCGTGGACGCCTCCGCGCAGGCGCAGAGCGTCGCGGCGCTGGTGCACGGCTTCGCCACGTTCGACCCGACGGTGCGGATGGGCGGCGTCGTCCTCAACCGGGTCGGCAGCGACCGCCACGAGGAGATCCTGCGGGAGGCCCTCGGCGCGTCGGGGGTGCCGGTCCTCGGGGCGGTCCGGCGGCTGGACGAGCTGGTCACGCCCTCCCGGCACCTGGGCCTGGTGCCCGCCGCCGAGCGGTCGGCCGAGGCGCTGGCCACGGTGCGGCGGCTCGGCGAGGTGGTCGCCGGGGCACTGGACCTGGACGCCGTCCTCCGGCTGGCCCGCTCCGCCCCCGGCCTGGACGCCGTCCCGTGGGACCCCGCCGCCGAGGTGCGGCGGGCCGAGGGCCGGCCGCGGATCGCCGTCGCCGGGGGTGCGGCGTTCACCTTCGGCTACGCGGAGAACACCGAGCTGCTCGAGGCCGCGGGCGCCGAGGTGGTGACCGTCGACCCGCTGCGCGACGAGCACCTCCCCGAGGGGACTTCCGGGCTGGTGGTCGGCGGCGGGTTCCCCGAGGTGCACGCCGCGCAGCTGTCGGCCAACGCCGCGCTGCGGGCGGACGTCGCCGCGCTCGCGGAGCGGGGCGCCCCGGTCGCCGCCGAGTGCGCGGGGCTGCTGTACCTGGCCCGCAGCCTGGACGGCGTCCCGATGTGCGGGGTCCTGGCCGCCGACGCGGCCATGTCGCCCCGCCTCACGCTCGGGTACCGCGAGGCCGTCGCCCTCACCGACTCGGCGCTCGCTCCGGCCGGCACCCGGGTGCGGGGGCACGAGTTCCACCGCACCGTCGTCACGCCGGTCGCCGGGGCGCGCCCGGCCTGGCGCTGGGCCGGCGCCGCGCCGGAGGGGTTCGTCGAGGGCGGCGTCCACGCGAGCTACCTGCACCTGAACTGGGCCGGCTCCCCGGTCCTCGCCGAGCGGTTCGTGGCCGCCTGCGCGGTCCCGGCGGGGGTGGCGCGGTGATCGTCGTCGGAGTGGGCGCGCGCCCGGGGGTCGAGGCCGCGGAGGTCCTGGCCGCGGTGGACGCCGTCCTGCCCGCCGGGGCCGACGGCGTCCGGCTGGCCACGCTCGACGCCCGCGTCGCGGAGCCGGGCCTGCGGGCGGCCGCGGCGGCCCGCGGCTGGTCGGTGGCGGGGCACCCGGCGGCAGCACTGGCCGCCGTCCCGGTGCCGGCGCCGTCGGCCCGGGTGGCCGCCGCGGTCGGGACGCCCTCGGTCGCCGAGGCCGCCGCGCTGCTCGGCGGGGGCACGCTGCTCGTCGGCCGGACGGTGGTCGGCCGGGTCACGGTGGCGGTGGCCGGTGAGTGAGCCCGACCTGGGCCACCACGGGGACGCCGAGCTGGCCCCGGGCCTGGTCGACCTCGCCGTCAACGTGCGCCCGGGTACGCCGCCGCCGTGGCTCCGGGCGATGCTGCACGAGGCGCTCGACGACTGCGCCGAGTACCCCGACGCCGGGCCGGCCCGTGCCGCGGTCGCCGCGGCACACGGCCGCCCGCCGCAGGAGGTGCTGCTCACCGCGGGCGCGGCCGAGGCGTTCACCCTGGTCGCGCGGGCCCTGCGACCGCGCCGGGCGGTCGTCGTCCACCCGTCGTTCACCGAGCCGGAGGCCGCGCTGCGCGCCGCCGGGCACCCGGTCGAGCGGCTGCTGCTGGCGGCTCCGCGGTTCCGGCTGGACCCGGCCGCCGTCCCGGACGACGCCGACCTGGTGGTGCTCGGCAACCCGACCAACCCGACCTCGGTGCTGCACCCGCAGCGGGACGTCGCCGCGCTGGCCCGGCCCGGCCGGGTGCTCGTCGTCGACGAGGCGTTCGCCGACACGGTGCCCGGCGAGCCGGAGTCCCTCGCCGGCCGCTCCGACCTGCCGGGGCTGCTCGTGGTGCGCAGCCTGACCAAGACCTGGGGCCTGGCCGGGTTGCGGGTGGGCTACTGCCTGGGCCCGGCCGACCTGGTGGCCGCCCTCGGCGCCGCCCAGCCGCACTGGCCGCTGGCCACCCCGGCCCTGGCCGCGCTCGTCGCGTGCACCCGGCCGGAGGCCCGCGCCGAGGCCACCGCGGCGGCCCACCACCTCATCGACCACCGGGAGGTGCTGGTGCAGGCGCTGCCGCCGGAGGTCGAGGTCCTCGCCGAGCCGCGGTCGTCGTTCGTGCTGCTGCGGGTGCCCGGCGGCGAGCGGGTCCGCGCGGAGCTGCGCGCGCGGGGCTGGGCGGTGCGCCGCGGCGACACCTTCCCCGGTCTGGACGTCGACCACCTGCGGGTCGCCGTCCGCGCTCCGGCGACCTCGCGTGCGTTCGCCGCGGCCCTGGCTGCGATCCTGGAGGGGATCCCTCCCGCGCCACCGACGCCGCGGGCCGCGCCCCGCCTGCCCGAGGAGATCCGCTGAGCACCGATCCGGCCCCGTTCGCGGGCACCCTGCTGGGCGAGACGATCGCCGCGGTCGCGCCGCGGGACGGCGCGGCCGAGCGCGCCGCCCGCAACCGGCTGGACCGGATGACCAAGCCGCCGGGCTCCCTCGGCGTCCTCGAGGACGTCGCCGCGCAGCTCGCCGGCACCGCCGGCCAGTGCCCGCCGCCGCTGCCCGCACCGGCCGCGGTCGCGGTCTTCGCCGCCGACCACGGGGTGCACGCCCAGCGCGTGACCCCGTGGCCGCAGGAGGTCACCGCGCAGATGGTGGCCAACCTCGTCCACGGCGGCGCGGTGGTCAACGCGTTCGCCGCGCAGCTCGGCGCCGACGTCGTCGTCGTGGACGTCGGGGTGGCGACCCCGTACGCGGTCGAGCCGAGCGCGGCGCTGCTCGCCCGCAAGGTGCGTTCCGGCACCGCCGACCTCGCCGTCGGCCCGGCCATGACCGGAGAGGAGGCCCAGCGGGCGGTCGAAGTGGGCATCGAGGTGGCGACGGCCCTCGCCGCCGACCACGGCTGTCTGGTCACCGGCGACATGGGGATCACCAACACCACCGCGTCGGCGGCACTGGTCTGCGCGTTCACCGGCGCGACCCCGGCCGAGGCCACCGGCCGGGGCACCGGCGTCGACGACCCGACGCTGGCCCGCAAGGTCGAGGTCGTCGGTCGCGCCGCGGCCCGCGTGCCGACCCGGCCGGCGACCCCGGAGGCGGCGTTGGCCGTCCTCGCCGAGGTGGGCGGCCTGGAGCACGCCGCGCTCGCCGGGTTCGTGCTCGGGGCGGCGGCCGCCCGGGTGCCGGTGCTGCTCGACGGCGTCATCGCGGGCTCCGCCGCCCTGGTCGCTGCCGCGCTGTGCCCGACCGCGCTGGAGCACGCGCTGGCCGGGCACACGTCGGCCGAGCCCGGGCACGCCCTCGCGCTGCGCGCCCTGGGCCTGCGACCGCTGCTCGGGCTGGACCTGCGCCTGGGCGAGGGCACCGGCGCCCTCCTGGCGCTGCCGCTGGTGGCCAGCGCGGCGCGGGCGCTGCGCGACGTGGCCACCTTCGACTCCGCCGGCGTCACGGAGAAGGGCCAGTGAGCGACCGCACCCGCGGAGCGACGTCGCTCCCGCTCCTGCTCGGGGCGGGCGCCGGCGCGGGGCGAGCGTGAACGCCACGCCGGTCGACCCCGCGTCGGGAGTGGTCTACCCGGTGGGGCTGCGGCTGCTCGACCGGAGGGTCGTGGTCGTCGGCGGCGGCCAGGTCGCCCACCGCCGGGTGGCCGGCCTGCTCGAGGCCCGCGCCCGGGTGACCGTGGTCAGCCCGGAGGTCACGCCCGCCCTGGAGGCGCTGGTCGGGCCCGGCGCGGTCACCTGGCTGCGGCGCGGCTACCGGCCCGGCGACCTCGACGGCGCCTGGTACGCGGTCGCCGCCACCGACGACCCCGCGGTCAACGCCGCCGTCGCGGAGGAGGCCGAGCGGTCCCGGGTGTTCTGCGCCCGCGCCGACGACCGCGCGGCGTCCAGCGTCTGGACCCCCGCCGTCGGGCGGCAGGGCGACCTCGTCGTGGGCGTGCACGGCGGCGGCGACCCGCAGCGGGCCGTCGCCGTCCGGGACGCGGTCGTCGCCGGGCTCACCGACGGCAGCATCCGCGACCGGGCGGCCCGCGCCGCACCGGAGGGGCGGCCGGGCACCGTCGTCCTCGTGGGCGGCGGACCTGGCGACCCGGGGCTGGTCACCGTGCGCGGCCAGCAGGCGGTGTCCCAGGCCGACGTCGTGATCGCCGACCACCTCGCGCCGCAGTCGCTGCTGGCCTCGCTGCCGGCCGACGTCGAGGTCATCGACGCCTCCAAGCTGCCGCGCGGGCGGTACATGGCCCAGGAGCAGATCAACGCACTGCTGGTCGAGCACGCCCGGGCCGGCCGGCGGGTGGTGCGGCTCAAGGGCGGCGACCCGTTCGTCTTCGGCCGCGGCATGGAGGAACTGGCGGCGTGTGCGGCCGCCGGCGTGCCGGTGGAGGTGGTCCCCGGGGTGACCAGCGCGATCGGCGTGCCGGGGCTGGCCGGCATCCCGGTCACGCACCGCGGACTCACCCACGAGTTCGTCGTCGTCTCCGGGCACGTGCCGCCCGGCCACCCGCAGTCGCTGGTCGACTGGCCGGCGCTGGCGCGGTTGCGGGGCACCCTCGTCGTCCTCATGGGCGTCGACACCGCCCCGGCGATCGCCGCTGCGCTGGTCGAGCACGGCCGCGACCCGGAGACGCCGGTCGCCGTGGTCGCCGACGGCTCCACGCCCACCCAGCGCACGGTGCGCACGACCCTGGCAGGGCTGGGCAAGGCGCTGGCGGAGGAGGGCATCCGGCCGCCCGCGGTGTGGGTCGTCGGCGAGGTGGTCCGGCTCTCTGCGGAGCTCGGCTCGCCCCGCTGAGCGGACGGGCCGCACGTTCCCGCGGGAACGTCCGGCCGGCTCAGCCCGCCCGGTCCGGCGCCCGGGTGCGCAGCTCCCGGACCGCCGCGGCGGGGTCGTCGACGTAGAACGCCACGCGGGCGACCGGGGCGGCCTGGTCGGCGAGGCGCACCGTCGGGTCGACGCGCAGTTCGACGTTCGTGTCACCCATGACCGACACCACCAGCCGGTCGCCGTCGCAGACGACGGTGCGCCGGTGACCGGTCTCCACGCGGCGCCGCACCGCCACGACCCCGGCGAGCGGGACGGTGACCGACCGGAAGTGGCCGAACCGCAGCACCAGCACCTCCTCCCCGACCAGGTGCGGGTGCTGGCGCAGGGACAGGCCGAAGCCGACCATCCACACCAGCGCGTACACGGACACGGCCAGCAGCACCCACCGCACGGTCTCCCACGGGAGCAGCACGTGGACGACGACGGTCTCCAGCGCCCCCAGGAAGCAGATCACGGCCACCACCAGGCCGAACCGGCCGGCGTAGGGCAGCGGGGTGTCCCCGGCGCCCACACTCCGGCGCCGGCGCACGGCCCACCACATCGCGCGGAACAGCCCGGCCTCCGCCCGGGCCAGCCGGAGGAGCACCGGCGGCCACGCCGCCTGGAGCCCGGCCACGACGGCCGGGGCGCGCGACGCCCCCGACCTGCGGGCGGAGCGGTACGCGCGCCGGAACACCACGGCCTCTCCGGCGACGACCACCAACAGCAGCGCCTCCAGGACGACCCCGACCAGCACACCGGTCCGGAGGTCGAGCACTCCGGAGAGGACCAGCGCCGCGTCCAGCAGCGGGACCACCACGGCGCCCCCGTGGGAGATCGAGACGACGGTCCGGCGCCGCAGCACGACCAGCCTCCTCGGCGGGGTTCCGGAACCCGCCGGTCACATCATGGGGCCGAACGGTGGCCGGGGACCGCTGTCGCGACCGGCGGGGAGCACGCAGCCGTCAGATGTTGGCGCCGTCCGGGGGTGGGTCCTCCGGCAGCGGCGCGGCGAACCCGCTGCCCTCCGCGGACGGCGGGGTCATGCCGACGGTGTAGGCGGTCATCGACAGCGACCCGTAGGCGTAGCCGTCGACCAGGACGTCCGCGGTCGTCCCGGTCGCCCCGGCGATCCCGGCGACGTAGAGCAGCGGCAGGAAGTGGTCCGGCGTCGGGACGGCGAGGTCGTAGTCGCGGTGCCCGTCGAGGCGGAGCACCTCGGTCGGCTCGAGCTGCATGAACTCCTGCGCCTGCTCGTCGAACCGGCGCGCCCAGTCGAACCCGCCGTCGGGCATCGCCCGGCTCACCCCGCCGAGGTTGTGCACGACGTTCCCGCTGCCGATCACCAGCACGCCGTCCTCCCGCAGCGGCGCGAGGGAGGCGCCGAGCTGCAGGTGGTAGTCGAACGGCTTGAGCGCGTTGATCGACAGCTGCACGACCGGGATGTCGGCGTCGGGGAACGCGTGCCGCAGCACCGACCATGTGCCGTGGTCGATGCCCCAGCTGTCCCGGTCGGCGCCCACCCAGGTCGGGTGGACGATGTCGGCGACCTCCTGGTACAGCTCCGGCAGGCCCGGCGCGTCGTAGCTGACGTCGAACAGCTCGCGGGGGAAGCCGAAGAAGTCGTGGATGGTGCGCGGCTGCGGCATCGCGGTCACCGCGGTGGCGTGCACGTACCAGTGCGCGGAGACGACGAGGATCGCCCGCGGCCGCGGCACCGACTCCCCGAACGCGCGCCACGCCTCGGTGTAGCGGTTCTTCTCGAGCGCGTTCATCGGGTTCCCGTGGCCGAAGAACGCGGCGGGCATGACGGACATGCGACCTCCCCCTCCCGACGGCGGTCGGTCGATCATCTCCCGCACCCGGCCGGGAGGGCGAGGGAACGCCTCACCCCGCGTTGGACACCGGCGGCACCCGGCGCAGCGCCGGGGACAGCCAGCGCGCCCCCGGGCCCTCGCCCGCGGCGACGTCGCCGGGGTTGGACAGCGCGCACCGGGTCAGGGACAGGCAGCCGCAGCCGATGCACGAGCTGAGCCCGTCGCGCAGCTGCACCAGCGCCGCGATCTGCTCGTCGAGCCGGTCCCGCCAGCCCTGCGACAGCCGCGCCCAGTCCCGCGCCGACGGCGTCCGCCCCTCGGGCAGCGTGGCCAGCGCCGTCCGGATCTCCGGCAGGGTGAGCCCGACGTTCTGCGCGGCCCGGATGAACGCCAGCCGGCGCAGGACGCTGCGCGGGAAGCGACGGGCTCCGCCGGCCGTCCGGGACGCCGCGATGAGCCCCTGGGCCTCGTAGTACCGCAGCGCCGACGCCGCGATCCCGGCCCGCTCGGCCACCTGCCCGATGGTCAGCTCGTCCGCCACGACGACCTCCTCGAATTGAAGTCGACTCCAAGTATTGACCTCGAGTGCACTTCAGGTTCCACCGTGGCGGCATGACTCGCACCGCACTCGTCACCGGAGCGTCCCGCGGCCTCGGCGCCGCCCTCACCCAGGCCCTCGCCCGGCGCGGCTGGCGCCTCGTCGTCGACGGCCGCGACCCCGACCGCCTCGCCGCCGCGGTCGCCGCCCTGCCCCGCCCGGACCTGGTCACCGCCGTCCCCGGGGACGTCGCCGACCCCGCGCACCGGGCCGCCCTCGCCGCGGCCGTCGGCGACCGTCTGGACCTGCTGGTCAACAACGCCAGCGAGCTCGGCCCCACCCCGCTCCCCCGGCTCGCCGACCTGCCGCCGGCAGCGCTGGAACGGGTGCTCGCGGTGAACACCGTCGCGCCGCTCGCCCTGGTCCAGGCGGTGCTGCCGGCGCTCGAGCGGGCCGGCGGCACGGTGCTCGACATCAGCAGCGACGCCGCGGTCGAGGCCTACGAGGGCTGGGGCGGGTACGGCGCGAGCAAGGCCGCACTCGACCTGCTGACCGCCGTCCTCGCCGTCGAGCACCCGGCGCTGCACGTCCACGCGGTCGACCCCGGCGACATGGCCACCGACATGCACCGGGCCGCCGACCCCGACGCGACCGGGCTGCCGGCCCCGGAGGACGTCGTCCCCTCCCTGCTGCGACTGGTCGAGGGCGGCCGGCCCAGCGGCCGCTACCGGGCCGCCGAGCTCGCCGTCGGCGCGGAGGCCGCGCGATGAGCGCCGTGGCCATGGGCGCCGAGGCGACCGCGCCGCCCGAGCACCGCGGCCTGGCCCGCGACGAGGTCCGCCTGCTCGTCGTCCGGCCCGCCGGCCTGCACGACGCCGTCTTCCGGGACCTGCCCGAGCACCTCGAGCCCGGCGACCTGGTCGTGGTCAACACCTCGGCGACGCTGCCGGCGCGGCTCGACGTCCGCCGGGCCGACGGCACGACCGTCCCCCTGCACGTGTCGACGGCGCTGGACGACGGCGACTGGGTGGTCGAGGTCCGCCGGCCGGACGGCGACGGACCCGACCGCGGCGTGGAGCCGGGCACCGAGCTCGACCTCCCCGGCGGCGTGCGACTGCGGCTGCTCGCGGCGTTCCCGGACCCGGCCCACCCCTCTCGGCTGTGGCGGGCCCGGACCGAGCCGCACGCCGACCGGGGAGCGCACCTCGCCCGCCACGGGCAGCCGATCCGCTACGGCTACCTGCGCACCGCCCCGACCCTCGCCGACGCGCAGAACGTCTACGCGACCGAGCCGGGCAGCGCGGAGAACGCCAGCGCCGGGCGGCCCTTCACCGACCGGCTGCTGGTGCGGCTCATGGCCCGCGGGGTGCCCGTCGTCCCGGTGGTGCTGCACGCCGGGGTCTCCAGCCCCGAGCTGCACGAGCCGCCCGCGCCGGAGCGCTTCGACGTCCCGGAGGTCACCGCCCGCCTGGTCACCGCCACCCGCGAGGCCGGGGGGCGGGTCGTCGCCGTCGGCACGACCGTGACGCGCGCGCTGGAGACCGCGACCGGCGAGGACGGCGTCACCCGCCCGGCGGCCGGCTGGACCGACCTCGTGCTCGGCCCCGACCGCCCCGCCCGCGCGGTCACCGGGCTGGTCACCGGCCTGCACGCACCCGACGCGAGCCACCTGCTGCTGCTGGAGGCGGTCGCCGGGCGGGCGCTCGTCGAGCGGGCGTACGCCCACGCCGCCGCCGGCAGCTACCTCTGGCACGAGTACGGCGACACGATGCTCTTCCTGCCCTGAGCGAGGTGTGGGACGGCCGGGTCGGGGGAAGGCTGGCGGTGCCGGAGCTGCGGCCAGGACGGTCGGACGTCTCCGGCCTTGGACCGGGCGGTGCGCCCGGACCCCGGGAGGTGCCCGTGCCAGGGACGTGGCTGCTCGGCGCGGAGGCCGAGCGCGGCGACGACGAGGACGGCGCCCGCGCGGTGCTGCTGGGCGTGCGCGCGGGGGGCGACGGAGCCGCCGACCCCCTCGACGAGCTCGCGCGGCTGGCCGAGACCGACGGCGTGGACGTCGTCGGCCGGCTGGTGCAGGCGCGCGACCGGCCCGACCCGGCCACCTACCTGGGCTCGGGCAAGGTCACCGAGCTGGCCGACCTGGTCCGGCAGCGGGACGCCGCCCTCGTCATCGCCGACGGCGACCTCTCCCCGGCCCAGGTGCGCAACCTGGAGGACCGCCTCGGTGCCCGGGTCGTGGACCGGACGGCGCTGATCCTGGACATCTTCGCCCAGCACGCGCGCAGCAGTGAGGGCAAGGCGCAGGTGGAGCTCGCCCAGCTGGCCTACCAGCTGCCCCGGCTGACCGGGCACGGCACGGAGCTGTCCCGGATCGGCGGCGGGCGGACGGCGGGCGGGGCGGGCACCGGCGTCCGCGGGCCCGGTGAGATGCGGCTGGAGCGGCAGCGGCGGCACCTGCGCCGGCGGATCACCCAGCTGCGCCGCCAGGTGCAGGAGACCGCCCGGCGCCGGGAGCGGACGCGGCTGCGGCGCCGGCGCAACCGGGTGCCCTCGGTGGCGCTGACCGGGTACACCAACGCCGGGAAGTCCGCGCTGATGAACCGGCTGGCCGGCGCCGACGTCCTGGTGCAGGACGCGCTGTTCGCCACGCTGGACCCGACCGTCCGCCAGGCCCGCACGCCGTCGGGCCGGGAGTACACGCTCAGCGACACCGTCGGCTTCGTCCGCCACCTGCCGCACCAGCTGGTCGACGCGTTCCGCTCCACCCTGGAGGAGGTCACCGAGGCCGACCTGGTGCTGCACGTCGTGGACTCCTCGGCCCCCGACGCGATGGCCCAGGTGACGACGGTCCGCGGCGTGCTCTACGAGATCGGCGCCCGGGACAAGACCGAGCTGCTCGCGCTCAACAAGGTCGACGTCGCCCCGCCGGAGTGGCTCGCCGCGCTGCGGGCGGCCTATCCCGACGCCGTCCCCGTCTCGGCGCTCACCGGCGACGGGCTCGACGACCTGCGGCGGGCCGTGGAGACGGCGCTGGACCAGCGGTAGCGCCCGCGCTCGGCGCCTCCTCGAGCCCTGCCGTCCACCCGCCGGCGCGGGTGGTCCGTGCGTGGTGCCGGCCCGGGCTCCCGGCACCTCGCTGCAGCCACGTTGCACGGGGCAGACGCGAGACGGCCCCGGACCATACGGTGTGGCGGGGAGCACGTCGCGCCGTCGCGGCGTCGGACACGCAGGAGGTAGTCGTGAGCGAGACGACCGAGGTGGAGGGCCGCCGGTTCCCGGTGCCCGAGCAGCTGGCCGCCCAGGCCAACGTGGGTCCCGACGTCTACGAGGAGGCGTCGCGCGACCGGCTGGCGTTCTGGGCGAAGCAGGCCGAGCGGCTGACCTGGGCGCAGCCGTGGGACCAGGTCCTCGACTGGACCAACCCGCCCTTCGCCAAGTGGTTCGTCGGCGGCAAGCTCAACGTCGCCTACAACTGCGTGGACCGGCACGTCGAGGCCGGCCACGGCGACCAGGTCGCCTACCACTGGGAGGGCGAGCCCGGCGACACCCGGACGATCACCTACGCGCAGCTCAAGGACGAGGTCTGCAAGGCCGCCAACGCGCTGCTCGAGCTGGGCGTGCAGACCGGCGACCGGGTCGCCATCTACATGCCGATGATCCCCGAGGCGGTGATCACCATGCTCGCCTGCGCCCGCATCGGTGCGGTGCACATGGTGGTCTTCGGCGGCTTCTCCCCCGACGCCCTGGCCAGCCGGATCACCGACGCGCAGGCCCAGGTGGTCGTCACCGCCGACGGCGGCTACCGCCGCGGGGCGCCGAGCGCGCTCAAGCCCAACGTCGACGAGGCGCTGACCCGGACCGAGGGCGTGCGCAGCGTCATCGTCGTCCGGCGGACCGAGCAGGACGTCGAGATGACCGAGGGCCGCGACGTGTGGTGGCACGACCTGGTCGACCGGCAGTCCACCGAGCACACGCCCGAGGCGTTCGACGCCGAGCACCCGCTGTACATCATGTACACGTCGGGGACCACGGCGAAGCCGAAGGGCATCCTGCACACCAGCGGCGGCTACCTGACCCAGGTCAGCTTCACGCACTGGGCGAGCTTCGACCTCAAGGCCGACACCGACGTCTTCTGGACCGCCGCCGACGTCGGCTGGGTCACCGGCCACAGCTACATCGTCTACGGGCCGCTCTCCAACCGGGCCACCAGCGTCATGTACGAGGGGACGCCGGAGACCCCGCACCGCGGCCGCTGGTTCGAGCTCATCGAGAAGTACCGGGTCTCGATCCTCTACACCGCCCCCACGGTGATTCGCACGTTCATGAAGTGGGGCGAGGACATCCCCGCAGGCTTCGACCTGACCAGCCTGCGCATCCTCGGGTCGGTCGGCGAACCGATCAACCCCGAGGCCTGGCTGTGGTACCACCAGAACATCGGCGGCGGGCGCTGCCCGATCGTCGACACCTGGTGGCAGACCGAGACCGGCGCCCACATGATCAACCCGCTGCCGGGCGTCACGAACCTCAAGCCCGGCTCGGCCCAGACCCCGTTCCCGGGCATCTCGGCCAAGGTCGTCGACGACGAGGGCAACGAGCTCGGCGACGACACCACCGGGCTGCTCGTGCTCACCGAGCCGTGGCCGTCGATGCTGCGCACCATCTGGGGCGACGACGACCGCTACGTCGACACCTACTGGTCGCGGTTCGGCAAGGACGTCTACTTCGCCGGGGACGGCGCCAAGAAGGACGCCGAGGGCGACATCTGGCTGCTGGGCCGGGTGGACGACGTCATGAACGTCTCCGGTCACCGCATCTCCACCACCGAGGTCGAGTCCTCGCTGGTCGCCCACCCCGCGGTCGCCGAGGCCGCGGTCGTCGGCGCCAGCGACCCGACCACCGGGCAGGGCATCGTCGCGTTCGTCATCCTGCGGGGCAACGCCGAGGACTCCGGCGAGGACCTGGTCAAGGAGCTGCGCCTGCACGTCCGCAAGGACATCGGCCCGATCGCCAGCCCGCGCCAGATCATGGTCGTCCAGGAGCTGCCCAAGACCCGGTCGGGCAAGATCATGCGCCGGCTGCTGCGGGACGTCGCGGAGAACCGCGAGCTGGGCGACGTCACCACGCTCACCGACTCGTCGGTGATGAACCTGATCAAGGACAAGCTGCCGGCGTCGGCGTCCTCGGAGGACTGAGACGGAGTGCGGGAGCGCAGCTCTCCTGCGCTCCCGCACTCCGCTAGGGGGACACCGGGGACGCGCGCCCGGTGATCATGGGGCACCATTCCCCCAGGTGGACCGCCCGCCCGGCGGCCCGTAACCGCCATCGACCTCAGGAGGCGCCCCCGTGGCCCACAGCGCATCGTCGACCCCGCCCCTGGGCCGGCCCGCCGGCGCGGAGGAGCCCTCCATCGGCGTCCTCGTCCAGAGCGCCATGGCGGACATGTCGACGCTGATCCGCAGCGAGATCGAGCTGGCCAAGGCCGAGGTCGGGAAGTCGGCGAAGAAGGCCGGCATCGGCGCCGGGGCGTTCGGCGCCGCCGGCGTCCTGCTGGGCGTCTCCACGGTCTTCCTCTTCATCACGATCGCCGAGTTCCTCACCTGGCTGGGCCTCCAGCGCTGGATCTCCTACCTGATCGTCTGGGCGTTCTTCGTGCTGCTGGCCGCGATCGCCGCCGTCGTCGGCCGCGGGCAGATCAAGAAGATCGAGAAGCCGGAGCGGACACTGGAGACGCTGCGCGAGCTGCCCGCGGTCGTCCACCGGGAGGCCCCGGGCGAGCGCCGCCGCGAGGTGCCGACGGTGAGCAACGGCCGCGTGCAGCTGCGCGGCAGCGAGAACTACCGCGTCTGACCCGGGCCGCGCGCCGGTCGTGAGCGTCCCCGAGGAGGAGCCGCCCGACGCCACCAGCGTCCTGCTGCCCGGTCCCTGGACGCACCGCGACCTGTCGGCCAACGGCGTCCGGCTGCACGTCGCCGAGGCCGGCGAGGGACCGCTGGTCCTGCTGCTGCACGGCTTCCCCGAGTTCTGGTGGAGCTGGCGGGCCCAGCTGCCCGCGCTGGCCGCGGCCGGGTTCCGCGCCGTCGCCCCAGACCTGCGCGGGTACGGGGGCAGCGACAAGCCGCCCCGCGGCTACGACCTCCCCACCGCGGCCGCCGACGTCGCCGCCCTGGTGCGCGCCCTCGGCGAGCGGGACGCCGTCGTCGTCGGGCACGACTGGGGCGGGCTGGTCGCCTGGACGGTGGCCGCCCTGCACCCGCGCAGCGTGCGCCGGCTGGCGGTGCTCTCCATGGCGCACCCGCGGATGCTGCGCGCGGCCCTGCGGAACGGCGCCCAGCGACGCGCGCTGCGCCACATGCTGGGCTTCCAGCTGCCGCGGCTGCCCGAGCGGAGGCTCACCCGCGCCGACGACGACCCGGTGGCCGAGCTGATGCGCCGCTGGGCCGGGCCGGCCTGGACGTCGACGACCGACTTCGCCGAGGCGGTGACCCGCTACCGGTCGGCGGCGCGCATCCCCCAGGCCGCCTACGGATCGATGGAGTACTTCCGCTGGGCCGGCCGCTCCCAGCTGCGCCCCGACGGGCTGCGCTACGCCCGCCGGATGGCCGCGCCGGTCACCGCGCCCACGCTGCAGCTGCACGGGGGCCTCGACGCGTACGTGCTGCCGTCGTCCGCCCGCGGGTCGGGCCGTTACGTCGCCGGCGCCTACGAGTGGCGCGAGCTGCCCGACGTCGGCCACTTCCCCCACGAGGAGGCCTCCGACGAGGTCAGCGCCGCCCTGACCGCCTGGGCCCGCTGATCGGCCCCCGCCCAGGGCGTCAGCGGCTCCCCTGCAGTGCCCCGCGGCCGGCCCCGTCCCGGGTCCCGCCCTGAGCCTGCGAAGGGGCGGGAGGACGGGGTCCTTCTATTCGCAGGCGCCCGTGGGGACCGGTGCCGTGGCCGTGGTCCCGGCCGACACCGCGTCGGCGACCTGGGCGTTGGTCAGCGCGTAGCCGGTCTGCGGGTCGTCGATCGCCGAGGCGAACACGACGCCGAGCACGTGCCCCTCGCGGTCGAACAGCGGACCGCCCGAGTTGCCGGCCCGCACCTCGCCGTAGAGCTGGTAGACGTCGCGGACGACGGTCCGGGAGTCCCGGAAGTCCGGCCCGCTGATGTCCCGCCGGTCGCGCACCCGGGCCGGGCCGACGAACAGGTCGCCGCCGCCGGGGTAGCCCATGATGATCGCGTCCGCGCCGGTGTCCACGGGCCCGGCGGCGAAGGTCAGCGGCACCTGCGGCAGCCCGGGGACGGCGAGCACCGCGATGTCGGTCTCCTCGTCGACGTAGACCGGGGTGGCGCCGTACTCCTCCCCCTCCGCGGTGACCACCGGGTCGGTCACGCCGGCCAGGACGTGCGCGTTGGTCAGCACCCGCTCCCGGGCGTAGACGAAGCCGGAGCCGTCGATCTGCCGCGAGCAGGACGGCGCGACGCCGCTGATCTGCACCACCGAGCCCTGCACCGAGGCGACCACCGGGCTGGTCTCCAGCGCCTGGTCCGGCGCCGGGACGTCCCGGGCCTCGGTGGACGTCAGCGGGTCGAGGACGTCGGGCAGGCCGGGCCGCTCGATCGCCCCGCGCAGCGAGTCGTAGACCGCTCGCACCCCGTCGGGCACCGTGCGGTCGACCGCCTGCACCAGCGACGACTGCTTCACCTGGCCGGCCACCTCGGGGAACGGCGCCAGCGCCAGCGGGCTGGCGACCATCCAGGCGACCAGGAGCACCGCCGCCGCCGAGAGCACCGCGCCGGCGATCGAGTCGACCACCTTGGCCGGCTCCCAGGTCACCCGCCGGCGGATCGCCCGGCCGACCGCGCCGGCCAGCAACTGCCCCAGCAGGGCACCGGCGAGGACCACGACCAGGGCGACGAACACACGGGTCACCGGCGAGCCGTCGACCCGGTCGGCGACCGTGCCCGACAGCTGCGCGCCGAGCACCGCGCCGCCGAAGAACCCGAAGAACGACGCGGCCGAGACGACGAGGCCCTGCCGGAAGCCGGAGAAGGCGAAGACCAGCGCGAGGACGATGATGACCAGGTCCACGAACGACATCGCCTAACCGCTCACCGTCATCGTGCCGACCTGGCCGAGCTGCGTGTGGAAGCTGCACTCGAAGCCGTAGTCGCCGGGCGTGGTCACGGTGAACTCGATGGTGCGGGTCTCCCCCGGCGCCAGCAACGGGATCTCCGGGTCGATCCCGGCCGGCCCGGCACCGGGCGTGAAGCGGAAGTTGTGGGTCAGCTGCTCGGCGACGTTCACCACCGTCAGCCGCACCTGCCCGGGTGCGACGGTGAACCGGTCCGGGGTGAACACGTAGTCGTCCTGCGTCTGCAGCGTGACCTCCTGGACGCCGTCGGGCGCCGTCGTCACGGTCCCGGCCGGCGTCCCGGTGGACGACGACGGCGCCGCGGCGCTCTCGTCGTCCCCACCGCACCCGGCCAGGACGCCGACCGCCAGGAGCAACGCGACCAGCGGCGCGCACCCGCGCCCCAGCCGCCGTCCCCACGCGCTCATCGCGGGGGAACCGTACGCGTCGCGGGCCCGTCCGGTGCGGGATCGGCGACCGTCGGCGCGGCGGCCTCCTCCTCCTCGGCGGGCTCGAACGTCCCCGGCAGCTGCGGCCGCCGGGCGCCGATGACCGGCAGCGGGCGGACGTCGGAGACGTCCCAGGGCCGGGCCAGACCCGCCGCATCGAGGATCGCGTCGAGCAGCGCCGCGGTGAACCCCCAGACCACCATGCCCGCGACCCCGAAGGCCGGGCCGACGAAGCCCGACGGGTGCCGGGTGCGGAACCGGTTGGCGGGGTCGGCGAGGTCGGCCAGCGGCACCCGCGCCACCCGGGCCACCTCCCGCGGGTCACCGACGGTCACCTCCCGCGGGTCGTCCCACCAGCCCACCACCGGGACGACGAGGTTGTCCGACCGCCCGAGGAACAGCTCCGGCAGCGTGGCCAGCACGCGCACGCCGTCCGGGTCGATGCCGGCCTCCTCCTCGGCCTCCCGCAGCGCCGTGCCCACCGGGTAGTCGTCACCGGGGTCGACCCCGCCGCCCGGGAACGCCGGCTGACCGGCGTGCGTGCGCAGGTGCGCGGCCTTCTCGATGAGCAGGACGTCGGCGCCGCGCGGGCCCTTCCCGAAGAGGATCAGCACCGCCGAGCGGCGGGCGGTCGCCGTGGGCCGCGGCATCCGGTGGCGCAGCGGCAGGTCCTCGGCGGACTCCAGCAGCCGGCGCAGGTAGCCGGGCAGCTCGCGGTCCTCGGCGGCGCTCACACCTGCACCCCCAGGTGCTCGGCCACCAGGCCCTCGAGCTCGTCGAGGGAGGTGACCGGCCGCAGCTGCAGGTGGGCGACCGAGCCGTCGGCCCGGAGCAGGTAGGTGTAGGGCAGCCCCCGCAGCCCCTGCTCGATCGCGAGGTCGCCGTCGGCGTCGACGCCCGTGGGCATGGTGATGCCGGCGTCGGCGGCGAAGGCGCGCCCGTTGGCCGCCGGGTCCTGGCTGACCAGGCCGACCACCTTGAGCCGGTCGCCGGCCTCGTCAGCGAGCCGCTGCACGATCGGCAGCTCCTCGCGGCAGGGGCCGCACCAGCTGGCCCAGAGGTTGACCACCGTCGGCAGGCCCTGGGCGCGGGCGAAGGCCAGCTCGCCGCCGCCGAGGCAGTCCACCGTCACGTCGGCGAGCACCTCGCCCCCGGACGCCGGCTGGTCGGGCTGTGCGGGACACGGCGCGGTGGTGTTCTCGACCGGGGGCTCGGTCGGCGCCGCCGCGGCATCCGGTTCGTCGGACCCGCAGCCCGCCAGTGCCGCCGCGAGCAGCAGCGCGGCGGCCGCTCCCCTGCCGCGGCCGCTCATTCGGTGTCGGAGGCGGCCGGGGTCTTCACCAGCTTCAGGGCGACCTCCGGGTCGGTCGGGCCGATGCCGTAGGACGGGCACCAGCGGGCCAGACCGCACGCCCCGCAGGCGGCCTTCTTGGCGTGGCAGACGCGGCGGCCGTGGAAGATCACCCGGTGGGAGAACATCGTCCACTCCCGCTTGGGGATCAGCTCCGCGACCTCGGCCTCGACCTTGACCGGGTCGTCCTCCGCCGTCCAGCCGAACCGCCGGACCAGCCGGCCGAAGTGGGTGTCGACGGTCAGCCCGGGGACGTCGAAGGCGTTGCCGAGGACGACGTTGGCCGTCTTCCGGCCGACGCCGGGCAGCGTGACCAGGTCCGCCATCCGGCCCGGGACCTCGCCGTCGAAGCGCTCGACCAGGGCCTGGGCCAGCCCCAGCACCGAGTTGGCCTTGGCGCGGAAGAAGCCGGTGGGCTTGAGGATCTCCTCCAGGTCGGCGCGGTCGGCGCCGGCCAGGGCCACCGCGTCGGGGTACTTGGCGAACAGCGCCGGCGTGACGCGGTTGACCGTCTTGTCGGTGGTCTGCGCCGACAGCACCGTGGCCACGAGCAGCTCGAAGGCGTTGGTGAAGTCGAGCTCGCAGTGCGCGTCGGGGTGGATCAGCGCCAGCTCCCGGGCCATCCGCCGGGCCCGCCGGGTGCGCGCCAGCGGCGTCTCCTCCGGGTCGAACGGTGCGCCACCGCGCGCGGCAGCGCGCCGCGCGCGCGGGGGGACGGGGCGGGCGTAGGCGGGCGAGGACACGCGGTCGAGGGTAGGCGGATCCGCTGACGACTCCGGGTCCGTGCCATCATCGCAGCCGCCGCGGGCGGGCATCGGGTCCCGCGGGGCGGGGTACACAGTGAGTGGCTGCGGGCGCCGGCCCGCCCCCGACGAGGACTGAGGAGGTACCCGGTGGTCGCCCTCATCGTCATCCTCTTCCCGCCGCTGCTCATCGCCTTCCTCCTGGTCATGGAGCGCGTGGAGGAACCGCTGCGGCGGCCGACCGGTCCGCGTGAGGTCGCGGAGTTCCTCAACACCGCCAGCCCCGGCGAGGTCGACACGCTCGCCACCTCGGGGATCCGCCGCGCGATGGCCCGGTGGCGCCGTCGGCGCGCGAGCCGCGTCCGGCGCGAGGCCGAGCCGCCCGTCGTCTAGACCCCGGCAGCCCGGTTCGTCACCCCTCCGGGTTGGCTGACCTCCCCACTGATCGGGTGACCACGCGCACAGCCCCCTAGACTCACTGCGGACAGCGCCGCGCCGGCAGGCGCGCGCTCTCCGGGAGGCGCCGGGTGTCGGCGTTCCCACTGGTCGTGCGAGAGGACGCGTAGTGGACGAGGTGCTGGCCCAGTCCGGGCTCTTCCAGGGGCTGTCGGAAGAGGCGGTGGACCCGGTCGCCAGCCGGCTGGAGACCGTGACGCTGCCCCGAGGCCGCGTGGTGTTCAACGAGGGCGAGCCCGGCGACAGCCTCTACATCGTGATGTCCGGCAAGATCAAGCTCTCCCGGCGCTCGCCGGACGGGCGCGAGAACGTGCTGGCCGTCATGGGGCCGTCGGACCAGTTCGGCGAGCTGTCGGTGTTCGACCCGGGGCCGCGGACGGCGACGGCGACGGCCGTCACCGACGTCAAGCTCGCGCGGATGCCGCAGTCGACGCTCCGGACGTGGATCGAGGCGCACCCCGAGGTGGCCGAGCGGCTGATGCACGTGCTGGCCCGCCGTCTGCGCCGCACCAACGACTCGGTGGCCGACCTCATCTTCACCGACGTCCCCGGCCGGGTGGCCAAGGCGCTGCTGCAGATGGCCGACCGGTTCGGCAGCCGCGAGGGCGAGGGTCTGCGCGTCAAGCACGACCTCACCCAGGAGGAGCTGGCCCAGCTGGTCGGCGCCTCCCGCGAGACGGTCAACAAGGCGCTGGCCGACTTCGTGCACCGCGGCTGGATCCAGCTGCAGGGCAAGTCGGTCGTCGTCCTCGACGAGGAGCGCCTGCGCCGCCGCGCCCGCTGAGACCTGCTGTGCGACGAGGCCCGGAACCCACGTGGTTCCGGGCCTCTCGTCTCTTCACGAAGGAAGCGGCACGACCAACCGGATGCGGGTGCCGTCGGGCAGCACGGCCCAGCGGCCGTCGGGCTCGTCCTCGAACGTGGGGCTGATCGGGTGCAGCGGCTCCGGCGGTGAGCCGGCCAGCGCCGCGGCCACGTCCGGGAAGGGCGCCAGCTGGCACAGGGTGTGGATCGTCGGCGGCAACATGGGACGGGTGCCCGCCGACAGCTCCGCCAGCGCGGCGGCCGGGGTCAGCCAGCTGGCCTCGTCGGCCTCGCCGGTGACATGGCGGGCCTCCTGCCCGGCCGGCAGCGCGGCGGCGAAGAACTTGGTGTCGTAGCGGCGCGGCTCCCCCGGCGGCGTGACCCAGTGGGCGAAAGGCCGCAGCAGGTCCGAGCGCAGCGCCAGGCCGCGGTCGGCGAGCAGCTCGGCCAGGGAGAGGTTGCGCGCCAGCAGCGCCTGCCGCTGGTCCTCCCAGTCGTCGCCGGAGACGTCCGGCACCACACCGACCGGCCCACCGGCGCCGTCGGCCGGACCGGCCAGCAGCACCCCGGCCTCCTCGAAGGTCTCCCGGACGGCGGCACAGAGCAGTTCCCGGGCGGTCCGCTCGTCGCAGCCGAACGCCCCGGCCCACTGCGCGGGCGACGGGCCGACCCACGTCGTCTCGACGTCGGCGTCCCGCGGGTCGACCCCGCCGCCCGGGTAGGCGGTCATCCCGCCGGCGAAGGGCATGCCGCGGGTGCGGCGCAGCAGGTACACCTCGAGCCCGGCGGCGCCGTCGCGCAGCAGCAGCACCGTCGCCGCCTGCCGCAGCGAGGCGGTCATCCCCTCAGCTCGACGGTGAGCTCGACCTCGACCGGCGCGCCGAGCGGCAACTCGGCCACCCCGACGGCGCTGCGGGCGTGCCGGCCGGCCTCACCGAAGACCCGCCCCAGGAGCTCGCTGGCACCGTTGACGACCCGCGGCTGCCCGGTGAAGCCCTCGGCGCTGGCCACGTAGCCCACGACCCGCACCACCCGGGCCACGGAGTCCAGCCCGACCAGCTCGTCGATCGCCGCCAGCGCGTTGAGGCAGGCCACCTTGGCGTCGTGCGCGGCGTCCTCCGGGTCGACCGACCCGCCGACCTTGCCGGTGCGGCGCAGCCCGCCGTCGACGAACGGCAGCTGGCCGGAGGTGTACACCAGCGAGCCGCTGCGGACGGCCGGGACGTAGGCGGCCACCGGCGCGGCGACCGCGGGCAGCCGGATGCCGAGCTCGGCGAGCCGGGCATGCCAGCTCTGGGTCTGCGGCGTCGTCATGGCGAGGTCAGCCCACCGGGCGCTTGAGGTACGCGACCGGCTGCTCGGGGCCGCCCGGGCCGGGGAGCACGGTGACCAGCTCCCACCCGTCGACGCCCCAGGAGTCGAGGATCGCCTTGGTGTTGTGGATCAGCAGCGGGATGGTGGCGTACTCCCACCGCACGCGGGCCGGTTCGCTCATGGGCGCGACGCTAGCGCAGTGTGAGGGCCCTCCTGCCCTCCCACCGCGAGCGAGCTCGCGGCGGGCCCCGGCAGGAGGGCCGCGCTGCTCGCGGGTGCGGGAGCCCGGAGGGCGGGGGCCTTCTACGCTGATCCGCGTGGCACCCGAACCCTTCCCCGTGCGCTGTCACGTCGTGACCGGGAAGGGCGGGACCGGCAAGACCACCGTCGCCGCCGCCCTCGCGCTGGCACTGGCCGCCGACGGCCGGCACGTGCTGCTGGTCGAGACCGAGGGCCGGCAGGGCATCGCGCAGCTGTTCGACACCCCGCCGCTGCCCTACGAGGAGCGGCGGGTCGCCGTCACGCGCGGCGGCGGCGAGGTCAAGGCCCTGGCGATCGACATCGAGGAGGCCCTCCTCGAGTACCTGGAGATGTTCTACAACCTCAAGCGGGCCGGCCGGGCGCTGCGCAGGATGGGCGCCATCGACTTCGCCACCACCATCGCGCCGGGTCTGCGCGACGTGCTGCTCACCGGGAAGATCAAGGAGGCGGTCACCCGCCGCCGCGACGGCCGGCGGGTGTACGACGCCGTCGTCGTCGACGCCCCGCCGACCGGCCGGATCACCCGCTTCCTCAACGTGACCGGGGAGGTGGCCGGCCTGGCCCGCTCCGGTCCGATCAAGACGCAGAGCGACGGCGTGATGGCGGTGCTCAAGTCGCCGCAGACGGCGGTGCACCTGGTGACCCTGCTCGAGGACATGCCGGTCCAGGAGACCGCGGACGCGATCGCCGAGCTCACCGCGAGCGGGCTGCCGGTCGGGTCGGTGATCGTCAACATGGCCACCGAACCGCTGCTGCCCGAGGAGGACCTGCTCCGCGCCGCCGAGGGCCGGATCACCGGCGCCGAGTTCGCCCCCGCCCTCGCCGCCGCCCACGTCCACGACGGCCCGGAGGTCGCCGACGCGCTGGCCGCCGAGGCGATCGAGCACGCGCAGCGCTGGGCCGCCCAGGACGAGCTGCGCGACGAGGTGGAGGCGCTGGGCCGGCCCACCGTGGAGCTCCCGCTGCTGCCCGGCCCGATCGACCTCGGCGCGCTCTTCGAGCTCGCCGGCCGGCTCGAGGAGCACCTGCGCACGGAGGTGGCGGCGTGACCGACGCGGCGAGGCAGCCCGCCTCCCCCGCGGGCGAGCGGCACCGGCACCCCCGCCCGGCGGCGCCGTCGGTCCCGCAGGCCCTCCCCCTCGACCTCGAGGAGCTGATCGAGGACCCGGCGACCCGCATCGTGGTCTGCTGCGGCGCGGGCGGCGTGGGCAAGACGACGACGTCGGCGGCGCTGGCGCTGGCCGCCGCCGAGGCCGGGCGCACGGTCGTCGTCCTGACCATCGACCCGGCGCGCCGGCTGGCCCAGTCCCTCGGCCTGGTGGAGCTGGACAACGAGCCGCGGCGGGTCGACGTCCCGGGGGCCAAGGGCGAGCTGCACGCGATGATGCTCGACATGAAGCGCACGTTCGACGACGTCGTGTGCGCGCACGCCACGCCCGAGCGGGCCGAGCAGATCCTGGCCAACCCCTTCTACCAGGCGCTGTCGTCCTCCTTCGCCGGGACGCAGGAGTACATGGCGATGGAGAAGCTGGGCCAGCTGCGCGCCAGCGAGCAGTGGGACCTCATCGTCGTCGACACTCCCCCGTCGCGGTCGGCGCTGGACTTCCTCGACGCGCCCAACCGGATGAGCCGCTTCCTCGACGGCACGATGATCCGGCTGCTGACCGCGCCCGCCCGCGCCGGCGGCCGGGCCGGGATGCGCCTGGTGGGCGCCGGGTTCCTGGTGTTCAGCCGGATCATCAGCAAGATCCTCGGCGGCCAGCTGCTGCGCGACATCTCCGCGTTCGTCTCCGCCCTGGACACCATGTTCGGCGGGTTCCGCGAGCGGGCCACGGCCACCTACGAGCTGCTGCGCCGGCCGGGCACCTGGTTCGTCGTCGTCGCGACGCCGGAGCCCGACGCGCTGCGCGAGGCCTCCTACTTCGTCGACCGGCTGTCGGCCGAGCAGATGCCGCTGGCCGGTCTGGTGCTCAACCGCACGCACCCGCCGGCGACGACAGCGCTGACCGCGACCCGCGCCGACGGCGCCGCCGAGGAGGTGCTCGAGGCCGACGGGGACGGCGCCGCGCTGGCCGCCGGCGCGCTGCGCGTGCACGCCGACCGGATGTCCGTCGCCGCCCGCGAGCAGCGGCTGGCCGACCGGTTCTCCAGCGCCCACCCGCAGGTCGCCGTCCGCACCGTGCCGGCCGCCGCCGGTGACGTGCACGACCTCGACGGGCTGCGCGGGATGGCCGACGCGCTGACCGGTGCGAACGACGACACGCCGACGGGAGTGCCCCGGACACGCGTCCTCCCCGCGCGCCGTCGCTGACGGCGACGTCAGGAGCGCGCGGCACCGTACATTGGCTCGCGATGTCTCCCGCCGCCTCCCCCCGCGCCCGGGTCCTCGCGAAGCTCGCCGCGACGATCGTCCTCGCCGGTGCTCTGGTCGCCGGCATGCTGCTGCCCTTCGTGGGCGGCACCGGCCTGGTCGCCCGCAACTCCGCCTCGCTGTTGGACGCCCTGCCCGTCGAGCTGACCGACCACGCCCCCGCCGGCAACACCCGTGTGCTGGCCGCCGACGGTTCGCTGATCACCTACTTCTACCGGGACAACCGCATCCCGGTGGCGTCCGACGAGATCGCCGACGTCATGAAGAAGGCGCTGGTCGACATCGAGGACTCGCGCTTCTACCAGCACAACGGCCTCGACGTGCAGGGCACGCTGCGGGCACTGGCGACCAACCTGGCGGCGGGCTCGGTGCGCGAGGGCGGCTCGACGCTGACCCAGCAGCTGGTCAAGCAGACGCTGGTGCAGACGGCCACCACGCCCGAGGAGCGCAGCGCGGCCACCGAGGAGAGCGTGGGCCGCAAGCTCAAGGAGGCGCGGCTGGCCCTCGCGCTGGAGGAGGAGTACTCGAAGGACGAGATCCTCACCCGCTACCTCAACATCGTGTACTTCGGGCAGGGCGCCTACGGCATCCAGGCCGCCGCGCAGAAGTACTTCAGCGTGAACGCCGCCGACCTCACGCTGCCGCAGGCGGCGATGCTGGCCGGCCTGGTGCAGAGCCCGACCAACGACGACCCGATCACCAACCCGGAGAACGCGCAGGTCCGCCGCAACCAGGTGCTGCAGCGGATGCTCGACCTGGGCCACATCGAGCAGCGGGAGTTCGACGAGATCTCCGGCACGCCGGTCGAGGTCCACGAGGGCGTCTCCCCGCCGAACGGGTGCATCGACGCCGCCGTCGGAGCCTTCTTCTGCGACTACCTCTACGGGTACCTGCGGGGGACGCTGGGGCTCGGCGAGGACCAGATCAAGAACGGCGGCTGGACGATCCAGACGACGCTGCGGCCGGACATGCAGGTCGCCGGCGACCAGGCCGTGCTCAACACCCTGGCGATGGGGGACCAGCTGGTCGGCACCTACACCGCGGTGGAGCCGGGCACCGGCCACGTGCTGGCGATGGCGAACAACCGCCGCTACGGCTGCAACGACCCCGAGTGCGAGTCGGTGAACTTCAACGTGGTGCCGAGCAAGGGCTCGGGCTCGACGTTCAAGGTGTTCACCGCCGCGGCCGCCCTGGAGCAGGGCTTCTCGAAGTACTACACGATCACCACCGGTGACCGGTACGTCTCCCGGGTCTACAAGGACGGCGCGGGCCCGTACGACATCGGCAACGCCGGCCGCTACCCCGCGACGCTGGACATGACCAAGGCGCTCTACATGTCCTCCAACACGTACTTCCTGGCGTTGGAGGACCGGCTCGGCTCCGTCGAGGGGCCGGTGCGCATGGCCGAGCGGATGGGCATGCACTTCGACGGCGCGAACCAGTGGCCGGCCGACACGATCATCGCCGAGAACCGGGGCTCGTTCACCTTCGGCACCGACGCGGTCAGCCCGCTCGACCTCGCCAGCGCCTACTCCACGCTCGCCGCCAGCGGCACGCAGTGCAACCCGACCCCGGTCACCCAGATCCTCGACGTGGACGGCGAGCCGCTCACCGGGGACGACGGCGAGCCCGTGGTCAAGGGGGACGACTGCACCCCGGAGGCGATCCCGCCGGGCGTGGCCAACACGCTCAACCAGATGCTCCGCGGCGACGTCGAGCCGGGGCACCCGGGCCAGACCGCCTCGCGCGCCTATGTCCCGGGCCACCAGATCGCCGGCAAGACCGGGACGATCAACAACAACGCGTCGGTGACCTTCGTCGGCTACACGCCCGAGTACACGGCCAGCGTGATGGTGTTCAACTCGGTGGCCGACCGCAGCGTCGGCGGCTTCGGTGGTGGCAAGGGCGCCACGATCTGGCACGACGCGATGGCCCCGATCCTGAGCAACCAGCCGACGGCGGCATTCCCGGCGGAGG
This sequence comes from Geodermatophilus sp. SYSU D00708, assembly GCF_054050115.1. Taxonomy (NCBI): domain Bacteria; kingdom Bacillati; phylum Actinomycetota; class Actinomycetes; order Geodermatophilales; family Geodermatophilaceae; genus Geodermatophilus; species Geodermatophilus sp. SYSU D00708. Next base: position 12,112 of record NZ_JBJGYS010000003.1, on the reverse strand, counting down.
ACCCGGTGGTGGCCAACGGCAACACCCGCCCGGTTCCCTCGTGCTCGTCGGTGAGCGCCTGCCGGTCGGCGCTGGAGGCGGCCGGGCTGCGCGCCACCATCAGCGAGGTGGACAGCGCGGAGCCGGAGGGCGCCGTCGTGGGCACCGACCCCGGCGCCGGCAGCCGGGTCACCAACGGCGAGACCGTGGCCATCCTGGTGAGCAACGGCTCGCAGGTCCCGGCGCCGGAGGCCGACGAGCCGTCCGACAACGGCGACGAGGACGCCGGCAACCGGGACCGCGGCGACGGGAACGGCGGCGACGAGGGTGACGCCGCCGCCGACCGGTCCGACCGCGGGAACGGCGGCGACGGCGGAGGCGACGGGGACGACTGAGGCCCACGACGGCCCCGGTGACCACCCGGTCACCGGGGCCGTTCGCTGTCCGGGGACCGCGGACCTGTTCCGCGCCGGCGTCAGCCCAGCTGGCGGCGGACCTCGGCGGCCACCCGGCCGCCCTCGGCGCGGCCGGCGACCTCGGACTGCACGGCGCCCATGACCCGGCCCATGTCCTTCATGCCGGCCGCCCCGGTCCGGGTGATCACGTCGGCGACCAGCGCGGCGAGGTCGGCGTCCTCCAGCTGGGCGGGCAGGTAGGCGGCGACGACGTCGCCCTCGGCGCGCTCCCGGTCGGCCTGCTCCCCGCGTCCGGCGGCCGCGAAGGCCTCGGCCGCCTCGCGGCGCTTCTTGGCCTCCCGGCGGAGCACCGCCTGCACCTCGTCGTCGCTGAGCTCGCGGGCCTGCTTGCCGGCCACCTCCTCCGCGCTGACTGCGGCGAGCACCATCCGGAGGGTCGCGGTGCGCAGCTCGTCGCGGTTCTTCATCGCGGTGGTCAGGTCGGCGCGGAGCTGTTCCTTGAGGTCGGGCACCCGTCCACCCTGGCACGTCGGGTCCCGGCGCGGCGCTGCGTACCCTGGGCTCCCGTGCGCGCGACTCCCGTCCTGGCCTCCCTCGTCGCCTCCGGCGCCGCGGGGGTCGCCTACGCCTCCCTGTACGAGCGCAACCGGTGGACCCTGCGCCGCTTCGACGTCCCGGTGCTGCCACCGGGATCGGCGCCGCTGAGCGTGCTGCACCTCTCCGACCTGCACATGACCGCGCCCCAGCGGTCCAAGCAGGAGTGGGTGGCCTCGCTGGCCGAGCTCGAGCCGGACCTGGTGGTGAACACCGGGGACAACCTGGCCGGCGCCGACGCCGTGCCCGGCACGCTGCGCGCGCTGGAGCCGCTGCTGGACCGGCCGGGGGCCTTCGTGCTGGGCAGCAACGACTACTACGCCCCGCGGCCGAAGAACCCGCTGAAGTACTTCAAGCGCGACCACAAGCGGGTGCACGGCGACCCCCTGCCGTGGCGGGACCTCCGCGACGCCATGGCCGGCCGCGGCTGGCTGGACCTCACCAACGCGACGGGCGAGCTGACCGTCGGCGGACGACGGATCGCGTTCGCCGGCGTGGACGACTCGCACATCCGGCGGGACCGCTACGACCGCGTCGCCGGCCCCGCCGACCCGACCGCCGAGCTGCGGATCGGGCTGGCCCACTCCCCCGAGCCGCGGGTGCTCGACCGGTTCGCCGGCGACGGCTACGACCTGCTGCTGTGCGGGCACACCCACGGCGGCCAGCTGCGGGTGCCCTTCTACGGCGCCCTGGTCACCAACTGCGGCATCGACCGCGACCGCGTCCGGTGGCTGCACCGCTGGTCGCAGCCCTCGGCCGCGCACCCGCGCGGGACCTGGCTGCACGTGTCCGCGGGGTTGGGGACGAGCCCCTACGCGCCGGTCCGGTTCGCCTGCCCACCGGAAGCGACGCTCCTCACCCTGACCGCCCGTCAGACCTGAGGACGGCGTCGGTTAGACTCGACGCGTACCTCGGGGTGTGGCGCAGCTTGGTAGCGCGCGTCGTTCGGGACGACGAGGTCGCAGGTTCAAATCCTGTCACCCCGACCAGCGCTCAGGGGCCGCCGCGAGGCGGCCCCTGAGTCGTTCTCGGGGTTGACCTGCCGGGAACGCGGGCACCGGGGTCGCGATGACCGAGTGGTTGCTCCTGCTCGCCGCCGTGGCGCTGACCGCGCTCACCGGCTTCTTCGTGGCCGCCGAGTTCTCCCTCACCACGGTCGACCGCGGCCGCGCCGAGGACGCGGCCCGCGCCGGGGACCGCCGCGCCCGAGGTGTGGTCGCCGCCCTGCGGTCGCTGTCCACCCAGCTCTCGGCCGCCCAGCTGGGCATCACGATCACCACGCTGGTCGTCGGCTACCTCGCCGAGCCGGCGATCGGCCGGCTGCTGCACGGCCCGCTGGAGGCCCTGGGGCTGTCCGGCGGCGTGGTCACCGGGCTCTCCTACGGCCTCGGGCTGGCGCTGGCCACCACGCTCCAGATGCTGCTGGGCGAGCTCGGCCCCAAGAACCTGGCGATCGCCGACCCGATGGCCGTGGCCGGCGCCGTCGCCCCCGGCATGCGGGCGTTCACCCGGGCCGCCGGACCGGTCGTGCACGGCCTGCAACGGGTCGCCAACGCCATCGTGCGGCGGTTCGGCATCGAGCCGCGGGAGGAGCTGGACTCCGCCCGCGACGCCGAGGAGCTGGCCGCGGTCGCCCGCCGCTCCGCCGAGGAGGGCGACCTCTCCCCCGTCGCGGCCCGGCTCCTGCAGCGGTCGCTGGCCCTGCGGCAGGGGTACGCGACCGACGTCATGACGCCGCGCACCCGCCTGTGGAGCCTCCCGGCCGGCGCCACGGCGGACGACGTGATCGCGACCGCCGTCGAGTCGGGCAACTCCCGCTTCCCGGTGTACGGCGCCGACCTCGACGACGTCACCGGCGTGGTGCACGTCAAGCACGCGGTCGCCGTCCCGGAGGCCGAGCGCGGCACCCGGACGGCCGGCGAGCTGGCCACGCGCGCGCTCGCCGTCCCCTCGTCCGTGCAGCTCGAGCGGCTGCTCGATCTGCTGCGCGAGCAGGGCCTGCAGATGGCCGTGGTCGTCGACGAGTGGGGGGCCACGCACGGGGTCGTGACCCTCGAGGACATCGTCGAGGAGCTGGTCGGGGAGATCGCCGACGAGACCGACCGCCCCCTGCGCACCCTCCGCCGCCTCGACGACGACACCTGGCTGCTCTCCGGTCTGCTGCGCCCGGACGAGGTGCGCCAGCGCGCCGGGGTCGCGGTGCCCGAGGGCCGCTACGAGACGGTGGCCGGCTTCCTCGCCGAGCGGCTGCAGCGGCTGCCCGAGGTCGGGGACACCGTCGACCTCGAGGGCGCCCGGCTCACCGTGGAGGCCCTCGACGGACGGCGGGTGGCGCGGGTGCGCGCCGAGCGGGTCGTCGTCCCGGCCGCCGAGGAGGTGGCGGCGTGAGCGACGTCGTCAGCGTGCTGGTCCTGATCGCGCTGCTGTTCGGCAACGCCTTCTTCGTGGCCGCGGAGTTCGCCCTGGTCTCGGCGCGGGTCGACCAGATCGAGCCACGGGCCGAGGGCGGCTCGGCGCGGGCCCGCCGGACGCTGGCCGCGATGCGCAACGTCTCGCAGATGATGGCCGGCGCGCAGCTGGGCATCACGCTCTGCTCGCTGGGCCTGGGCGCGGTCGGGGAGCCGGCGGTGGCGCACCTGATCGAGGCGCCGGTGGCGGCCCTCGGCGTCCCGGAGGGGCTGCTGCACCCGATCGCGCTGGTGGTCGCCCTGTCGATCGTGACCGTGCTGCACATGGTGCTCGGCGAGATGGTGCCCAAGAACGTCACGATCGCCGGTCCCGACCGCGCCGCCCTCGCGCTCGGGCCTCCGCTGGCCGCCTTCGTGCGGGTGCTGCGGCCGGTGATCTGGTTCTTCAACACCGTGGCCAACGCCTTCGTCCGGCTCTTCGGCGTGCAGCCCACCGACGAGGTGACGGCCAGCTTCGACGAGGCGGAGATCCGCTCCATGGTCACCCGGTCCCGGGAGGAGGGGCTGCTGGGCAGCGAGGTCAGCGAGCTGGCCGCCGGGGCGCTCACCTTCGAGCAGCACACCGTGGAGTCGGTGCTGCTGCCGATGGAGCAGGTGGTGACCGTGCCGCGGTCGGTGACGCCGCGGCAGCTGGAGGCGGTGGTCGCCGAGCACGGGTTCAGCCGGTACCCGGTCCGTGGGGAGGACGGCGTGCTGCTCGGCTACGTGCACGTGAAGGAGGTGCTCGGCCTGGATCGCGCCGCCCGCGACCGGCCGATCGCCGACCGGTCCGTCACCCCGCTGGTGCCCCTGCCGGCCGGGACGGCACTGCCCGACGTGCTCTCCGAGATGCGCGTGCAGGGCGCCCACCTGGGCCGGGTGCAGCGGGACGGCACGACGGTGGGCGTGGTGGCGCTCGAGGACGTCCTCGAGCGGCTCATCGGCGACGTCCGGGACGCCACCGTCGAGCGCCCGGGGGTCGGCGCGGAGGCGGCTGCGGGCGCCGGAGGGCGGTGACGGCGGCTCCGGGCCCCGGAGCCGCCGTCACCGCGAGCGCGCTCGGCTCCGGGCGAGCCGCGGAGGCAGCACCATGCGCCGTCGGTCGACCAGCGGCAGCGCCGCGAGGCCGACGACGGGCAGCAGCGTGAGCTGGACCAGTCCGGCGCCGTCCCACCCGAGACCGGCGACGAGGCGGGCGAACAGCAGCCCCGAGAACGCCGCCGCGACGTAGTAGGTGAGCATGAACAGGCCCGCTCCGCGGCCCACGTGCTCGGGCCGGACGGCGCGCTGCATGGCCGTCGTGCAGTTGGTGAACAGCACGCCGCTGGCGAAGGTCCCCATGAGGAAGGCCAGGACGTACTGCGCGGCCGGGCCGTCGGCGAACCGGTAGGCCAGGAGCGCGGTGATCGACGAGCCGACGAACCCCACCGCGAGCAGGAGGCGCTGGTCGTAGCGGTCGGCCAGCCACCCCACGGGCAGCGCGGTCATCGCCCCGAAGCCGACCAGGGAGACGGCGAGCGCGGCCTGCGGCGGGGCGAAGCCCAGCGCCTCCTGCAGGAAGGTGGGGTACAGCCCCAGGAAGCCGTAGAAGACCAGGCCGGAGACGGCCGAGGCGATGCCGAGGCCCAGCGTGCCGCGGTTGTACGGAGTGGGCGGCACGTGGTCGTAGGAGGTGCGGTCGGCGGTCCCGGCGCGACCGGCGACCGCCTCGCTCATCGCCCGCGGCACGGCCACGGCCAGCACCACGGCCATGACCAGGCCGGCGGCGCCGAAGACGTAGAAGGGCGCCCGCCAACTGTCGGAGGCGGTGGCGAAGGCCTGACCGACCACCGGCCCGAGGAAGACGCCCAGCCCGAACGCCACGCCGATGAAGCCGGCCGCGACGGCACGGCGGTGGAAGAAGAAGGCTCCGATGACCGCGTAGATCGCGGTGGCCTGGACCCCCTCGCCCACGCCGGAGACCAGGCGGTAGACGGCCATGTCGCCGAAGCCCACCGCGAGCGGGATGGCCAACGTCCCGAGCGAGTACACCACGACGCTGATGACCACGATCATCTTGCGCGAGAGCCGGTCCAGCAGGTAACCGGCGGGGACGCCGGTCAGCGCGATGCCCAGCGTGAACCCAGTCGCCAGGAGGCCGGACTGGGCCAGCGAGAACCCGAACTCCTCCCGGATCTGCGGCAGCAGCGGGTAGAAGACCTGCCGGTCCATCGCGTTGAGCATGTACGAGAGGCAGAGGACCGTGAACCCGACGGCGACCGCCGCCGCGGACATCCCGCCGTCCTGGCGCGACGCCGCACCGGTCCGCGCGGACGCGCTCCTCTCGGTGGACTGGGACATGAGCACTCCTGTCGACGCGCCGTGTCCGCTATGCGGACGGGCGTCCGGACATGACGGGTCCATGGTGTGCGTCACACCGGCGTCGCGTCAACCGTCGTCCTCGGCCCGGGCGGAGGCCGCCGCACCGCAGCCGTCGCGGCCGGGGAAGATGGCCGGGTGAGTGCCGAGCCCGCCGCGACACCCGACCCCACCGCGACCCCCGGGGCCGCTGACCCCCGGTCGGGCGTCCTGGCCCCCGAGACCCCGCCGCCCTCCGCCACGCCCCTCCCGGCGGAGGTGACCGCCCGCTGGCAGGCCCGCTTCCGGGCGCCGCGGGTGAGCCTGCCCGACTGGGCCCGCGACGCCCCGCACCGCTGCCTGTACTCCTCCGACGTCAGCGGCGTCGTCGAGCAGTACGCCTGGGACCGGACGACCGACGCCCACCGGCAGGCCACCGACCGGGCCAACGGGACGCTCATCGGCACCCTCAGCCCGGACGGCGAGACCATCTGGTGGTTCGCCGACACCGACGGCGACGAGTTCGGCGTCTGGATGGTGCAGCCCTTCGCCGGCGGGGACGACCGGGTCGCCGTCCCCGAGGTCGGGCCGGCCTACCCGGCGGGGTTGGAGATCGGCCGCTCCGTCGTCGCCCTGGGCCGGTCCACGGACGATGGCTCCGAGCTGTGGATCGCCCCGGCCGGCGGCGCCCCGCGGGTCGTCTACCGGCACGAGGACCCGGCCTCGGTCGACGCGCTCACCCACGACGAGGACCTGCTGGTCGTCTCGCACTCCGAGCACGGCGACCCCCGCTACCCGGCGCTGCGCGTGCTGCGCACCTCCGACGACGCGGTCGTCGCCGAGAAGTGGGACGGCGAGGGCCGCGGGCTGCACGCGCTGGAGTTCGCCCCGCTGCCCGGCGACCGGCGGCTGCTGGTCGGCCACGAGCGCCGCGGCCGCGAGGAACTGCTCGTCTGGGACGTCGGCAGCGACACCGAGACCGAGATCGTGCTGGACCTCCCCGGCGACGTGACCGCCGGCTGGTACCCCGACGGCTCGGCGCTGCTCGTCGGGCACGACCACGCCGCCCGCAGCGAGCTGTACCGCTACGACCTGGCCACCGGCGCCCTGGAGCGGCTGGACACCCCGACCGGCGTCGTCCGGGGCGCCACCGCCCGCCCGGACGGCACCGTGGAGCTCGCCTGGTCCAACTCCGAGCTGCCGCCGGTGATCCGGCGGGCCGACGGTCCCGTCGTGCTGGCCGCGCCCGGTGAGGCGCCGCCGGAGGCGTACCCGGTGGAGGACCGCTGGGTGCCCGGTCCGGGTGGGGACGTCCACGCGCTGGTGGTGCGCCCGGGCGGACCGGCGCCGTACGCCACGGCCTTCCTCGTGCACGGCGGCCCGGAGGCGGCCGACGACGACTCCTACCGGGCGCGCCGCGCGGCCTACGTCGACGCCGGGTACGCCGTCGTGCACGTCAACTACCGCGGATCCACCGGCTACGGCAGCGCCTGGCGGGACGCGCTGACCGGCCGGCCGGGGCTCACCGAGCTCGAGGACGTCGCCGCGGTGTACGACGCGCTGGTCGAGGAGGGGTTCGTCGACCCGTCCCGGGCCCTGCTCACCGGCGGCTCGTGGGGCGGCTTCCTGACCCTGCTCGGGCTCGGCACCCAGCCGGAGCGCTGGGCGGCCGGCATCGCCGAGGTGCCGGTGGCCGACTACCTGGCCGCCTACGAGGACGAGATGGAGGGGCTGCGGGCCTACGACCGGGCGCTCTTCGGCGGGTCACCGGACGAGGTGCGTGACGTGTACGTGCGCTCCTCGCCGATCACCTACGTGGACGCGGTCCACGCGCCGGTGCTCGTGGTGGCCGGCGCGAACGACCCGCGCTGCCCGATCCGGCAGATCGAGAACTACCTGGGTGAGCTGGCGCGCCTGGACAAGCCGCACGAGGTGTACCGGTTCGACGCGGGGCACGGCTCCCTGGTCATCGAGGAGACCATCCGCCAGGTCGAGATCGCGCTGAGCTTCGCCCTCCGCAACGTCCAGCCGTAGGCGGGCAGCGCCTGTGGTGCCCGGCGCGGGGGCCGAAGGCCTCCCGCCGGGCAGCCACGCAGCGGCTCATCGCAGCTGGGGGACGGCACCTGGCCGCGGTGTCACGCGGAGCGTGACGATGCGATGAGCTCCGCGATCTGGACGGTGTTGAGGGCGGCGCCCTTGCGCAGGTTGTCGTTGCTCACGAACAGCGCCAGCCCGCGGCCGCCGTCGACGCCCGGGTCCTGCCGGATGCGGCCGACGTAGCTGGGGTCCTGCCCGGCCGCCTGCTGCGGGTTCGGGACCGCGGTGAGCTCGACGCCGGGCGCGCCGGTCAGCAGCTCGGTGGCCCGCTCGACCGACAGCGGCCGGGCGAACTCGACGTTGAGCGACAGCGAGTGGCCGGTGAAGACCGGCACCCGCACGCAGGTCCCCGACACCCGCAGCTCCGGGATCTCCAGGATCTTGCGGCTCTCGTTGCGGAGCTTCTGCTCCTCGTCGGTCTCGAACGAGCCGTCGTCCACCAGCGAGCCGGCCATCGGCAGCACGTTGAACGCGATCGGCCGCACGTACTTGACCGGCTCCGGGAAGGTCACCGCCGAGCCGTCGTGGGTGAGCTCGGCGGCCTTGTCGACGACCGCCTTGACCTGGGTGTCGAGTTCCTCGACGCCGGCCAGGCCGCTGCCGGACACCGCCTGGTAGGTGCTGGCCACGATGCGCACCAGCTGCGCCTCGGCGTGCAGCGGCTTGAGCACCGGCATCGCGGCCATCGTGGTGCAGTTCGGGTTGGCGATGATGCCCTTGCGCATCTCGGCCAGGGCGTGCGGGTTGACCTCGGCGACGATCAGCGGGACGTCGGGGTCGCGCCGCCAGGCGGAGCTGTTGTCGATGACCGTGACGCCCGCCTCGGCGAACCGCGGTGCCTGCACCCGGGAGGTGGTGGCTCCGGCGGAGAAGAGCGCCACGTCCAGCCCCGAGGGGTCGGCGGTGGCGGCGTCCTCGACGGTGATCTCGCCGTCGCCCCACGGCAGCGTGCTGCCGGCGGACCGGGCGGAGGCGAAGAACCGCAGCTCACTGATCGGGAAGTCCCGCTCGGCGAGGATCTGCCGCATGACGCCGCCGACCTGGCCGGTGGCGCCGACGACGCCGACCCGCAGACCGTCGTCCTTCCTGAAGAGGCTCATCGTCCGGTCCCTCCGTAGACGACCGCCTCGGCTTCGTCGGTGCCGAGGTCGAAGGCGTCGTGCACCGCGCGGACGGCGAGGTCGACGTCGGTGTCACGGCACACCACGGAGATCCGGATCTCCGAGGTGCTGATCAGCTCGAGGTTGACACCGGCGTCGGCGAGCGCGCCGAAGAACCGCGCCGAGACGCCGGGGTGCGAGCGCATGCCCGCGCCGACCAGCGACACCTTGCCGATGTGCTGGTCGAACCGGGTGTCGGTGTACCCCACGGTGTGCTTGACCCGCTCCAGCGCCGCGAGCGCGGCCGGGCCGTCGCTCTTCGGCAGCGTGAAGGAGATGTCGGCGAGCTTGCTGGCCTCGGCCGACACGTTCTGCACGATCATGTCGATGTTGATCTCGGCGTCGGCGAGCACGCGGAAGATCTGGGCGGCCTCGCCCGGCCGGTCGGGCACCCCGTAGACGGTGATCTTGCCCTCGGAGCGGTCGTGCGCGACGCCGGTGATGATGGCCTGTTCCACGCTGAGGTCCTCCATCGAGCCGGTCACGATCGTGCCGGGGAGCTGGGAGTAGGAGCTGCGAACGTGCACCGGGATGCCGTAGCGGCGGGCGTACTCGACGCAGCGGAGCATGAGCACCTTCGCCCCGGAGGCGGCGAGCTCGAGCATCTCCTCGTACGTCACGGTGTCCAGCCGCTTGGCGTTCGGGACGATCCGCGGGTCGGCGGTGAAGACGCCGTCGACGTCGGTGTAGATCTCGCAGACGTCGGCCCGCAGCGCGGCGGCGACCGCCACGGCCGTGGTGTCGGACCCGCCGCGGCCGAGGGTCGTGACGTCCTTGGTGTCCTGGCTGACGCCCTGGAACCCGGCCACGATGACGACCGACCCCTCGTCGAGGGCCTCGCGCAGCCGGCCGGGGGTCACGTCGATGATCCGCGCCTTGCCGTGGGTGGAGGTGGTGATCACCCCCGCCTGGGAACCGGTGAACGACCGCGCCTCGTACCCGTGGGTGCTGATCGCGATGGCCAGCAGGGCCATGGAGATGCGCTCCCCGGCGGTGAGCAGCATGTCCAGCTCGCGGCCGGGCGGGTCATCGGTGATCTGCGCTGCCTGGTCGAGCAGCTCGTCGGTGGTGTCACCCATCGCGGAGACCACGACGACGACGTCGTTGCCGTCCTTCTTGGCCGCCACGATGCGCTCGGCGACGCGCTTGATGTGCGCGGCGGAGGCGACGGACGAGCCGCCGTACTTCTGGACGACGAGGGCCACGGGTCCAGAGGCTACCGAGGTCCCCCGTGCAGCCCGTGGTTGCGTCCCCCTGAGCGGGACGATGTGATCACCACGTGGACGATCCGGAGCGCTGGCTGCTGACCGCCGAGGAGCGCGGCAACCCGGCGACGCGCCTGCCCGCCTACACCGAGGGCAACCTCGCCGTGCCGCTGGTGCACGGCGCCACGTACTTCGACCGGCTCGTCGAGTGCGTGGAGGCCCTCGACGAGGGTGACCACCTGTTCTTCACCGACTGGCGGGGCGATCCCGACGAGCAGCTGCGTCCCGGCGGCCCGACCGTCGCCCAGCTGTTCACCGACGCGGTGCGCCGCGGGGTGACCGTCCGCGGCCTGGTGTGGCGCTCGCACATGGACCGGATGTCGTTCAGCAAGGAGGAGAACCGGGCGCTCGACGCGGAGATCGAGCACGGCGGCGGCGAGGTGATCCTCGACCAGCGGGTACGCCGCGGCGGCAGCCACCACCAGAAGTTCGTCGTCCTGCGGCACGACCAGGACCCGACCCAGGACGTCGCGTTCGTCGGCGGGATCGACCTGTGCCACGCGCGCCGGGACGACGCCGCGCACGCCGGCGACCCGCAGCCGCTGGCGATGTCCGACGCGTACGGGCCGAACCCGCCGTGGCACGACGTCCAGCTCATGCTGCGCGGACCGGCGGTCGGCGTGCTCGACACGGTGTTCCGCGAGCGCTGGGACGACCCCACCAACCCCGACGTCGACCACCCGATCGCCTGGGTCCGCGACAAGCTGCACCACGCCCGGCTGAAGGGCGACCCGCTGCCGCCGCAGCTGCCGCCACCTCCGCCGTGCGGGCCGATGCTGGTGCAGAACCTGCGCACCTACCCGGCGATCCGGCCCCCCTACGACTTCGCGCCCGCCGGCGAGCGCTCGGTGGCGCGGGGCTACTCGAAGGCCATCAAGCGGGCGCGGCGGCTGGTCTACCTCGAGGACCAGTACATGTGGTCGGCCGACATCGCCCGCCTGTTCGCCCGGGCGCTGGCCGAGAACCCGCGGCTGCACCTGGTGGTCATCGTGCCGCGGGTGCCCGACCAGGACGGCGCGGTGGCCCAGCGGTCGCAGTACGTCGGCCGCTGGCAGGCGCTGGAGATGTGCCGGAGGGCCGGCCGCAACCGGGTGCACGTGTTCGACGTGGAGAACCACCAGGGCACGCCGGTCTACGTGCACGCGAAGGTCTGCGTCGTCGACGACGTGTGGGCCAGCGTCGGCAGCGACAACTTCAACCGCCGCTCCTGGACCCACGACAGCGAGCTCTCCTCGGCCGTCCTCGACACCACGCGGGACCCCCGGGAGCCGCGCGACCCGGCCGGCACGGGGGACGGCGCCCGGACCTTCGCCCGCGACCTGCGCCTGGAACTGGCCCGCGAGCACCTGGACCGCGCGGTCGACGGCAGCGAGGACGGCGACCTGCTCGACCCCGACGCGTTCGTGGCGGCGCTGGAGTCCTCCGCGGCGGCGCTGGATGCCTGGTACGAGGACGGCCGGCGCGGCCCTCGGCCCCCGGGGCGGCTGCGGCAGCACCACACCGAGCGGCTGTCGCTGCCGGCCCGGCTGCTGACCACCCCCGTCTACCGGGTCGTCGACGACCCCGACGGCCGCCCATTGCGGATGCGCCTGGCCAAGCGCTTCTAGGCCAAGCGCTTCCAGGCCAAGCCGCCCCCGGCTGCCGGCCCCGTCGCGGAGGGATGCCACCCTCCACGGACCCCGCGGAGCCGACGCCGGGCCCGCGTCGGCCAGTCCCCGCACGGCCGCCCGACACCCTTTCCCGGGAAGGTGGTGGTGGTGCCCCCCCGGCGGGGGCCGCCCGCACGCGGGATGCCCGGTTTACCACCCCCCGAGCGC